>JBNIDL010000001.1:0-312799 GCA_050108195.1 Enterobacteriaceae bacterium entHe1
TTTCTTAAGGGACGTTAAAGACAATGACGTAGATAGGTCGAATGTGTAAGCATTGTGAAATGTTGAGCTAATCGATACTAATTTCCCGTGAGGCTTATTTATATAAAGATCGTTTTTTTTGAGTTTTTAATAATCTATAAAAATATGTAAAATAGGAGTGTAGCTTAAATGGAAAAGCATCGGTCTCCAAAACCGAAGAATAGGAGTTCGAGTCTCTTCACTCCTGACAAAAATATTATTTAAAATTATTATTTTGGTGCTATTTTAATGAAAAATATAGATCCCACAAAAACTAAATCTTGGAAAAAATTAAAGTGTCATTTTAAATCTATAAAAAAAAAAAGTATAAAAAATCTTTTTAAAAAAGATGAAAATAGATTCAAAAAATTTTATTTTAATTTTGAAGACAAAATATTCGTTGATTTTTCTAAAAATATATTAAATTTAAATACTATTAATTTGCTAATAAATTTAGCTAAAGAATGTAACTTAAATAAATTAATATCATATATGTATAAAGGTAAAAAGATAAATAATACTGAAAACTTGTCTGTTTTACATGTTGCGCTTAGGGATTTCGATAATTTAATAAATAATAAAAAAATAAAAAATAAAATTTATAAAGAATTAAAAAAAATAGAAAAATTTTCAAAAAAAATAATAAGCGGAAAATGGAAAGGATGCACTGGTTTACCTATAACTGATGTAGTTAACATAGGAATAGGAGGTTCAGAAATGGGACCTAAAATGATAATTGAAGCTTTAAATTATTATAGAAATCATATAAAAGTACATTTTTTATCTAATGTAGATAATTTTTATTATAATTCTTTAATAAAAGAAATAAATCTTGAAACAACAATATTCATAATTGTTTCAAAAACATTTACAACTGATGAAACTTTAAATAACGCCAGTAAAATAAAAAATTGGTTTTTAAGTAAAGTAAATAAAAAAAATATAAAAAGACATTTTTTTGCTGTATCTAATAACAAAAAATTAGCTAAAAATTTTGGTATATATGAAAATAACATATTTAATTTATACAAATGGGTTGGAGGTAGGTATTCCTTGTGGTCATCTGTTGGAATATCTATAGCAATATGTTTAGGTTTTAAAAATTTTAAAAAATTATTAAAAGGAGCTAATTCTATGGATAAACATTTTTTCTTGTCACCATTTAAAAAAAATATACCTGTCTTAGCTGCTCTAATAAGTATTTGGTACAATAATTTCTTCAAGACAGAAACAGAATCTATAATAATATATAGTTCTTACATGACGAATTTTATCAATTATTATCAGCAATTATCTATGGAATCTAATGGTAAAAATGTAGATAAAAATAATAAATATATAAAAAAATATAAAACTGGCTCTATAATTTGGGGTGGTATTGGTACAAACAGTCAACATACATTTTGTCAATTGTTACATCAAGGAAATAGAATAAATTTATGCGATTTTATAGGAATAATAAATAGTAAAAAAAACAAAAATAAAAAACTAATATCTAATTTACTCTCACAAACACATACGTTAGCTTTCGGAGATTCTTTATTATTAAAAAACGGAGAATTAAATAAAAATAATAATATACATTTATCTGTTTTAGGTAATAAACCTAGTAATACGATATTACTTAAACGTATAGATCCTTATATTTTAGGAGCATTAATTGCAATTTATGAACATAAAACTTTTGTTCAAGGAGTAATTTGGAACATAAATTCTTTTGATCAATTTGGGGTGGAATTAGGAAAAAAAATATCTAAAGATATAGAAAAGAACATAGAAAATAAAAAAATTAGAAAATATGATATATCAACAAACGAATTAATCAAAATATACAATAAAATTAATTAATATATTTTTTATAAAAATTGAAGTAGTTTAATAATAATAAGTATTAAATATTTAAATTAAATATGTATTTAAAAAACTCTTTAAATAAAATTAATAATTATCAAAATGTAAATACTAATAAAATAAAATTACCTCCACATTCTTTAGAAGCAGAACAATCTTTATTAGGTGCTTTAATGTTGGATAATGAATATTGGGATATTATATCTAATGAAATAACAAATAAAGATTTTTTTTACTCAAATCATTGCATCATTTTCAATGAAATGTCTTACTTAAATAATATAAATATGCCAATAGATTTGATAACTTTGTCGGAGTACTTAGAAAGAAAAGGTAATTTATTGAAAATTGGAGGATTTAGTTATTTAGCTGAATTATCTAAAAATACTCCTAGTGTATCTAATATAATTACTTATGCTAAAATTGTAAAAGAAAAATCAATAGTAAGAAATATTATATCTGTAGCTCATGATATAGCTAATGCAGGATATGATCCTAATGGAATGAATAGTAATGATTTGATAGATTTTGCTGAATCAAAAATATTCAAGATATCAGAAGATAGATTAAATAAAAACAATAATCCTAAAATAATAAATTCAATATTAAAAAATACAATAAAAAAAATAAAAAAATTTTGTAACTCTGTAAATGGTATAACGGGTATATCTAGTGGATATAGAGATTTAGATAAAAAAACTTCTGGACTACAAAGATCAGATTTAATTATAGTAGCAGCAAGACCATCAATGGGTAAAAGTACTTTCGCTATGAATTTATGTGAGAACGTAGCGATGATAGAAAATAAACCTGTATTAATATTCAGTTTAGAGATGCCTAGCGAACAAATAATAATGAGAATGTTATCCTCCATTTCTAGAATAGACCATAGTAAAATAAGAACGGGGAAATTAAATAAAAACGATTGGAATAAAATAAAAAATACAATAAATATATTAATAAAAAAAAAAAATATATATATAGATGATTCCTCAAGATTAACTCCGACCGAAATAAGGTCTAGATCTAGAAAAATATTTAAAGAACATAATGGATTAAGTTTAATTATGATAGATTATTTACAGTTAATGAAGGTGAATTCTTTTTCTGAAAATAGAAATTTAGAAATAGCTGAAATTTCTAGATCATTGAAGGCATTAGCAAAAGAACTAGATGTTCCTATAATAGCCATTTCTCAATTAAACAGAAGCCTTGAACAACGTTCAGATAAAAGACCATTGAACTCAGATTTAAGAGAATCTGGATCTATAGAACAAGATGCTGATCTAATAATATTTATATACAGAGATGAAGTATATAATGAAAATAGTGAAATGGCTGGAATAGCTGAAATAATACTTGGCAAGCATAGAAATGGCCCGATAGGTACAATAAAATTAACATTTAATGGGAAATGGTCAAGATTTGACAATTTTGCAGAATTGCAATACAACAGATAAAACAATTTTTGAAAAAAGAGGTTATTAAGAAATGGCTAATAGAGGAATAAATAAAGTTATATTAATCGGAAATTTAGGTCAAGAACCAGAAGTTAGATATATGCCAAATGGCCAAGCTATAACAAACATAAATTTAGCTACATCAGAAACTTGGAGGGATAAACAAACAGGGGAAATGAAAGAAAAAACAGAATGGCATAAAGTAGTAATATTTGGGAAACTAGCAGAAGTAGCTAAAGAATATCTTTCTAAAGGTTCTCAAGTTTATATAGAAGGTAATTTACAAACAAGAAAATGGCAAGACCAAAATGGAGTTGATAGATATACAACAGAAATTATAGTTAATATGAATGGAACTATGTATATGTTAGGAAGTAAACAAAATAATTCTTCTACACAATCAACAACATCTACTTGGGCCAATAAATTAAAAAATAAAATTTCACTAAAAAAAGAAGAAAAAAAAGAAGATAATTCTATAGATTTCGATGATGATATACCTTTTTAACAAATTTTTTAAAAATATATAATAAAATCTTTTTTGTTTATATTAATTTTTTTAACATAAAAATTAATATTTTCTATTTTTGTGATTTTTTTTATTAAAAATATGTTTTTTTTTATAAAGCTAATATTTTTTTTTTTGTTAAAACAAATTGATATTTTTTTTATTTTTGTATTTTTTGTTTTTATTTTTCTTATTGAAATAATTAAATTTTTTATACAAGAAAAATCATCGTAAGCTATAAAGTAGTTAACATTTAGATTACATAAAATTTTTGGAAATTTTTGTAACAAAATTGTTTTTTTGTTTTTTTTATTTAAAATAAACCAGATCTTTTCTGTAATAAATGGCGTTACGGGATGTAATACTTTTATATAAGATTTAAAAATAAAAATAAAAGTATTGAACATTTCTTTTTTTTCATTAGGTGAACTATACTTTATTTTTATTTTAAAAAATTCTAAATACCAGCTACAAAATTCATCCCATAAAAAAGAATAAATATATTTAACTAATAAATCAAATCTATAAAGATATATGAATTTTTTAATTTTAATTAAAGTTTTATTAAATTCAAAAAGTATCCATTGATTGATTTTATAAGATAAATTAACATTTTTTTTATTTTTTAAATAAATGTTTTTACTAATATTTTTTAT
Organism: Enterobacteriaceae bacterium entHe1; assembly: GCA_050108195.1. Lineage (GTDB taxonomy): Bacteria > Pseudomonadota > Gammaproteobacteria > Enterobacterales > Enterobacteriaceae > JBNIDL01. The sequence continues at coordinate 4,494 of JBNIDL010000001.1, forward strand.
TATAAAATTACAAGAATTCCATAATTTATTACAAAAATTGCTAAAAGTTTTTAATTTATCTATACTCCAATTTATGTTCTTATTATTCGGTATTGATGATAATGACATTCTTAAAGAATCAGCTCCATAAGTTTCAATTCCTTTAGAATATTTTTTTTTTATATAATTTATATTTTTATTTTCTTTTAATAAATTCTGTAAACTCGTACCGTTAATTATGTCAGTAGGGTTTATTACATTATTATTGGATTTAGACATTTTTTTATTATTTACATCCCTTATTAAACCTGTTATATATACATTTTTAAAAGGTATACGATTATTCAATTTTTTACATTTAGCAATATAATTAGATAACATTATCATTCTTGATATCCAAAAGAAAATTATATCAAATCCACTTATTATGACATCATTAGGATAAAAATGTTCTAAGTATTTATTGTTTTTTGGCCAACCTAAAGAAGCAAAAGGCCAAAGACTAGAAGAAAACCAAGTATCTAAAACATTCTTGTCTTGAAACAACTTTATATTTTTTTTTATTTTAAACTTTTTTCTTACTTCATTTTCATTTTTTCCTACATATTTATTATTATGCCTATCGTACCAGATAGGTATTCTATGCCCCCACCATAATTGTCTTGATATACACCAGTCTTGAATGTTTTTCATCCATTTTAGATAAATATTTCTATAGCTATCAGGTATAAATTTTATTAATTTTTTTTTTACTAAATATGTAGAATATTTAGAAAGTAATTTAGTATTTAAATACCATTGATCTGTAAGTATAGGTTCTACTATAGATTTACTTCTATCGCTGTAAGGAATTGAAGAATCTCTTGTTTCTATTTTTTTAAGTAAACCAATTTTCTCTATTTTATTAATTAAAGCGATTCTAGCTTTTTTATAAGTTAATCCTATTAAAAATTTAGGTGTTTTTAGAATAAAGTTTTTTTTATATATTTTTTTATTATATTTAATTATTTCGTAAAAATTTTTTATTTTACCTTCTTTGTCAAAAACATTTATTATGTCTAATTTGTTATCTTGAGATATTTTATAATCTGTAAAATCATGTGCTGGAGTAACTTTTAAACATCCTGTACCTTTATTTATGTCAACGGAATCATTACTAATTATAGGTATTTTTCTATTAATAATTGGTATTATAACTTTCATTCCTATTAAATTTTTGTATCTTTCATCTTTTGGATTTACGGCTATAGCAGTATCAGCTATAATTGTTTCTGGCCTTGAAGTACATATAACTATATATTTATGTTTATACAGGTTTAAGTCATAATTAACTAATTTATATTTTATATACCATAATTTTTTTCTTACTATTTTAGTTTTTACTTCCAAATCTGAAATTACTGTTTTTAATTTTACATCCCAATTTATTAACTTTTTTCCCTTGTATATTAAGCCATTTTCATATAAACATATAAAGGCTTCATTTACTGCATTAGACATATTTTTGTCTAAAGTAAATATATTTTTATAATTTTCTGATAATATACCTAATCTTTTTGTTTGATTTGAAATAATTTTACTTATTTTAAAACTCCACTTATGCATTAATTTTATAAATTTTTTCTTACCGTAAAAATCTTTATTTTTATTTTTTTTACTTAACTTTTTTTCTATTAAAAATTGAGCGGCAATACCGGCATGGTCTGTACCAGTTCTTAATAAAACAGACTTTCCATGCATATAATTATATCTTGTTAATATGTCAATTAAAGTTTGTTGAAATGCATGCCCTAAATGCAATGCTCCTGTTATATTAGGAGGAGGCATTAATATTGAATATTTATTTTTTTTTTTAAAGTTTATTTTTAATTTAAAATTATTCCATATTTTCAAAATTTCAAGTTCAATTTTTTTAGGATTGTATTTTTTCATTTTTTTTATTTGTTTCTTTCATTAGAAATATTTATTAAAAATTGAATCATAAGTGACACTGGTCTACCACTTGAATATGTTTTGTTATTTATTTTTAAATTAGCTGTACCTGCTATATCTAAATGAGCCCATTTATATTTTTTTGCAAAACATGAAAGAAAACATCCTGCAATTATAGCTCCAGCTTCATTATTGCTACTAACATTTGAAATATCTGCTATGTTTGAATATAAACTTTTTATCATATTTCTTCTTATTGGAAGTCTCCATATGTAATCAGAAGATTGAATTGATGCATCTATTAATTTTTTAGAAAGTAAATTACAATTAGACATTAGTCCAGTAAAATATTTACCTAAAGCAAATATACAAGAACCGGTTAAAGTTGCAATATTTATTACAAATTTTGGATTAAATTTTTCAACGTAAGTTAAAACATCACACAAAATTAGTCTTCCTTCTGCATCAGTATTAACAATTTCTATTGTTTTTCCTGACATACTTTTAACTACATCACCAGGCCTAGAAGATTTTCCATCTATAGAATTTTCTGCACAAGCAATTATTCCTATAACATTTATGGGTAATGATAGTTTTATTAAAGATTTAATTATTCCATAAATAGATGCAGCACCGGACATATCATATTTCATATCAATCATATTTGTTTGATTTTTCAAAGATAACCCTCCAGAATCAAATGTCACACCTTTTCCTATTATAATTATAGGTTTTAAATTTTTATTACATCCATAATATTTAATAACTGACATAATTGGAGGATTAGAAGATCCACTATTTACAGAAAGATAAGCATTCATTTTATTTAATAACATTTTTTTGTAATCTATAAATTCTATTTTTAATTTTTTAGATTTTTTTTTCAAATTTAATAATTTTTTTTTTATATATTTAGAATTACATATATTAGAAGGCATATTTGCTAAATTCTTTGCTTTTTCTATTCCATAACTTACATATATTCCATAAAACTTACTTTTATTTAAATAATTAATATTTTTATATTCCACCATAAAACTAATTCTTTTTGTTAAATTTTTTTTTGATTTTTTAAAATAATTGAATTCATAATTTTCATCATTAATTATTTCTATAGCTCTTTTTATTTTCCAAAAAGTATTTTTTCTTTTTACTTTTATTTTTAATATATTGAATATAATTTCAGAAAAATTTTTATTTTTTATTTCAGAAAAAAAATTTCTAATAATTTCTTCATATTCATAATCCAAGATAAAATTAAACTTTTTAGTATATAAAATTAAAAAATAATAAAATTCATATTTTTTTTTATTAAAATTTACAAATAACATTTTTTTTTTATTTTTATCTATTATATTATTTTTTAATATAGAAAATATTTTTTTTTCATTTTCATAACTTACATCTCCAATTATTTTTTTTCCATTTATAATTATTAACTTACATGTATTAATTTTATCTATTTTATTTTTTCCTACTAATTTAAATTTTATCATTTTATCTTAATTAAATTTTTAAATTTTATATATTCAAATATGATTATACATTAAAAAAAATATTTTACTTTATTAATCTAAAATTTTATATTATGAAATATACCGAAGTGGCGAAAATGGTAAACGCAGTTGACTCAAAATCAACCGCCTTAAAATGGTATGTCGGTTCGAATCCGATCTTCGGTATAAAATTAAAAAAAATAAAAAATTAAGAAAAATGTACATAAAAGGTCCTAATGTTATATCAGGGGAAATTTTTATATCTGGATCAAAAAATTCAGCTTTATCAATAATATTTGGCACAATTTTAACAAAAAAAACAGTAAAAATTGAAAATATACCTAATATATTAGATGTTAAAATAGCTTTGAAAATATTAGTTATACTTGGAGCTAAAATATATTTTAAAAAAAGTTTATATATTGATACTAGTTGTATAAAAAAAAATTTAGTTTGCCATCCTTATGTGAAAATGATTAGAGCGTCAATATATATATTGGGAACTTTAATATCTAGATTTGAAAATATAAGTTTGTTTTTACCTGGTGGGTGTAATTTAGGTTACAGACCAATAGATATGCATATAAAAATTTTAAGAAATTTTGGAGCTTCAGTGAATATAGTAAAAGACACTATATTTGTAAAAAGAAAAAAAAAAATTGTAGGAAATATTTTAAACTTTAAAAAAGTTAGTGTTGGAGCAACCATTAACGCGATATATATAGCAACACTAGCGGATGGAAAAACAATTATAAATAATCCAGCAAAAGACCCGGAAATATTAGACACCATTAATTTTCTTAATAGAATAGGAGCTAAAATAAAAATAGTTAATAAAAATTCTAAAATAGTAATAAAAGGAGTAAAAACTTTAAAAGGATGTAGTAATTATAAAATAATTCCAGATAGAATTGAAACAGCTACATTTTTAATAGCAGCTGCAATATCTAAGGGCAAAATAAAATGTTATAATACTCGACCTAAACTTCTATCAGCTTTCATATCTAAAATTAAACTTTCAGGAGCAGAAATAAATACTGGTAAAACTTGGGTAAGTCTAGATATGAATAAAAGTTATCCTAAAGCTGTAAATATAAATACAGGACCTTATCCTGAATTTCCAACAGATATACAGCCACAATTTACAATAATGAGCGTAATATCTAAAGGAACCAGTGTTTTAACTGAAAATATTTTTAAAAACAGGTTTTCACATATTAAGTGGCTTATAAATATGGGGGCAAATATAAAAATATTAAATAATAAAATAATATGTAAAGGTGTAAAAGAAATATTTGGAAAAAATGTAATTGCTAATGATTTAAGATGTGCTGCAAGTTTAATGTTAGCCGGATGCATAGCAAAAGGTCTTACAAATATAAAAAATTTTTCTTACTTGTACAGAGGTTATCAAAATATTTGTGAAAACTTGATAAGTTTAGGAGTAAAATTATATTTTTAATTTTCTATATTTTTTTTAATTTATTAATAAAAATATACTTGAATTACCTCTTATTATATTTACGACAATTGTTTCTAATTTATTTCTAAATATTTTATGTAACTGTTTTATATTATCTATTTTTTCTTTGTTAACTCCTATTATTATGTCATTTATTTGTAATCCATGATAGGTCGCCGGAGAATCTTTATCTATTTCTTCTATTTTTACACCTAAAATTTTTTGTTTACTATCACTTAAAACTGTTCCTTTTAGAAAAGGAACTAACGTTTCTTTGATTTTACCAGTATTGTCATAATTCAATGTTAAACAAATATTAAATATTTTTTCATTTCTTAGTAATCCTATTTTTATTTTTTCTCCTGGTGGTGTAGTTATTATCTTAGCTCTTAATTCAGAAAAACTTTTTATTTTTTTATCATTTACTGAAATTATTATATCACCAGCTTTTATTCCAGCTTTTTTAGAAGCAGAATTTGGTAAAACTTCACTGACAAAAGCTCCCTGATTATTTTTTATTCCAAAAGCTTTAGCAATATCATTAGTTAATTCTATGCCTTTTATTCCTAACTGTCCTTTTCTAACTTCTCCATACATTAAAAACTGATTGGATAAATTTTTTACTATGTTACTTGGTATCGCGAATCCTATTCCTATATTACCTTCTCCAGGAGCTAATATAGCAGTGTTTATACCTATTAATTCTCCATTTAAATTTATCAAGGCACCTCCAGAATTTCCTTTATTTATTGCTGCGTCTGTTTGTATAAAATTTTCCAATCCACCTAAATTTAAACCACTTCTTCCAATAGCAGAAATTATTCCTGATGTAACAGTTTGTCCTATACCAAATGGATTTCCTATAGCTACAGAAAAATCACCAACTTTTATATTGTCTGAATTAGCAATTGGAATTTCTACTAGATTTTCTGAATTATTGACTTTTATTAAAGCTAAATCTATTTCTTCATCATACCCAATTAAATTAGCTATATATTCATGTCCATTATTAAATTGAACTAAAATTTTTTCAGCTCCATTTATTACATGATAATTTGTTACTATATGTCCTTTTCTTGAATTTATTATTACTCCTGATCCTAGTCCTTCAAATTTTCTTTTATTATTTGGAAAATTTGGTCCAAAAAAATATTTAAATTCTTTTGGAATTGAAAAATATTGAGATTCCTCTAATCCCTCTACATGTATACTAACAACCGCTGGTAAAACTTTTTCTAACATTGAAGATAAGCTTGTAATATTTTGTACATTTAATTTATTTGCAATTGAATTTATAAAAAAAATCAAAAATATAAATAAATATTTATTGAATATATTTTTTTTTGAATTATAGAAGATTTTTTTCATTATTATTTTTTAATAATGTTAATATGAATAATATTGAATTATAAAAAAAGTAAATTTTTTAAATTTAAAATTGTAATTTAAATTAAATAAATATATATTATCATAAATTTATTTTAAAAATTTAATATTTTTAGAAAAATGAAAAATTTTAAAATTAGAAAAAATTATATAAAAAAAAATTGGTATATAATAGATGTATCAAATAAAATTTTAGGGAGAGTTTCAAGTTTTTTAGCTTTTTGTATTATGGGTAAAAATAATTTGAATTATTCTTATAACAAGGATGTTGGAGACTTTTTTATAGTAATAAATGCTAAAAATATAAGGGTTAGTGGAAAAAAATTAAATAATAAAATATATTATAAACATACAGGGTACATAGGTAATTTAAAAAAAATGACTTTTAAAGATTTAATTAAAAAAAATCCATCTTTAATAATAAAAAAATCAGTAAAAGGTATGTTACCTAAAAATAAATTAAGTAGAAAAATGATTAAAAAACTTAAAATATATCCTGATGAAAACTATAAGGAAATATCACAAAAACCAAAAAAAATAGATTTTTAATGATTAAAAAAAAATGACTAATTATTTTTATAGCTCTGGAAGAAGAAAAAGTTCTTCTGCTAGGGTCTTTATGAAAAAAGGGAAAGGAAATATAACAATAAATGGTAAGAATATAAAAAATTATTTTAAGATGGAAAAAATAAAAAAAAAGATATTAAAACCTTTAGAACTAGTTAATATGATAGAAAAAGTTGATATATATGTTACAGTTAAAGGAGGTGGATTTTCAGGGCAATCTGAGTCTATAAGACATGGTATATCTTGTGTTCTTTGTAAATATAATAAAATGTTTTCTAAAACGTTAAGAAATCACGGTTATATTACTAGAGATTCTAGAATAGTAGAAAGGAAAAAAGTTGGTTTTAGAAAGTCGAGAAAAAGAATACAATACTCTAAAAGATAATATTTTATATTAAATGAATAAAAAAAAAATAGCTAATTTATATGTAGTTCCAACTCCTATAGGTAATTTAAAAGATACTTCATTTAGAGCTATAGATGTATTAAATTTTGTTGATTTTATATGTGCCGAAAATATTTTTAAAACATATGTATTTTTAAAAAAATATAATATAAAAAATAGAATAATATCTTTAAATAAAGAAAACGAATATTACAAATATAAATTAATAATAAAAAAAATAAAATCTGGTTACAATATAGCATTGGTTTGTAATTCTGGTACTCCAAATATTAGTGATCCTGGAAAATATTTAATTCATAAATGTCATGAGAAAAACATAAAAATTATACCATTACCTGGGCCCTGTGCAGCTATAACTGCTATATCAGCTTCTGGATTAGATACAAAAAAATTTTTTTATGAAGGATTTATACCTAGAGAAAAACCAAAAGTTATAGATTTTTTTAAAAAAATAAAGAACAGAAAAGAAACAACAATAGTTTATGAATCTAAATACAGAATTATTAAAAGTATAAAAATATTAATTTCAGTTTTAGGGGAGAAAAAAAAGTTAACTTTAGTTAAAGAATTAACTAAAATTAATGAAAAAATTTATAAAGATAAAGCAATCAATATACTAAATTGGTTGAAAAATGATAAATTAAATAAAAAAGGTGAAATAACATTAATTATAGAAAAATCAAAAAATAAAGAAAAAAAAATTAAAAAAGAATCTTTAAAAAAAATTTTTTTGATGTTTAATAAGAAATTATCCTTCAAGGATTCTATATTTTTTTTATCAAAAATATATAATCTAAAGAAAAACTATTTATATGATAAATTAATAAATTTAAAGTAAAGTTAAAAAGACAATCGCTTTTTATTATTTCATATAAAAAGAGGAAAGTCCGGACTCTACGAGCAAAAACGCCAGATAACATCTGGGAGACGCGAGTCTACGAAAAGTTCGACAGAAAATATACCGCCTCTTAAAGGTAAGGGTGAAAAAGTGTAATTAAGAATGCACTATTATATTTGGTAACAAATATAATTTGAAAACTCCGTTTAGAGAAAGGTTTTAATTTTTTAAAAGATTAGCTCATTTATTATCTTTTTGGTGAACCGATTGAATTTGCATGCGAATGTAAATCTAGATAAATGATTGTTTTAAAACAGAATCCGGCTTATTTAAATAACTTTACTTGTAATTTTTTATCTAAGTTTTTTTTTATAAATTTTTATAACAAAAAAAGTCAAACTTAATATTCCAACTAATAGGAAAAAAATTAGAATTGAAATTAATATTATTATTATCTCTTTACCAAAATAAGAAAATATAGTTGTGTTTCCCATAAAATAACCTAAAGTTATTAATATAGAAGACCAAGTTAACGCACTTGTCCAATTTAAAAGATGAAAATAAAAATCACACTTAATTCCAGATAGACTAATTATTGTAGGTAAAAGAGTTCTAGCTAAAGTTACAAACCTTCCTAAAAACCAATATATATATCCATAGTTTTTTATTAATTTTTTCATATTTTTATAATAATTTCCTGATATGTAAGATATATATTTTCTTACTATATATCTTTTAACAAGCCATTTAGCTTGCAGAAAATTTATCCAACTTCCCAAACCTGCTGAAAAACTAGAAACTAATATAGTTAAAAATAAATTTATTACACCCCTATTAGCTAATATTCCTAAAAATATTAAAAAACTATCTCCTGGAAAAAAAGCTGTAAATAATGAAACGTTTTCTAAGAAGATAATTAAAAAAGTAATAAAATATATTACTTTTATAATATTTTTGTCTAAAAAAACATTAAAATCTTGATGTATTATAGCCAAAAATAAACTTTGTAATTTTTGCATAATTTTATTATGTATTTTTAAAAAAATTTATAATTTAATATGGCCTCTGTTGGATTCGAACCAACGACCAAGCGATTATGAGTCGCCTGCTCTGACCACTGAGCTAAGAGGCCTTATCGAAAAATTTCATGTTTTATTTAAGTATTTTTAATCATCTAAAAAACCTTTTAATATTTCAGATCTGCTTGGATGTCTAAGCTTTCTTAAAGCTTTAGCTTCTATTTGTCTTATTCTTTCTCTTGTTACATCAAATTGCTTTCCGACTTCTTCAAGAGTATGATCTGTATTCATGTCTATTCCAAATCTCATTCTTAAAACTTTAGCCTCTCTATCAGTTAGACCAGATAAGACATTATTTGTAGCTGATTTTAAACTTTCTATAGTAGCAGATTCTAGAGGTAGTTCTGTATTTGTATCTTCTATAAAATCACTTAAATTAGAATCTTCGTCTTCACCTATAGGTGTTTCCATAGATACTGGTTCTTTCGCTATTTTCATTACTTTTCTTATTTTATCTTCTGAAATTGACATTTTTTTTGATAACTCTTCAGGGGTAGATTCTCTACCAATTTCTTGTAACATTTGTCTAGATATTCTATTTAACTTATTGATAGTTTCTATCATATGAACTGGTATGCGTATAGTTCTCGCTTGATCAGCTATAGATCTCGTAATTGCTTGTCTTATCCACCAAGTGGCGTACGTAGAAAATTTATATCCTCTTTGATATTCAAATTTATCTACAGCTTTCATCAATCCTATGTTTCCCTCTTGTATTAAATCTAAAAACTGCAGTCCTCTATTCGTATATTTTTTAGCTATAGAAATAACTAATCTAAGATTAGCTTCTATCATTTCTTTTTTAGCATTTTTTATATATATTTCTCCTAAATATATTTTTTTTCCTATTTTTTCTATTTGTTTTATTGTTAATCCAGATTTTTTTTCAATTTTTTTTAAATATAAAAAGTAATTTATTACTTTTTTTTTAACACTTTTTTTTAGTTTGTTTAAAAAAGAAAATTTCAAATTTATATTTTTCTTAACAAACTTTGTAATGTTACTGTCAATTTTAAATTCTGAAAATTTATTGGAAAATTTTTTTTTGTTATTAGATATTAATTTAATTATATTTTTTTTTATTTTTTTTATTTTTTTTGATATGTTTTTTACTATATTTATTAATTTATTGAATATTTTTTGACTTAATCTAAATTTTTTAAAAATGCAAGACAATTTATAAAATTCTTTTAATGTTTTTGGATTATCTCTTCCATTTTTTTTTATATTCTTTATTGTTTTTAAATACTGTTTTTTTAATTTTCTAAATTTTTTATTAGCGTAACTTAAGTCTATATTATTATTATATATTTCTATTTCATCATAAGATAAATAATTTATTTTTTTAGATACTCTCTCAGAGAGATCTTTATTAATTAAGTTTTTTTCATTATTAAAGTTTAATATTATATCAGATATTTTTATTTTTCCACTTTTAACAAGTTCATATTTATTTAATAAATAAGATATTGTTTCAGGATACTCGGATATTAAAGATTGTACGAAAACTATATTTTTTTCTATTTTTTTTGCAATATTTATTTCACCTTCTCTAGTTAGTAATCCTATTGTACCCATTTCTTTCATGTACATTCTTATAGGATCGTTGGTACATGAATCTAAATCATTACTAGATGATGTTGTTTGTAAGCTATTTTCAGAATCTATTAAATCTTCTTCTACAGAAACGTTTTCTGTAATTACCATATTTTCTGTGTTTGATGAATCTTCCATATTTAATACCTTTGCACTATTATTATTTTTAAAAGTTAAATAATACAAACTAGGATTATAAAATAATTTCATTTAAATTTATAATATATTTTTTAACTCTTTACTTAATTTCCAAACTATTTTTTTATATTTTAAGTTTATACCATACATTTTTTCTATAAGAATTAATTTTTTTTGCAGGTAAAATAATATATGTTCAAGCATACTAATTAAATACTCTATAAAAGTAAGTTCAATATTATTTTTATTTACCATATGGTCGTATTTAGATAGTTTTTTAAGATATTTAAAAAAATGGAATTCACTAAATATACTAAGTAAACTTTCTGTTTTTATTTTTGGCAAATTCTTACATACTTCAACAATTTTTATAAAAATATTTGTCTCAAAAATGTTTATTTTTTTTAAAATTTTTGTGACTTTTACAAATTTGTATAAATTTGGATATTGAATTAACATAGATGTTAATTTATTTACTATATTTAACTTATTTATTTTTGACTTTTTATTTTCTATTTTTATTGGAAATAATTTATTTAAGTTATATTCTTTTATTATTTCCAGTTTTTCTCCTAACTTTTCACGTAAATAAAGTTGCAAAATTTTGTTAGGTATTTTTTTTATTATTGGTATTGCTAAGTAAGCTAATTTTTTTTTACTATCAATAAAACTCATATTTACTCTGGAAACTAAATAAGAGAAAAAAAATTTAGACATTGGTACAGAATTTTTTATTAAAATAGAAAATTCTTTTTTTCCTATTTTTTTGATTAGAGAGTCTGGATCTTCTCCTTTTGGTAAAAATAAAAAATATAATTGACGATTTTCACATAAATACTTAGAAATTTTTATTAAAGCCTTCCAAGAAGATTCTCTTCCTGTTTTATCGCCATCAAAACAAATTATTATTTTTTCAGATATATTATATAAAAATTTAATATGACTATCGCTTATATTAGTTCCCATTAACCCTAACGTATATTTTATATCGAACTGATTGAGCATTAATACATCTATATAACCTTCAACTATAATTACATATGGTATTTTACTATCTATTTTTTTTATTTCTTTTAATCCATATAACACTTTTTTTTTTTCAAATATTTTACTCTCAGGGAGAATTTAAATATTTTGGATAATTTTTATCATTAATAACTCTTCCTCCAAAAGCAACAATATTTCCCAGATTATCATTTATTGGAAAAATTATTCTATTATTAAATATATCAAAAAAACTTCCATACTTATTTTTTACTAAAATTCCAAGATTAATTAAATGATTTATATTTTTATTCAAATATTTTTTTTTTTTTATTAAATTGAAGCTGTTTCTTGGAGAAAATCCTATGAAAAATTTTTTTGTTGTTTTTTCGTTTATTCCTCTTTTTTTTAAATATAAAAAAATATCTTTATTTAAACATTTATTGTAAAATTTAGATAGACTATACATTATCTTATATGTTTTTTCTTTATTTTTTTGATTAGATAAAATGTTTTTAGTAGATTTATTGTAAGGAATTTTTATGTTAAAAGTATTAGCTATTTCTTTTATAGCTTCTATAAAGCTAATTTTGTTGTATTGCATCAAAAAATTTATTGAGTTACCATGTACATTGCATCCGAAACAATGATAACATTGTTTTTCTTTACTGACTACAAAAGAAGGGTTTTTTTCATTATGAAAGGGGCATTTAGCGTAAAAATTTCTACCTTTTTTTTTTAAAGGAACTATTGAATTTATAAGATATACTATATCTGTAGTTTTTAATAAATTTTTAATAAAAGTTTTAGATATCAATTTTACCATATTATTCAAATATATTAAAAATTTAATAAAATTTTAGTCGTTTAGAATTTTCTCTAGAAATTTTTTTTATATGACGTTTTATAGCTGAAGCTTTTGCCCTTTTTCTTTCTGTTGTAGGTTTTTCATAAAATTCTCTGCGTCTTATTTCTGATAAAATACCAGCTTTTTCACAAGATCTTTTAAATCTTCTTAAGGCTATATCAAAAGGTTCGTTGTCATACACTTTAATTATAGGCATTTTTATACTTCCATATAGATAATTATTTTTTTTATGATAGTTTATTATTTAATTATTGTAAATAAAAAAAATTTTAATTAGTAAAAGAAATGTTAATATTAGGAATAGAAACATCATGTGATGATACATGTGTTGCGATTTATGACACTAAAAATGGAGTTTTATTCAATGAAATATATAATCAAGAATTACACAAAAATTATGGTGGGATAGTTCCAGAATTAGCGGCGAGACTACACGAAAAAAAGATATTTTTTTTAATAAATAAAGCAATAAAATCAACTATTAAAGATTTTAACAAAATAAATGCAATAGCATATACTTATGGTCCGGGGCTTTTTGGTTCGCTATTAGTTGGAGCTACAGTAGCTAAAACTTTATCTTATATTTATGATATACCAAATATAGAAGTAAATCATTTGGAAGCTCATTTATTAGTTCCAATGCTATATAACAAAGATTTAAATTTCCCTTTTCTTTCATTAATAATTTCTGGTAAAAATACTCAATTAGTTTTTGTTAAAAAATTAGGTAAATATAAAATTTTAGGATGTTGTTTAGACGATGCGATTGGAGAAGCTTTTGATAAAGTTGCTTTTTGGTTAGGATTAGGATATCCATGCGGTAGTAAAATTTCTAAAATTTCAAAAAATGGATTTAGTGATTCTTATAATTTACCTAAACCGTATTTAAAGGGATTTTCTTTTAGTTTTTCTGGAATAAAAACTTTTATGAAAAATTTAATTAAAAATTCTCCTAAAGATTATCAAACAAAATGTAATTTAGCTAAATCTTTCGAAGATACTGTTTTTGAAGTTGTTATGTTAAAATGTATTAAAGCATTAGATTTTTTAAGTATAAATAAGTTAGTTATATCTGGTGGTGTAAGTGCTAACTTAAATTTAAGAAATAAACTTTCTTTTATTATGAAAAAAAGAAATGGAAGACTTTTTTTTACAAAAAAAAATATATGCACAGATAACGCAATTATGATTGCTTACGTAGGTTCTATAAAATTAAAAAAATCAGAAAATAATTCTAATATTAATATTTTTGTAGATCCTAAAATAACTTTAAGTAATTTTTATATTTAAATGAAATTTTTTAATTGAGGTAAAAAAAATGAACACTATTTTAATTAAGGATTTACATGTTTTTTCTTTTATAGGTATGCATGATTGGGAGAAAAAAGTTTTGCAAAAACTAATTTTTAACGTAAAAATTACTTATAAGAAAAATAATTATGTTAGTTACTTATCGAATAAATATATTAATTATGAAAAAATTATAACTTCTATTAGAAAAATAACTAAAAGTAATAATTTTAATTTTATAGAAGATCTAGCGGAAAAAATTACAAACTGTTTATTTAATAAATTTTTTTTATCTTATATAAAACTAAAATTAGAAAAAATATGTTATTTACCATATGTAAAAAGTGTTGGAGTTATATTTGAAAAAAAAATTAAAAAAAGTTAGTTTTAATTAAAATTAACCTTCTTTTATTTATTTCTTTTTTTATATTTAATCCTAAAAATCCATCTTTAATAACATCTTGAGGTTTAATTTTTTTTAACATTTTATACATATAAAATAATTTTTTTATGTTTTTTTTTATTTTTTTAATTGAATTAAATTTCAATATTGCATCTATTGAACTTATTTTTAATATAATTTCAAAATTTTTTTTATCTTTCCAAATATTGATAATATTAAAAAATTCTAAAATATTTTTTGGACTGAAATTGTTAAATTTGTATAATATTTCATGATACTTTGATACAAGTATAGAAGTATTAATAAAATTATTTGGTATATTTGAGCTTTTGAAAAAAATATTTATTATTTTAATTCCTAAAATTTCATGTTTTTTATGTAAAGGCCATTCTTTTTTTATAGTTTTTATTTTTCCTATATCATGACATAATGAAGAAAATCTAATTATTGGATTTTTTGATATTTTTGAAATTTTTGATAGTAAGAAAAGACTATACTTGCCTGTATCAAAAATTTTTTTTTTTCTATTGATAGAAGGAATTCCAAAAATAAGATTTATTTCTCTAAATATTACTTTTAGTGCGTCACATACTCTTAATATTTTAAAATATATCTGAGGATTTTCATTTTTCAATGCTTTTTCTGTTTCTCTCCATATTCTTTCCTTTGAAATAAATTTTAAATCATTGGACATATTTTTCATCATTATTAAAGTTTTCCAATATACTTTAAAATTAAATCTATATAGTTTTGCAGCTAATCTCGCTGTTCTTAATATTCTCAAAGGATCTTCATAAAAAGATTCTGAAACATGTCTTATTAGTTTATTTTTTATGTCATTTAATCCATTATAAGGATCGATTATTGAACCTTTTTTATCTTTAGCTATAGCATTTATTGTTAAATCTCTTCTTAATAAATCTTCTTTTAATGTTGTATTTGGAGAAAAATTAAATATAAAATCTTTATGTCTTTTACCGATTTTTTTTTCTTTTCTAGCTAAAGCATATTCTTCTTTGGTCACTGGATGCAAAAAAACTGGGAAATTTTTACCTACCATAATATATCCTTTTTTTATCATTTCTTTAATAGTAGAACCTACCACAACCCAATCTTTTTCGTTTATAGGTAAATTTAGTAAACCGTCTCTTACAGCTCCACCTACTAAGTATACTTTCATAAAAATAAAAAATATTTTTTAATTAAAAATTAGATTAAAACAACATTATTAATACTTTTATTTTTTTTTAAATAAATTTATTATATGTATTTGTTGTTATTTAAAAAAATAAAATGTTTATTTTTTTAACTAATATTTTAAGGTAAATTAAATATGAATAAAAATTCTTCTTTAAATATATTTGGAACTTCATCTCAAAGGGTTGAAAATGCGATTTATCATTTAAAAAAAGGTTCAGGAGTTTTGATTTTAGATGATGAAAATAGAGAAAATGAAGGTGACATAATTTTTTCAGCAGAAAAAATTACAGTCCCTCAAATGGCACTTTCAATTAGATACGGAAGCGGCATTGTTTGTTTATGTATAACAGAAAAAAAATGTAAACAATTACAATTAGAAATGATGACAAAAAATAATAATTGTAAATATAAAACTGCTTTTACTGTAAGCATTGAAGCCGCTCATGGAGTTACAACTGGTGTTTCTGCTAAAGATAGAGTAAAAACTATAAAGGTTGCTGTTAACGAAAAAGCTAAACCTGAAGATTTGATAAGACCTGGTCACGTATTTCCTATAAAATATAAGAAAGGTGGTGTTTTGATAAGAAAAGGGCATACTGAAGCTTCTGTTGATTTGTTAGTTTTGTCAGGATTAAAGCCTGCTAGTGTAATATGTGAAATAATAAATAAAGACGGTTCTATGGCTAGATTAAACGATATAATTAATTTATCTAAAAAAATAAATATTCCGGTCTTATGTATACAAGATATAATTTATTATATAAAAAAAAGAAAACTTAAAATATCTGATGTATAATTTAACTAATTTGTTTTTTAAAAATCTATGTTTTTGAGATTCTATTGAACCCATTACTTAAATCTTCAATTAAATCGTCTACATTTTCTAATCCTATATGTAATCTTATTATGGTGTTTTTAAACTTTAATTTATTTATAGGTCTTAAGATTGCCATTTCTTTTGGTTGTATTGGTAGTATTAACGACTCATAGCCACCCCAAGAGTAAGCTATTTTAAAATATTTAAATTTATTAATATATAGAGATAATTCTTTTTTTTTTAATCTTTTTTTAAATATAAAAGAAAGTAATCCATTAGATCCATTAAAATCTCTTTTAAAAATCTTATTTCCTTCAAAATTTGATAAAGCTGGATGATTAACTTTAAGTACTTCAGGTCTTTTAGAAAGCCATTTAGCTACTTTTATACTACTACGTTCATGTTGTTTTAATCTTAGTTTTAAAGTTCTTAAACCCCTTATTGCTATATATGCTGTATCAGCATCTATTGTTTGCCCCATTAAATATGATTGTTTTTTTAATTTTTTCCAACACTTTTTGTTGGATACTGCTACTCCTAACATATAATCAGAATGACCTATCATGTATTTTGTCCCAGATTGTAATGATATATCTACTCCAAATTTGAACGCTGGAAATAATATACCTGCTGACCAAGTATTGTCTAATATAGTAATTATTTTAGGATTTATTTTTTTTACGGATTCTATTATATAAGGTACGTCGTATATATCCATTGTTATAGAACCTGGAGATTCTATTACTAGAATTTTTGTATTCTTTTTTATTATTTTTGATATTTTTTGTTTATTTATATTAACATCTATCCAAGTAGTAGTAACATTCATTTTATTTAACAAATACTTGCAAAAATTCTGCGTCATTTCGTAAGCAGATTCAGTGATTATTATATTTTCTCCATAAGAAATCATAGAAAAAATACTGTTAGTTATGGCTGCCACTCCACATGGATACAAAATACAACCAAACCCTTTTTCTAATTTAACAATCAATTTTTGTAATGCAAAATGTGTAATTGTTCCATTTCTACCATAAAATAAATTATTTTTGTTTAAATTAGTATTTTTTTTTTTTTGATCCAATGTTTTAAAAATAATTGAAGAAGCTCTTTGTATAATAGGATTTATAGCACTTTGTGTATATTTTTTATTTTTTAAGTAATTTGTTAAAGTTGTTTCAATATTCTTATATTTCATTTAATTGTTTATTTTATTTAAACAAAATGGATAATTTAGAAAAATAAAAACTCAAGAAATAAAACTTTTAAAAACTATCAAATTAATATAAAAATTATTATTGAAATCTATGCCCAGACTTGGAATCGAACCAAGGACACAAGGATCTTCAGTCCTTTGCTCTACCTACTGAGCTATCTGGGCCAAAATTAAAAAAAATAATTTTTTTATAACAGTATTTTAACATATTTTACAAAATTATATTAATATAATTTATTTAAAAAAAATGTTTTTTATATCTTGAAAGCATTTTTATATGCCCCAATTTAATTTCATTATAGTTATTTTATAAAATGTACTATATTTCAATTTTTTTGTATTTTATTAAGAGGTAAAATAGATGAAAATTCGTCCATTGCATGATCGAGTTGTTGTTAAGAGAGAAGAGGAAGAAGAAAGTAAATCTCCTGGAGGAATTGTTTTAACCGGATCTGCAGCTGGAAAATCTAATAGAGGAAAAGTTTTAGCTGTTGGTAACGGTCGCGTTTTAGAAAACGGAAGTTTAAAAAAGTTAGACGTTAAAGTTGGTGATATAGTAATATTTAATGACGGTTATGGAGTAAAATCAGAAAAAATTAATGATAAAGAAGTACTTATTATGTCAGAAAGTGATATTTTGGCTGTTGTTGACAATTAATTTTATTTATTGACTTTTTTAAATTAATAAATTTGAGGAGCTTTAAATATGGCCGCTAAAGACGTAAGGTTTGGTAGTGATGCAAGATCTAAAATGTTAAGAGGTGTAAATATTTTAGCTGATGCAGTAAAAGTTACATTAGGTCCAAAAGGTAGAAATATAGTTTTAGACAAATCTTTTGGAGCTCCTGTAATTACGAAAGATGGAGTTACTGTAGCAAGAGAAATTGAATTAGAAGATAAATTTGAGAATATGGGCGCTCAAATGGTTAAAGAAGTAGCGTCTAAAGCTAATGATACAGCTGGAGATGGTACTACAACTGCTACAGTTTTAGCACATTCTATAGTTAGTGAAGGATTAAAGGCAGTGGCTGCAGGTATGAACCCTATGGATTTAAAAAGGGGTATAGATAAAGCAGTTTTAGCTGCAGTAGAAGAATTGAAAAAAATATCTGTGCCTTGTTCAGATCCTAAATCTATAGCTCAAGTTGGAACAATATCAGCAAACGCAGATTCAACAGTTGGTAAGTTAATAGCTGAAGCTATGGATAGAGTAGGTAAAGAAGGAGTTATAACTGTCGAAGAAGGCTCTGGATTAGAAGATGAACTAGATGTTGTAGAAGGTATGCAATTTGACAGAGGTTATTTATCTCCTTATTTTGTAAACAAACCGGAAAACAGTACAATAGAACTAGAAAATCCTTATATACTTCTTGTAGATAAAAAGATTTCGAATATAAGGGAAATGCTTCCAATACTGGAATCTGTAGCAAAATCTAATAAACCTCTTTTAATAGTGGCTGAAGACGTAGAAGGGGAAGCATTAGCTACTTTAGTAGTTAACACAATGAGGGGGGTTGTAAAAGTAGCTGCTGTAAAAGCTCCAGGATTTGGAGACAGAAGAAAATCTATGTTACAAGACATAGCAGTTTTAACATCAGGTACAGTTATTTCTGAAGAAGTAGGATTAGATTTAGAAAAAGCTTCATTAGAAGATATGGGTCAAGCTAAGAAAGCTATAATAACAAAAGATACTACTACTATAATAGATGGCATGGGGGACAAATCTTTAATAGAAAGTAGAGTAAATCAAATTAATCAACAAAGAGAAGAAGCTACTTCAGATTATGATAAAGAAAAATTGCAAGAAAGAATAGCTAAACTTGCTGGAGGTGTAGCGGTAATAAAAGTAGGTGCGGCTACTGAAGTGGAAATGAAAGAAAAAAAAGCTAGAGTAGAAGATGCTTTACATGCAACAAGAGCTGCTGTTGAAGAAGGGGTTGTAGCAGGTGGTGGAGTAGCACTAATAAGAGCTGCTAATGGTATATCAAATCTTCGAGGTGAAAACGAAGATCAAGATATGGGTATAAAGGTTGCTATAAGAGCTATGGAATCTCCTTTAAGACAAATAGTTGCTAATTCCGGCGAAGAACCTTCAGTTATAGCAAACGAAGTAAAAGCTAGTAAAGGTAACCATGGATATAATGCTGCAACAGAACAGTATGGTGATATGATATGTATGGGTATTCTTGATCCAACTAAAGTTACTCGTTCTGCATTACAGTATGCTGCATCTATAGCAGGTTTAATGATAACTACAGAATGCATGGTAACAGATTTACCTAAAGATGATAAATCAGATTTAGGAGCACCTGGATCATCTGGTATGGGAGGTATGAACGGAATGATGTAATGTTATCATTTTTTTAGTTTCTAGTTATTATACAACCCTCTCTTTTTGTGTCCCCATACATAAAAAGAGAGGGTTTAATTTTTATAATGATAATTATTTTTTTAACTTATATGAAATTATTAATAAATAATATTAAAACAGGTATAAGATTAATTTATAAAAATGAAATTTATGTTGTATTATCACATAATTTCATAAAACCAGGAAAAGGAAAAGCTTTTAATAGATTAAGACTAAAAAACATAAAAAATGGAAAAATTATAAATAAAACAATTAAGTCTTGTTCAGAATTTAAAATTGCTAAAATAAAAGAAATAAAATGTAAATATATTTACAATGAGAACAAAAATTGGTTTTTTTTTAATTTGTATAATAATGAAAAATTTTCCATTAAAGATAGTTTTTTAAATAAGTACAAAAAATTTATAGTAAAAAGTGAACACTATAACTTTGTTTTTCTTGAAAAAAAACCAATATTATTTTTTTTACCTAAATTTTTAAAATTTAAAGTAATTAATAATTATATATGTAGCAATTCTTTGTTAAACTCTAATTTTTATAAAATGGTTAAATTAAGTACAGGTTTAATCGTTAAAGTTCCAAAATTTATAAAAATTGGAGATTTTATTAAATTAGACACTAAATCTAAAAAGTATATATCTAGAGAAAATATTTAGTAGTTTTTTATTTTTTATATTTTTGATTTATAACTATAAAATTTATATTAAAAATATTAGTAATTACTTATTTAAGTTTTAATAAATTAATTAATTAAAAATTTTGTTTTTTTAATTTGAATTTAAGTTTTTAAATAATTTTAATTTTTTTTTTACATATAAATTAATCTAATTTATTATATAATAAATAGCAACTTTTTATAAAGATTAATTATAATTTTATAGAAAATTTTATATAAGTTGTTATGAATTTTTTTTAATATTTTTTAAGAATTAAATTTTCATAATTTTTTTTATCATAAAAATTATTAAGACAGATATTAATACAACCAATAAAAATTTTTTATTTTAATTTAAAAATTTTCTTTTGTTTTTTTTAAAAAAGAAAATTTTTTTATTAAATTTAATTTTTTTAATTTATAATATATTTATATAAAATATAAAACTATACTGTTATAAATAAATCTTAATAACTTCGTCATTTCTTTTTTTTATTAAAATTAGTATTTATTAAACAATACAATTTTATAATTTTTATTTTTATAAATTTATTTAAATTTTTATTTTATGATTTTTTAATATCTATTTATTTTAAATTGTAAAAATTTAACTTCATGTTATCATTTTTATTAATGTTTATTTTGATTTTTTTTACTTATTGTTAAAATATTTAATTTAAATTACATAATTATATTATATGAAAAAAAATAGTAACTTAATTTGGATAGATTTAGAGATGACTGGATTGAATGTTTACTATGACAAAATAATAGAAATAGCTACAGTTATAACTGACAATTATTTAAACATTCTAGCTGAAGGTCCTTCTCTAGTAATAAATCAATCAGAAAAACAATTAAAATTAATGAATAATTGGAATGTTAAAGTTCACACTAATAATGGATTAATACATCAAATTAGAAAAAGTAAAATAAATGAAATTACTGCAGAGAAAGAAACAATATTTTTTTTAGAAAAATGGGTTCCTCCAAATTGTTCTCCTATTTGTGGTAGTAGTATAGGACAGGATAGAAAATTTCTTTTTTATCACATGCCAGCATTAGAGTCTTATTTTCATTATAGATGTATTGATGTGAGCACTGTAAAAGAGTTAGTTTATAGATGGAGACCTAATTTAATAAAAAAAAATAAAAAAAGAAATATACATAGAGCTTTGCAAGACATATATTTTTCTATAAAAGAACTTTTATTCTATAGAAAATATTTTATAAATTTATAATTTTAATTAAGTTAAATTTTTAAAAAATGAAGAAAAAAATAATTTTCATAATGGGTCCAACAGCTTCTGGAAAAACAAAATTATCAATAGAATTATATAAACATATAGACTCTGAAATAATAAGCGTCGATTCCACTTTAATATATAGATATTTAAATATAGGAACAAATAAACCTAATAAAAAAATTTTGAAAAAAATAAAACATCATCTGATAAATATATGCGATCCCAATGAACTTTACTCAGTAGTTAAATTTTACAATAGTTCAAACAAATTAATAGACTCAATAATTAAAAATAACAAAACACCGCTATTTGTAGGAGGAAGTATGTTTTATTTTAAATCTTTAATAGAGGGGGTATCTAATAATTCATACAATTTATATTTAAAAAACTATATTAAAAAATATTTCAGAGATATTAAAAATAATAAATTTATTGATAAAGTTTTTAAAATGAATAATATAGAAGAAAATATAAACATAAAAAATAAAAATAAAATGTTAAGAATTTTAGAAATATTGTCTTTAGGAGAAAAGTACAAAAAATTAAAAAAAAATAATGTATTTGAAAAATTTGATTTATATCAATTTGCTGTTTATCCTAAAAACAAAAAAATTTTGAATAAAAAAATAGAAAAAAGATTTTATAAATGTTTGAGTGAAGGGTTCGAAAATGAAGTTTATAACTTATTTAAATATAATATATTAAGCAAGAATATGCCTGCAATGAAATGTATAGGATATAAAACAATGTTTGATTATATAAATAATAATATAAGCTATAAAAATATGATTAAAAAGTGTTTAATTAAAATTAAACAGTTATCTAAAAAACAAATGACTTGGTTAAAAAAGTGGAATAAACTAATTTGGTTAAATAATAACAATTTAAGCTTAAATATAGATGTTATTTTGAAAAAATTAAAAAATTAGATTTTTTTATATAAATTTGTAATTTAATGTATACTTAATAAACTACTAATGTTAAATTCTAAAATAAATAATCATTAAATTAAATTGATATAATATTTTAAAAATGAGTTATAATCTAAAAAACACTAATAAAAACAAAAACTATGAAAATTCACCTCCTGGATTGGAAGAAATATTTGTTAGTTTATATAAAAAAATAAAACAATTTATTGAAAGTAAAAATATGCAATACAATAAAAACAAAAAAAACAAATATTTAATATTATTTTTTATATTTACATTATTAATATGGGTTTTAAGCGGGTTTTATACAATTAAAGAAGCTGAACGAGGAGTAGTTTTAAGATTCGGTAAATTTAACAGACTTGTTTATCCTGGATTAAATTGGAAATTTAGTTTTATTGAAGTTGTAAAACCCGTGAACGTCGAATCTGTTAAAGAACTTTCAGCATCAGGTATGATGTTAACTTCAGATGAAAATATGGTAAATGTTGAAATGAATGTTCAATATAAAGTTTTAGATCCGAAAAATTATTTATTTAGTGTATTCAATGCAGATGAAAGTCTTAGACAAGCTACTGATAGTGCTTTAAGAGGAGTGATTGGAAAATATAATATGGATAAAGTGTTGACAGAGGGCAGAACTATAGTGCGTAGCGACACTCATAAAATAATAGAAGATATAATATGTCCATATAATATGGGTATAAGAATATTAGATGTAAATTTTCAAGCTGCTAGACCTCCAGAAAAAGTAAAAGCGTCTTTCGATGATGCTATAGCAGCTCAGGAAAACGAACAACAGTATATAAGAGAAGCAGAGGCATATTCTAATGAAGTTCAGCCAAAAGCAAAAGGAAGAGCACAAAGAATTTTAGAAGAAAGTAAAGCTTATATGGTAACTACAATATCAGAAGCTCAAGGTGAAGTTCAAAGATTCAACAAAATTTTACCAGAATACGAACTTTATCCAGAAATAATAAAAAAAAGATTATATATAGACACAATGGAAAAAATATTAAGTAAAAATAAAAAAATTTTAGTTGATAAAAAAAGTAATTTTAATATTTTTTTTTATACAAATTTAAATAATGATGAAAAGAAGAAAGCTTCAGAAAAAATAGATAAAGATATATTATATGTAAATACAGGTTTAAATAATTTTTCTAAAAAAAGTAATAAGAAATTAGAAAAAGATTACAATTATAACAAAAAAATTTATAACGAAAGAAATAAAAATTCTTTTAGAGAAAAAAATATACGTGAAATTATGGAAAACTAATGAAAAAAATTTCTTTTATTTTTTTTACATTTTTAATTTCAATCTTCTATTTATCTATATTTTTTGTTCAAGAAGGACAAAAAGGTATACTTTTAAGATTTAGTAAAGTATTAAAAGATAAAGACAATCAAGCTTTGATATATGATCCTGGAATACATATAAAATTTCCGTTAATAGACAAAGTTAAATATTTGGATTCTAGAATTAAGACAATGGAAAATCAAGCTGATAGATTTGTTACTATGGAAAAAAAAGATTTAATAATAGATTCTTATATAAAATGGAAAATAAACAATTTTAGTAAATATTATTTATCTACTGGAGATGGAGATTATTCTAATGCAGAAATTTTGTTAAAGAAAAAATTTTTAGACAGACTAAGATCAGAGTTAGGAAAATTATACGTAAAATGTATAGTTACAGACTCTAGAAATCAATTAATGGCTGATGTAAAAAATTCTCTTAATAGTGGAACTTATAATATTTCTTCTAATTTACTCTCTAATAGTAATCAAAAGTATGCAAATAGTGTTTCAGCTCTTGGAATTGAAGTAGTTGATGTCAGAATAAAACAAATTAATTTACCTATTGAAGTTTCTGAAGCTATATATCAAAGAATGAGGGCAGAAAGAGAGGCAGTTGCTAGAAGGCATAGATCTAAAGGTAAAGAAGAAGCAGAAAAAATAAGAGCTTTAGCTGATTATAAAGTAGCAAAAATTATATCAGAAGCTAAAAAACAATCCCTTATAATAAAAGGAGAAGCTGATGCTAAAGTTTCTAAATTGTATTCAAATAGTTTTAAAAAAAATTTAGATTTTTATTTTTTTGTTAGAAGCTTAAAAGCTTATGAAAAAATTTTAAATAATAGTAAAGATATAATTTTTATTAATTTAAATAATGAGTTCTTAAAATTTATAAAGCCTCCAAAATAAAAAAAAATAAATAACACAAAAAAAACAAGAAATGATAAGAAACTTAATTGTTGTAGGTTCTCAATGGGGAGATGAAGGAAAAGGAAAAATAGTAAATTTTTTATCTAAAAAGTCCAAATATGTTGTAAGATATCAAGGTGGACATAACGCTGGGCATACTTTTTATTTAAATGGAAAAAAAATTGTTTTACGTATTTTGCCTTCTGGTATTTTAAATACTAACGTAGTTGGAATAATTTCTCATGGAGTTGTGCTTTCTTTAGAAAATTTAGTTAAAGAAATACTAAACCTAAAAATAATGGGATTTTCTGTAATTGATAGGTTATTAATATCAAAGTCTTGTTGTCTATTATTTAATTTCCATAAAAAATTAGATATTCTTAGAGAAAAAACAATGGGGAAAAAACTGATTGGTACAACTTTAAATGGCATAGGACCTGCCTATGAAGATAAAGTAGCGAGAAGATCAATACATTTAAACGATATTTTTAACAAAAAAATTTTTTATGTTAAATTAAAAAAATTATTAGATTATTATAATTATCATTTTGTAAATTTTTATAAAATTAAAGCTGTAAGTTTAGATGAAACATACGAATCTACAATTAAATCTTTTGAATTCTTAAAAAAATCAATAACTAATGTTTCAAAATTTATAATTAAGTCTTATAACGAAAAACAATTAACTATATTCGAAGGAGCTCAGGGTACTTTTTTAGATTTAGATCAAGGCACTTATCCTTACGTAACTTCTTCTAATACCGTATCTGGAGCTGCAACTACAGGTGCTTGTATAGGCCCATTATATATAGACAAAGTTTTAGGAGTAGTAAAATCTTATTCTACAAGAGTTGGAAACGGACCTTTTCCAACAGAAATTACTGGATATGAAAACGATTATATTTGTAAAAATGGCAACGAATTCGGATCAGTCACTGGAAGAAGAAGAAGGATTGGATGGATAGACATGAAAATGATCAAAAAATCTTTATTTATGAACTCTGTATCTAATATTTGTCTTACAAAGTTAGATGTTTTAGATGGTCTAAAAGAAATAAAAATTTGTACTTCTTATTATAAAAAAAAGAATAACAATTTAATTAGTAAAATAGAACCTGTTTATGAAATTTTGCCGGGTTGGTCTTCAAAAACAAAAGGAGTAAATAATTTTTGTAATTTACCAAAAGAAGCTAAAGATTATATAAGCATTATAAAAGAAATATTAAAAGTTGAAATAAATATTATTTCAACTGGTCCTGATGATAATTCTACTATAATAAACAAAAAATTATTTTAGTTTTTAAAAAATTGGAGTGTAAAACAATGAGAAATTATGAAATAATTTTAATTATACATCCTAAAAAAGATTATAAAACAAATAGTATATTAGATAATTATAAAAAATTAATTGAAGAAAAAAAAGGAATAATAAAAAATGTAGAACATTGGGAAAATAAAAATCTAGCTTATCCTATAAAAAAAGTTACTAAAGCAAGATATGTGATAATAAACTTGAAAATAAATAAAGATCTAAAAAACACACTTAATGATAAATTTAATTTTGATACATGTATTATTCGTAGTATAATAATTAAAAAAAAATTAAATAATAAAAATAAAAAATAAAATTATGTATCAAAATCGTCGTAAGTTTTGTCGCTTTAAATCTCAAGGTATATCTAGTATAGATTACAAAGATATTGAAACTTTAAAAAACTATGTCACTGAAAGTGGAAAAATAATACCCAGTAGAATAACTGGTACTTCATCTAAGTTTCAGAGAAAATTATCAAAAGCTATAAAAATAGCTAGATATTTGTCTTTGTTGAAATATACTGATCGTCATAAATAAATTATTATTTTTTTGCATTTATATGAAAGTAAAAATTATTATTTTAAAAAAAATAAAAAATCTTGGAGATGTAGGAAAAATAATTGAAGTTAACTATGGTTATGCTATTAATTATTTAATTCCTAAAAATAAAGCTATTGTTGCCAATAAAGAAAACGTAAAAAATTTAAATTTATTGAAAAAAAGAATTAATAATAAAATAATAGAAAAAGAAAAAAAAGAAAAAGAAAAACATAAAAAAATATCAAATTTAAATAAAATTTATATATTTAAAAAATCTTCTAGTAAAGGAAATTTGTTCGATTCTATAACAAAATTTGATTTAATAAAAAAAATTAAAGAAAGTAATATTGAAATTAATAAAAATGAGATAAAACTCATGAAAGAAAAAATAAAAAAAATTGGAAATTATTCAGCAATAATTAAAATAGGAAATTTAAAAAAAATTTATTTAAGTTTTGAAGTAAAAAATAAATAAATTTACTTTAATTTTTTATTATATAAATTTATAGAATTTAAAACTTCTTTCTCAGCGAAATCTTTGTTAGCCCATTTTTTTATTTTAGTCCATTTATTTTTTTCTAAATCTTTGTAATGTTTGAAAAAATGTTCAATTTTTTTAATATTTTTATTATCAATTATTTCTTCAATACTATTTATATTATTATATTCGTCTGATACAGATTTATGAGGAACTACTATTAATTTATTATCTTTACCTTTTTCGTCCTCCATTAATAAACATCCTATTGGCCTACATCTTATTATTGAACCCACTATTAGATTTTCATTTAATAGTAAAATAGAATCGATAAAATCTCCATCATAAGATATTGTGTTATTTATAAAGCCATAATTATAAGGATATTGCATGGAAGGAGAAATTACCCTATCTACAAATATATTATTTCTGTTTTTTGAAATTTCATATTTTACTGAAGTAAAAATTGGAATTTCAATTATCATATATAAATCCTTAGGTGGGTTAATTCCTGATGGTATTGATTTTAAGTTCATAAATTTTTATCCTTTATTATTAGTTTTTTTTGTTATTTTTTATTTGTTAATATTATATTTTTAATTCAATACATAATATATAATATATTTTTATTTTTATTAACAATAGGATTAAAAAAAATATGTACGCTATAATAGCTTTTAATGGAAAGCAATATAAAATAAGAGAAAATAAATCTATTTTTATAGATGCTAAAATATCAGCAAAAAATATAAAATTTAATAATGTTCTATTATATGTAAATAATGATATTACAAAAATAGGATGTCCATTTTTAAATGATATAAATGTGTTAGCTAAGGTAGTTAAAGTTGTTAAAGGAAAAAAAATAAGTGTAATAAAATTCAAAAGAAGAAAAAATTATAAGAAAATAATTAATTATCGCACTTGGATTAGTGAAATAAAAATATTAAGTATATTCAATAAATAAACTTTTAGGTGAAAATATGGCACATAAAAGGTCTGGTGGATCAACTAAAAACGGAAGAGATTCTATTGGAAAAAGGTTAGGAGTTAAGTATTTTGGAGGACAAAATATTGATGAAGGTAAAATTATTGTAAGGCAAAGAGGAATGAAATTTAAACCAGGTAAAAATGTAGGATATGGAAGAGATTATACTTTATATGCTTTAGTAAGAGGAGTAGTTAAATTTAGAAAGAAAAAAAAAGTTATTATAATTGATATTATATAAAATTTTTTTTAATTTAACTTTTAAATATTTTTACATGAAAAACTTTAAAAAATTTATAGATCAGGTTTCAATATCAGTTTCTTCTGGTAATGGAGGTAAAGGCTGTATTAGTTTTTTTAAATTAAAAAATTTTAAAAAAAAACCTAGTGGGGGAAATGGAGGTAATGGTGGCAATGTTTGGCTAGTATCTAATTCTAACTTAAGTACGTTATTAGATTTTAAATTTAATAGGATATTAAAAGCCGAAAACGGAGAAAATGGAAAGAAAAATAATAGTAAAGGTAAAAACGGTAAAAGTTTATACATTAACATTCCTGTAGGAACTATCGTTAGCACTTTTAAGAATAAAATAAAAATAGTAAATATGAAGTATGATAAGCAAAAATTTTTGTTACTAAAAGGAGGAAAAGGGGGACTAGGCAATTATCATTTTAGATATAATAGAAGTTTAAATATGAAAAAACTGTTAGGAGAAAAAGGAAAAAAAATAAAAGTAAGTTTAGATTTAAGATTATTGTCAGATGTAGGTTTATTAGGTCTGCCAAATGCTGGAAAATCTACATTTTTAAAATTAATCACAAATTCAAAAACAAAAACAGGTTCATATATATTCACGACAATTGATCCTTTTTTAGGTAGTTTGAAAATTAATGGCAAAAATTTGATAATAGCTGATTTACCTGGAATAATAGAAGGTGCCGCATTTGGTAAAGGATTAGGTTTAAAATTTTTGAACCATATAAAAAAATGTAACTTATTATTACATATAGTTGACATTTCTGTTAATAATATTAATAAAATTGTAAACAATATAAAAATAGTTGAAAAAGAAATTAAAACATTTGATAAAAATTTATTTAGAAAAAAACGTTGGATTGTTTTTAACAAAATAGATTTATTTAATAAAAAATGTTTAGATGTTATTATGAAGAAGATTATTAAAAAAAATGTATTGAATAGTAATTATTATTTAGTATCTTCTTTAACTGGAAAGGGAATTAATCATCTTTTTAAAGATTTGTCTAAGATTAATTAGAATATATAAGTAAATTTTTTATTTTTTTTATTTTTTTAAGTATTTAATAATTTTCTATTTAGGTATTATATTATATGAAGTATCCAATGACTATGAAAGGAGCAGAAAATTTAAAAAAAGAGTTATTTTATTTAAAAAACATAAAAAGGTCAGAAATAATTAAATTAATATCTTCTGCTAGAAAATATGGAGATTTAAAAGAAAATGCAGAATATCATGCTGCTAAAGAAGAACAAACTTTTTGTGAAAAGAGAATTAAATATATTGAAAAAAAGTTATCTAATGCTGAAATTATAGATATTAGGAAAATTATACATAATGGTAAAGTAGTTTTTGGTTCAACCATACTAATAGAAAACATAAAAAGCAAAATAAGAAGTAGATATTGCATAGTTGGAGAAGACGAAGCAGATTATAAAAAAAATTTGATCTCTATTTTTTCTCCATTAGCTAGAGGTCTAATAGGTCATAAAAAAAAAGAAGTTGTAACCATAACAGTTCCAAATGGGATTGTAAAATATAAAATTATTGATATAAACTATATATAAATTTTTTCTAAATATTAAGACTTTGCTTTGTTTTATTTTTAAAGATTAATAATCTGAGGATATTTCTTTGAACAGTATTATGAAAAATATAACTATTTGGTTAATTATCGCAGTTGTATTAATTTCAATTTTTCAAAATTTAGGTATAGGAAATTCTCAAAAAAGAAAATTAGATTATTCTACTTTTATGAGTGAAGTAAACAGAGATCAAATAAAAGAAGTTTATATAAGTGGTCATGAAATAAAAGTTATAAGAATTGATAACACAAGATATATTACTTATATTCCAATAAATGATTCTAAACTGTTAGATATTTTATTAATCAAAAATGTAAAAGTAGTTGGTATTCCTCCTGAAGAACCTAGTTTACTAGCATCTTTAATAATCTCTTGGTTTCCAATGTTTTTACTTATTGGTATATGGATTTTTTTTATGAGACAAATGCAAGGAACCGGAGGGAAAGGAGCTATATCTTTTGGGAAAAGTAAAGCCAGAATGTTGTCTGAAAATCAAGTAAAAACTAGATTTTCAGATGTAGCAGGATGTGAAGAAGCTAAAGAAGAAGTTAAAGAATTAGTAGATTATTTAAAAAAACCTAATAAATTTAAGAAATTAGGAGGCAAAATACCGAAAGGTATACTTATGATAGGGCCTCCTGGTACAGGTAAAACATTGTTAGCTAGAGCAATAGCTGGAGAAGCTAAAGTTCCTTTTTTTACTATATCTGGATCTGATTTTGTAGAAATGTTTGTAGGTGTTGGAGCTTCTCGTGTAAGAGATATGTTTAGACAAGCAAAAAAATCTTCACCTTGCATAATATTTATAGATGAAATAGATGCTGTAGGAAGACAAAGAGGCTCTGGCTTAGGAGGAGGACACGATGAAAGGGAACAAACTTTAAATCAAATGTTAGTGGAAATGGATGGATTTGAAGGAAACGAAGGTATAATAGTTATATCTGCTACTAATAGACCTGACGTTCTAGATCCAGCATTATTAAGGCCAGGAAGATTTGATAGACAGGTCGTTGTAGACTTGCCAGATATTAGAGGTAGAGAACAAATTTTAAAAGTGCACGTTAAATGTGTTCCTTTATCTCCTAATGTAGATATCAGTATTTTAGCAAGGGGAACACCTGGTTTTTCTGGAGCCGATTTGGCAAATTTAGTAAATGAAGCTGCTTTATTTGCTGCAAGAAGTAACAAAAGAGTAGTGTCTATGATAGATTTTGAAAAGTCTAAAGATAAGATTATGATGGGAACTGAAAGAAAATCTTTAGTAATGTCTGAAAAACAAAAAGAATTTACTGCATATCATGAAGCTGGTCATGCGATTATCGGTAGATTAGTACCAGAACATGATCCAGTGCATAAAGTCACTATTATTCCTAGAGGTAGAGCATTAGGCGTAACTTTTTTTCTTCCAGAAAGTGACACATTTAGTATAAGTAGACAAAAATTAGAGAGTCAAATATCTACTTTATACGGTGGGAGATTAGCAGAAGAAATAATATATGGTATTGATAATATATCAACAGGTTCTTCAAATGATATAAAATTAGCTACATCTATTGCCAGAAATATGATTACTAAATGGGGTTTTTCTGAAAAGTTAGGTCCTTTGCTATATGAAAATGGAGAAAATGAAATTTTCTTAGGGAGGTCGATTACTAAAATAAAAAATGTTTCTGAAGAGACATCTAAAATAATAGATCAAGAAGTAAGGTTAATAATAGAGAAAAATTATTTACGTACAAAAACTTTACTTGAAAATAATATAGATATTTTACATGCTATGAAAGATGCACTTATTAAATACGAAACTATAGATTCAAAACAAATAGATGATTTAATGAAAAGACAGTCGTTAAGACCTCCTATGAATTGGAGTAATAAAAATGACTCTTCAAATAAAAATTTATATTTTAATAATAATTTTAAATTACAAACGTACAATTACATTTCATAAAATATTTAACAGTATGAAAAAAATGTTTAAAAATAAAGTTATGGGAATATTAAATATTACACCCGATTCTTTTTACGATGGAGGTAAATATATTAATTTAAATGATGCTTTGAAAAAAACAGAATCTATGATATATGAAGGCGTAGATATAATAGATATTGGTGGTGAATCTACTAAACCAGGATTTAAGTTTGTAACTGAAGAAGAAGAATACAGTAGGGTTATACCTTTTTTTGAAAAAATAAAAAAAATTTATCCAAAAATTTATACTTCTATAAATACTTCAAGTCACAGGATTATTAAGAAATGTATAAATTTAGGTGTAAATATTATAAATGATGTAAGATTTAAATATAAAAAAGACATTATAGAAAGTTCAGTTTTAAATAATGTATATTTGTGTGTTGTTCACACTGGAAAAAACTTACATGAAATAAATATTAGAAAAAATAAAAATATTATAAAAGAATTAGATGTTTTTTTCGCAAATAAAATAAATAAGTTATGTAGGTTAGGATTTAATAGAGAAAATATAATTATAGACCCAGGTTTTGGATATGGTAAATCTTTTGAAGAAAATTACTATATTTTAAAAAATTTAAATTATTTTAAAAAATTTAGATTACCAATTCTTGCAGGTATATCTAATAAGTCTATGTTGAAAAATTTAGTTAATAATTTTAGTAAATATGAAGATTTGTGTAATATTGTAGCATCAACAATATTATTAATTAAAGGAGCTAATATAATAAGGGTGCATGAAATAAAGAAAAACAAAAATATTTTAAAAATAATTAAAAAAATATTTAAAAGGTAAATCTTTTTTATGAAAGTTAATTTTGGCTATTATAGTTTAAGAGGATTAAATAATTATTATCCAATTAACATATCTGGAATGTTTAATATTGGAGTAATTATAGGTAATATTTTTTGTAAAAATAAAAAAAATATAAAAGTTTTGATTGGGAAAGATACAAGAATTTCTTGTAAATATATACAGTGTTCAATAATAGCAGGATTGAATTACTCTGGAGTATCTTATATAAGATTAATAGGTATAGCACCTACTCCAATAATATCTTTTTTTACTTATATTAGAAAAGAGTTTGATTTAGGAATAATGATATCTGCTTCTCATAATCAGTACAATTATAATGGATTAAAAATATTCTCTAACTTAATAAAAGATCCGATGAAAATAGTAAAAAAGGAAATTTTTAAATATAAAAATAAAAACATACCTCCTTATAAAGGAGGTAATATTAAAATTTCAAATTTTTCAAATAAAAAAAAAAGATATTTAGACTTTTGTAAAAAAACAGTTAATAACATTGATTTAAACAATATAAAAATCGCAGTTGATTACGCTAACGGTTCTAGTTGTAAATTAGTTCCGAATTTATTAAAAGATCTTGGAGCTAAAGTTATATCAATTGGATGCAACCCAAATGGAAGAAATATTAATTTTAAATGTGGTTCTGTAAATATAGAATATTTAAAATCAGTGGTTTTAAAAAACAAAGTTAATTTAGGTATAGCATATGATGGTGATGGAGACAGAATAATAATGGTAGATCACCTAGGAAACATTATTAACGGAGATCAAATTGCATATATTTTAGTAAAAGATAGGATAAAAAATAATAGTTTTTCTGGAGGAGTAGTTGGAACTGTGATGAGTAACACTGGTTTAAAACTAGCATTAAAAAAGTTAAATATACCTTTTGTAAGGACTCAAGTTGGAGATAGTTATATATTAAAAAAAATGAAAGAAAAAAATTGGAGTGTAGGAGAAGAAAGTTCAGGGCATATAATACTTTCTGATATCGCGCCTACTGGCGATGGAATAATTGTCGGTCTTCAAATATTGAATTGTATGGTTAGAAATAATTCTAGTTTAAATTATTTATGCAAAGATATAAAATTAATGCCTCAATTAATTAAAAATATTTATTGTGTAAATGTGAAAGATAAAGTATTTAATAATTTAAAAAGAACAGTAGAAAAAATAAAATTAAAAATAAAGGGAGGTAGAATTTTTTTACATAAATCTAGTACAGAACCTTATATAAGAGTAATGGTAGAAGGTAAGATATTTTCTCAAGTATTTTATTTTATTGATTATCTCACTAAAAAAATAAAACTAATGATTAATTAAAATTATTTTATTTACATTTTATTTTATTATGTGATATATTAAAATAATTTATTTTTTAATTTGATTTATAAATTAACTAAATGTATAATTTTATTTTATTTTTGTTTTTGTTTGTTTCCGTTTTTTTGATAATATTGATAATGTTTCAACAAAATAAGCATTGTAGCATTTCTAATGTTTATTCTAAAGTTGGGAAAAATGGAATTTATTCTTCTGTAAATTATAAAAGTTTTTTTAATAAAATTATTACTATTTTTGTTATTTTTTTCTTTTTTCTTAGTCTTTTACTAAGTAACATGACAATAAATTCTTGATTTTTAAGCAAAAGCCGAGGTGGTGGAATTTGGAATACACGCTACTTTGAGGTGGTAGTGCTTGATGTAATTTAGCTTACGGGTTCAAATCCCGTCCTCGGCATTTAATAAAATACTTTTTTATAAAAAAAGTATTAGCGGGGTAGAGCAGTTTGGTAGCTCGTCGGGCTCATAACCCGAAGGTCATTGGTTCAAATCCAATCCCCGCGATTTATTTTTTTTATGATAAGTTTATATTTACTGAGGTAACTGGAATGAGTAAAAAAATTCTAGCTATCGTAGATGCAGTCGCGAACGAAAAGTCTATAACAAAAGAAAATATTTTTGATGCTTTAGAAGCGGCAATAATTGTCGCTACAAAAAAAAAATATCCTAAAGAATCAATAATTAAAGTTAAAATAGATAGAAAATTTGGAACTTTTGAAACATTTCGTAAATGGTTAATTGTAGAGAAGGTAAACAATAGTAATAAAGAAATATCTATAAATTTAGCTAAGTCAAACGATCCTGATTCTACTATAGGAAATTATATTAAAAAAAAAATTCCATCAATTTCTTTTGATAGAATATCCACACAAAGCGCAAAACAAGTTATAGTAAAAAAAGTAAAGGAAGCGAAATATAAAAATTTAATAGAAAAGTTTAAAAAAAAAGAAGGCAAAATAATAAAAGGAATAGTCAAAAAAATATATAGAAACAAAATAAGTTTGGATTTAGGAAGTAATGTTGAAGGATGTTTATATAAAGAGGAAATGATTCCTAAGGAAGAGTTTTATTTGGGAAAAGAAGTTAAGGGAATACCTTATTATGTAAAATATAATACTTATGGATTGAAAGTTTTAATTAGTAGAATAAGAAATGAAATGTTAAGTGCTTTATTTTATAAAAAAGTTCCTGAAGTAAGAAATGGAATTATAAAAATAAAAGCTTCAGCTAGAAATCCTGGATTAAGATCTAAAATTGCAGTTAAAACTTATGACTTAAAAATAGATCCAGTCGGTGCATGTGTAGGTATACGAGGTATAAGAATTCAATCTATTTCTAACGAATTAAATGGAGAAAGAGTAGACGTAATTCCGTGGAGTGATGATATAGTACAATTTGTAAAAAATGCTATGTCTCCAGCTAAAATTAATAAAATTAAGATTAAAAAAAATAGAAATATTATAGATATTTTAGTTTCTTCTAAAAATTTAGCTCAAGCTATAGGTAAAAATGGACAAAATATACGTTTAGCTTCTAAATTAACTGGATGGTCGCTTAATGTTATGACAGAAAATAATATAAATATTAAGAAATTATGATAAATTTTTATAAAAATGAATTTAAAAAGATTTCCAATAATTAGTATAATGGGTCATGTAGATCATGGAAAAACATCATTAATTAACTGTATAAAATCTAAATCAAAAATAGATGTTGAAGAAGGTGGTATTACTCAAAGAACTTTCGCTTATTACATTAAAACTAGTTATGGAAACTTTACTTTTTTAGATACTCCAGGACACGCTGATTTTTTACTAATAAGAAAAAGAAGTATAAGGATAGCAGATATAATAATATTAGTTATAGCAGCTGACGATGGTATAATGCCTCAAACTATTGAAATAATAGAATATTCCAACAAGTTTAAAATCCCTTTGATAATAGCTATAAATAAAATAGATAAAATTAAATCTAATATAAACAAAATAAAAAATGAGTTATTTAATTATAATATAATATCTGACAAGTTAGGAGGTGAAACTCAATTTGTTTATATATCTGCTAAATTTAATAAAGGAATAGATAAATTGTTAGAATCTATTTTTATTCAATCTGAAATTATGGAATTAAAATATAATGAAACTGGCTTGACACATGGAATTGTAATAGAGTCTTATTTAGATAAAAAAAAAGGTCCAGTTATATTAGTAATTTTGAAAGAAGGTTTTGTAAAGAAAGGTGACTTTATAGTTTGTGATTCTGAATATGGAAGGGTTAGAAGAATAAATTCAATGTTAGGTAATATATTAGATATTGCTAAACCTTTTATTCCCGTAGAAATATTAGGGATGTCAGGTATACCGAAATCTGGATGTAGGCTAGTTATGGTAAATAATATAAAAAAAGCTAAAAATATGATTTTAAAAAATATTAAAAAAATAGAAATTAATAAAGATATTATTACAAAAAATAATTATAAATGTACAAAAGAATTAAATTTAATTTTAAAATCCAATTTACAAAGCAGTTTAGAAGTTATTAAAAATTCTTTACAAAAATTATCAAATGAGAAAATTTTTTTAAATATAATAAAACATGAAGTGGGCCATGTAAATGAAAATGATATTTTATTGTCAAAAACTTCTAATTCCGTTTTAATAGGATTTAACACTAAGATTTCCAGTGATATAAAAAAAATTATTTTATTAGAAAAACTAATTTACGTAGAAGATAACATAATATATAGTTTAATAAAAAAAATTAAAAATATAATAAAAAAATTCTGTTCAGTTGATAATAAGTTTTTAAGTATAGCTAAAATACTTAATGTATTTAAAATTTCAAAAAAATATACAATATTAGGATGTTTTATAAAATCTGGTCTTTTTAAAAAAAATAATAAAATAAAGATAATAAGCAATAATTTAGAAATTAGCACTTCTAAAATAATATCTATAAAAAAATTTAAAGAAAACGTAGAAGAAATAAATGCTAACTCTGAATGTGGATTTTGTATCAAAGGTTGTAACAATGTTAAATTAGGTGATATAATACAAAAAGTTGATTAATTTATGAGAAAAAAATATAGGAAAGAACAATTTGCTAAATTAATTCAAAAAGAAATTTCTTACATATTGCAAAATAGTATAGACGATCCTAGAATTTCTATGATATCTGTAATAAATGTGAAGATGTCTTGTAATTTATCCCATGCAAAAATACATGTTTCTTTTTTGAAAAATAAAACTAAAGAAGAAATGAAAAATACTATATTTTTGTTGAAACGTGCATCTGGTTATATAAAGAAAGTTTTAAAAGACAAGATTAAATTTAGGTCAATACCTTCTTTATCTTTTTTATATGATATATATTGGGAAAAAAGAAGTAAAATAATTAAATCTTTAAACTAATATGAAGGATAATAAGTTGAATAAAAAAATAAAAAAAATTATTAAAAGTTTTAATTACACATACAAAAATATAGGTAATATAGAAGTTCAGATAGCTTTTTTTACTTTAAGAATATCATTATTACAAAAACATTTTTCTTTACATAAAAAAGATTATAGTAGTAAAAGAGGATTACAAAACATTATAAACAAAAGAAATAAATTATTAAGATATTTAAAAAAAAACAATAAATTAAAATATGACATTTGCATAAAAAAATTAAAGTTAAGACATTAAAAAAATATTAAATTTATTTTATGAAGGTAATTTAAGTGTTACAAAAAACTATACAACAATTTAAATATGGTAATAGTATAATTAAATTAGAAACAGGAACAATAGCAAGACAATCGAACGCTGCAGTAATGATAAGTATGGGCGATACTACTGTTTTAATTACTGTGGTAAATAACTTGGAGTGCAATTTAGAAAAATTTGTAAGTTTTTTACCTTTGACTGTAAATTATCAAGAAAGAGCTTATTCTGCAGGAAAATTTCCTGGAAATTTTTTTAGAAGAGAAGGAAGGCCAAGCGAAAAAGAAGTATTAGTTTCAAGATTAATAGACCGTTCAATAAGACCTCTTTTTTCTTTAGAGAGTTATAGTGAAATTCAAATAATTGCTACAGTATTATCAATAGATCCTCAAATAAATCCTGACATAGTATCAATTATAGGCGTTTCTGCTGCTTTAACTTTATCTGATATTCCATTCAAAGGCCCAATAGGGGCTGCTAGAATAGGATATATAAATAATCAATATATTTTGAACCCTACAACTTCTGATTTAAAAAATAGCAAACTTAATTTAATTGTTACTGGTAATAAAGATTCTGTTTTAATGGTAGAATCAGAAATAAACTTTTTAAACGAAGAACAAATACTGGAAGCAATTATTTATGGCCATAAACAGCAACAAATAATTATAGACAACATCTTTAGACTTTCTTCTTCTATAGGTAAGGACAAAAGTGTAATTTGTAGGAAAAGTTGTAATTCTTCTATTAAAAAAGAAATTTTGAAATTTTCTAAAGAAAATATTAAAAATTCTTGTGAAATATATGATAAAAAAACTAGGTTAGAATTTTTAAAAAATATTAAAAATGAAGTTTTAAAAAATTTTTTTGTTGATAAGGAAAAAACTATCAGTGAAGTAGAAATAGAAAACATATTATTTGATTTAAGGTGTAAAATAGTTAGATCTTGGATTATAAAAAATCATAAACATATAGATGGCAGATTTTCTGATTCTATAAGGGATATAGAAATATTAATAGGTATATTACCTAGAACTCATGGTTCAGCTTTATTTACTAGAGGTGATACTCAAGCTTTAGTTACTGTTACTTTAGGTACTGAGAAAAACGCTCAAAATGTAGAAGATTTTATGGAAGATAGAATAGAAAGATTTATACTTCATTATAATTTTCATCCTTATTGTGTAGGAGAAATAGGTGTTTTAGGAGCACCTAAAAGAAGAGAAATAGGTCATGGTAGATTAGCTAAAAAAGCAATAAATTCTATAATACCCAATTCTTCTGAATTTCCGTATACATTAAGAATAGTTTCAGAAATAACTGAATCAAATGGCTCTTCTTCTATGGCTTCTGTATGTGGTGCTTCTTTAGCTTTAATGGATGCAGGTGTCCCTGTAAAGACACATATAGCTGGAATTTCTATGGGATTAATTAAAAATAAAAGTAATTTTGTAATACTTTCGGATATTTTAGGAGATGAAGATCATATAGGTGATATGGACTTTAAAATTTCTGGAGGTATTAACGGTTTTACGGCTATGCAGATGGATATTAAATCTGATGTTATAACATTTGATATACTTAATGAAGTTCTTTTAAAATCTAAGATAGGAATATCTAAAATACTAGATACTATGAATGGATTTATTAATAAACCTAACAAAAATATTTCAAAATTTGCTCCTAGAATTTATAGTATTTTTATAAAAAAAGAAAAGATAAAAGATATAATAGGAAAAGGAGGATCAGTAATAAAATCTATTACAGAATCTACAAAAACTGATATAGAAATAAGTGATAATGGTACTGTTAAAATTATCTCTAAAAACGAAGATAATGCTAAAAATGCTATTAAAATGATTAGGGAAATTATATCTGATGTTAAGATTGGAGATGTGTATAATGGGAAAGTCACTAGAATTGTTGAATTTGGAGCTTTTGTAAGCTTCAGAAACTATAAAGAAGGATTAGTTCATATTTCTCAAATTTCTAAAAAATATGTAGATAAAGTTTCTGATCATCTAAAAATAGGACAACCTGTGTTAGTTAAAGTTTTAGATATTGATAGAAATGGAAGAATAAAATTAAGTATAAAAAGTACAAAACAAACTATTAAAAAACGTAGAGTTTTATAAAAATTAAATATGTTAAAAAAAAATTTATTCTATAAATTTAAGATAAAAGATCATATAATTAAGTCTATAAATGATATTAATTATGTTAATCCCTTTGAAATTCAAAAAATTTGCATACCTTATTTATTAAAAAGAAGAGACGTATTAGGTATAGCTCAAACTGGAAGTGGTAAAACTGCAGCTTTTTTAATTCCATTAATAAACAATTTAAATGAGAATTTAAAACTTCATCAAGTTTTAATTTTATCTCCTACTAGAGAATTAGCTATTCAAACAAAAAATTTTTGTAATATATTCACAAAATACGAAAAAAAAATAAAAACAGTTATTATTTGTGGCGGGCAGAGTTATAGTTTTCAAGAAAATTGTATAAAAAATAAACCTCAAATTATAGTGGGAACTCCAGGAAGAATGTTAGATTTTATAAAAAGAAAAAAAATAAATTTATCTTGTGTAAAAAATGTAATTTTAGACGAAGCTGATGAAATGTTAAAAATGGGATTTATAGAGGATATTAGATATATATTTAACAAAATAAATAAAGATCGCCACGTTTCTATGTTCTCTGCCACAATGTCTGAAGAAATAATAAAAATTTCTAAAGAATTTATGAAGTTTCCTAAAAAATTAATTATTTCAAATAACAGTTTTAGTAAACCAAATATTAAGCAATATTATTGGGTCGGAAATAAATTTAATAAAAATAAAGCTTTAATAAAATTTTTAGATTCAGAAGATTTCCAATCAGTTATTATTTTTGTTAAAACTAAGAAATATACATCTAATTTATCAGATTTTTTGAACGAAAATGGATATTTAAATTATTTTATAAATGGGGACATTAGTCAAAAAATTAGAGAAAATATAATGTATAAATTTAAAAAAAATAAAAAAAAAATATTGGTTGCTACAGATTTAATTTCTAGAGGAATAGATATAAAAAACGTTAATCTAGTAATAAATTATGATATACCTAAAGACTATAAAACTTATATACATCGTATAGGAAGAACTGGAAGAGCAGGTAACTTTGGAAAATCAATATTACTTTTAGAATTTAAAGAAATTTACTT
This sequence comes from Enterobacteriaceae bacterium entHe1, assembly GCA_050108195.1. GTDB lineage: Bacteria > Pseudomonadota > Gammaproteobacteria > Enterobacterales > Enterobacteriaceae > JBNIDL01. The sequence goes on from JBNIDL010000001.1 coordinate 45,773, forward strand.
ACTTAATAATATTTTAAAGAAAACTAATTTTATAATAAAAAGAAAAAAAATTCCTTCTTTAAACAAAATCGAAATGATTTATTTAAACAAATTTTTAAGGATAATTAATAAGATTAATTTAAATAAAAATGATTTAGATAAATATATATTTTTCTTAAATAAGATTTTAAAATTAATTAACAAAGATATAAAGTTTATATCCTTATTATTTTTAAAGTTCATATTTATGAAAAATTTAATTAGATTAATTTAAGGTTTCTTATTATCTATGTTAGTTAAATAAACAATATCTGTTTATCTTGAAAAATACTTTTTTATCCGCATATCAATTTTACGCTTATTTAAATAGCAAAACTTAAGGAGATATAAAAAAATGGGAAAAATTATTGGAATTGATTTAGGAACAACAAATTCTTGTGTAGCGATTATAGAAAATAACAAACCTAGAGTTTTAGAAAATAGTGAAGGGGATAGAACTACTCCCTCAGTTGTAGCTTATACCAAAGATGGAGAGATTTTGGTTGGTCAGCCTGCAAAACGTCAGTCTGTAACTAATCCTAAAAACACTCTTTTTGCTATAAAAAGATTAATAGGTCGTAAGTTTGAAGATAAAGAAGTACAGCGTGATGTTAGTATAATGCCATATAATATTATTAAAGCCAAAAATGGCGACGCTTGGTTAAAAATCAAAAATAAAAATGTCGCTCCTCCTCAAATATCTGCTGAAATATTAAAAAAGATGAAAAAAACAGCGGAAGACTATTTTGGTAGTTCTATAAACGATTGTGTTGTAACAGTACCAGCGTATTTTAACGATGCACAAAGACAAGCTACAAAAGATGCTGGAAGAATAGCAGGATTGGAAGTGAAAAGAATAATAAATGAACCAACAGCAGCTGCCTTGGCGTATGGTCTCGATAAAGGAACAGGAAACAGCATAGTTGCTGTTTATGATTTGGGAGGCGGTACTTTTGATATTTCTATAATTGAAATAGATGAAGTTGACGGAGAAAAGACATTTGAAGTTTTGTCTACTAATGGAGATACTCATTTAGGTGGTGAAGATTTTGACAGTATGTTAATTAATTATTTAGTTGACGAATTTAAGAAAGATCAAGGAATAGATTTACGTAATGATTCTTTAGCTATGCAAAGATTAAAAGAATCTGCAGAAAAAGCAAAAATAGAATTATCTTCAGCTCAGCAGACTGATGTTAATTTACCTTATATTACTGCCGATTCTACTGGGCCTAAACATATGGGTATAAAAGTAACTAGAGCTAAATTAGAATCTTTGGTGGAAGATTTAGTTAACAGAACTATAAACCCATTAAGATTAGCTTTAAAAGATGCTAATCTTTCTGTTTCTGATATAAAAGATATAATTTTAGTTGGTGGTCAAACACGTATGCCTTTAGTTCAAAAAAAAGTTTCTGATTTTTTTGGAAAAGAACCTAGAAAAGATGTTAATCCAGACGAAGCTGTAGCTATAGGAGCAGCTATACAAGGAGGTGTATTGGCTGGAGATGTTAGAGACGTGTTATTATTAGATGTTACGCCTTTATCATTAGGTATAGAAACTATGGGTGGTGTAATGACTCCTTTAATACCTAAGAACACAACTATACCTACAAAACACAGTCAGATTTTTTCTACTGCTGAAGATAATCAGTCTGCTGTTACAATACATGTTTTACAAGGAGAAAGGAAAAGATCTATAGATAATAAGTCATTAGGACAATTTAACTTAGATGGTATAGCTCCTGCAATGAGAGGGGTTCCACAAATTGAAGTAACATTTGATATAGATGCTGATGGTATACTTCATGTTTCAGCTAAAGATAAGCATAGTAATAGAGAACAAAATATAACTATTAAAGCTTCATCTGGATTAAGTGAAGATGAAATACAAAACATGGTTCGTTCTGCAGAAGAAAATGCTGAAATTGATAGAAAATTCGAAGAATTAATACAAATAAAAAATCAAGCAGATCATCTTTTGCACAGTACTAAAAAACAATTAAAAGAAGTATATGAGAAAATTTCTCAAAATGAAAAAACTTTAATTGAAAAATCAATAAGTAATTTAAGTGTTTCTATTAAAGGTGACGATAAAACACAAATAGAAAAAGATATTCAAGAATTAATAAAAACATCTAGTGTTTTATTTAAATATTCTAGTAAAAACGGTAATAATAATACAAATGATAGTAATAAAAATAATTCAGGAAAATCTGGAAATAATTCAAATGAAGAAGTAGTTGATGCAGATTTTGAAGAAGTTAAAGAAAATAAATAAAACAGTTTTAAATTTCTTACAAAAAAAAATATGAATAAATTAGATTATTATGAGATTTTAGGTGTTTCAAAAAACTCTGATGATAAGGAAATAAAAAGAGCTTATAAAAGATTAGCTATAAAATATCATCCAGACAGAAATCCTGGTAATTCTGCATCAGAAGATAAATTTAAAGAAATTAAAGAAGCTTATGAAGTTTTGAGTGATCCTAACAAGAGATCTGCTTACGATAAATATGGTCATTCAGCTTTTGATCAAAGTTCATATAGTTATTCTTCTGATGTAAATAGTGCTGATTTTGGTGATATTTTTGGAGATGTATTTGGAGATATATTTGGAAGTAGGAAAAATAAAAGAAATAAATCAGGTGTAGACCTCCAGTACAATTTAGAAATTTCCTTAGAAGAATCAGTAATAGGTACAAAAAAAAATATAAGGTATTTATCAAAATGTTTATGTAGTATATGTAACGGAAGTGGTTCAAATCCAAATTATTCATTTATTAAATGTATAAAATGTGGAGGTAGTGGTCAAATTTATTTAAGGCAAGGTTTTTTCTCAATACAACAAACATGTTCTAAATGTAATGGAGAAGGGAAAATAATTAGATATCCTTGTAAAAAATGCCATGGATCAGGTATATTCGAAAAATATAACAATATAGATATTAATATACCTTCTGGTATAAACAGTGGAGATAAGATGAGAATTAAAGGAGCAGGAAGTATTAGCAATATTGATTCTCATAAAGGAGATCTGTATATATTTATAAATGTAAAAAAACATCAAATTTTTAAAAGAGAGTTTAATAATTTACATTGTGAAGTTCCAATTAGTTTTTCTGTTGCTGCACTAGGAGGTAAAATAGAAGTGCCTACACTTTTAGGTAAAATAAAATTAAAGATACCTTCAGAGACTCAAACAGGTAAAATATTTAGAATCAAAGGAAAGGGTATAAAATCTAGTAAAAATAATTTCTGCGGAGATTTATTTTGCAAAGTTATAATTGAAACACCTGTACGACTATCAAGTAAACAAAAATTATTTCTTGTAAAATTAGAAGAAAGCTTAAAGGGTAAAAATAGGAACAGAAATAGTCCAAGATATACTAGATTTTTTAATGGAGTTAAAAAATTTTTTGAAAATTTAAGATATTAATTTTATTTTTAAATATATGAAAAAATTAAATATATTGTTTAAATATCCAGCTAATTCTTGTACTTTTTTATTTATATTTTTAATAGTTTCTTTTTTTGTTAAAAACAGTTTCTCTTGTTATTTTTATGAAAAAATATTTAATTTTACTTTTTTTAAAATATCTAACAATTATTTTTGTTTTTCTTTTGACACATCTAAATTAATAAACGAATTATTTATGACTTTATTTTTTTTTTCTGTTGGATTAGAACTAAAATATTATTTTAAATATAAGTTGTATAATTCTAAATTTGCGGCATTTATTCCAATATTTTCAGGCGTTGGAGGAATGTTATTTCCTACAATTATATATTATTTGTTTACTATTAAATATCCAAATCTTATGAAAGGAATATCAATTCCAATTACGACTGATATAACTTTTGTATCTGGTATAACAAAATCTTTATCTAATATTTATTCAGAAAATATAAGAAATTTGTTGCTTTCTATTTCCGTATTTGATGATCTTGTAGCAATGTTTTTTATTTTAATTTTTTATAATAAAAACAATTTATTTGGTTATTTTATATTAATAAATTCTATTTTTATTCTTGTATTTATGAGACTTTTAAAAATAAAAAAAAAAATATATTATTTGTTTTTTGGAATTTTTTTTTGGATACTCGTTTTATTAAATAATTTTCATACAAATTTTGTAGGATTTATTTTGGGATGTATTTTTCCAGGAAACAAAAAATACACTTATGAATTAAATAAAAGTTTGCAGAGAATAAATAGTTATTTTATATTGCCAATATTTGCGTTTTTTAATGGTGGAATTAATTTTTCTAAGTTAGTTTTTAAAAATTTATGTATAAATTTATTTTTTGGAATATATTTCGGTCTTTTGGTAGGAAAACCTATAGGTATTACTATATTTTATATTATTTATAAAAAAATTTTCTTTTTCTTTAATAGCAAAGAGAAAATAATTATTGATTATAATTTTATAGAGATTTTTTTAATATCTATTTTGTGTGGAATAGGATTTACGATGTCAATTTTTATGTCAAATCTATCTTTTCTAAACAACGAAAACTTGTTACTAACATCAAAATTAGGAATTTTATTAAGTTCTTTTACTTCTATTTTTTTAGGAATATTTTTCCCATATTTTTTTTTAAAGAACAAATAATTTACTTTAATTTTTTTGAAAATAAAGACTTGTATCTGTAAGCTTTATTATAATGAATTATTTTTTTACTTGAGTATTTGTCTAATAAAGATTGAAATTTCTTAAATATGTTTTTAGCTAAATCCATTTTATTATTTTTTATAAACTTGTTTATTTTTTTTTTAAGATTTTTTATTTTTGATTTACAGCTTAAGTTATATATTTTTTTTTTTTTTGATTTAATATTATTTTTCTTTGCAGACTTTATATTAGGCATATTTACACCATTTTTAATTTTGGAAACTATGAAGATATATGGAGATATTTAGAGGAATATCAAATATTAAATTTAAATATAAAAAATGTGCTATTACAGTAGGTAACTTTGATGGATTTCATTTAGGTCATAGATATCTAATAAATAATTTAATTAGCTATAGTAAGTTTAAAAAAATACCTAGTATTGTAGTTATTTTTGAACCTCAGCCAAAAGAATATTTTTTTTTAGATAAAGCTCCACCTAGAATAAGTAATTTAAGAGATAAATTATATTTTTTTTCTAAATTAAATATTGATTGTATAATTTGTATAAAATTTAATAAAAATTTTGCTGAAATGACTTTTTATGAGTTTATACATATTTTTTTATATGAGAAATTAAATATAAATAGTATATTTGTAGGTAATAACTTTTGTTTTGGTAAAGATAAAATAGGCAATGTAAATATATTAAAAAAATTTGGAAAAAAATTAAATTTTGATGTTTTTAGTTTTGATATAAAAAAAAAATACAACTATGTTATTAGCAGCACTTTTTTAAGAAATAAGTTAGAAGAAGGTATGTTCCGAGAAGCTTATAAAATTATGGGGCATCCATATCAAATTTCTGGAAGAGTTGCTTATGGAAATTCTTTAGGAAAAAAAATAGGGTTCCCTACTATAAATATAAATTTATTTAAAAAGATACCAATAAGTGGTGTCTATTGTTCTTTAATATTTTTTAACAATATTTTTTTGGAAGGAGTTTCTAATGTAGGGATTAAACCTACTTTTGGTCTAAATAAAAAAAAAGTTTTAGAAACACATTTATTTAATTTTAAATGTAAATTAGATTTATATAAAAAACATGTTATTATAATAATTCTCGAAAAGATAAGAAAAGAAATAAAATTTAATTCAGTTTTTGAGCTTATAAAACAAATAGAAAAAGATATTGTTTACTCTAAACTCTACTTTAAAAATAATAGTTTTTTTGTAAAAATTCTAAAAAAGAGATTTCATAATGATAAATATATATAAGAAAACATTAAATTTACCTAAAACTAAGTTCCCAATGAAAGGCAATTTAATTGAAAAAGAAAGTGAAATATTAAATAAATGGAACAATATAAATATATATAAAGAAATAAGAAATCTAAACAAAAATAATAAAAAATTTATAATTCATGATGGCCCTCCTTATGCAAATGGAAATATACATATAGGCCACGCTGTTAACAAAATATTAAAAGATATAATAGTTAAATTTAAATCAATTTCTGGCTATAATTCTCCTTTTGTTCCAGGATGGGATTGTCATGGATTGCCAATAGAACTAAACGTAAAGAAAAAAATAAAAAAATTTATTAATAAAGAAATTTTTTTTAAAAAATGTAATCTTTATGTAAAAAATCAAATAAAAAGACAAAAAAAAGATTTTATAAGATTAGGTATAATAGCTGATTGGGACTCAATTTATTCTACTATGAGTAAAGAAGTAAAATTGTGTACTATTAATGTGTTTAAAAAATTAATTTCTAGAAACTATATATATTTAGACAAAAAACCTGTTTATTGGTGCATAAAATGTAAGTCATCTCTCGCAGAATACGAAGTAGAATACAAAAATAAACAATCTACCTCTATATATGTAAATTTTAAGGTATTAAATATAAATGATTTAATATATAAATTTAATTTATCTAAATTTAATATAAAAAAAATTAATTTTGTAGTTTGGACTACAACTCCTTGGACATTACCAAGTAATTGTGCTGTTTCAGTTAATTACAAATTAAATTATTGTCTTATTTTATTTAAAAACGAAAAGACAGGATATATACTTTCTAAATATTATAGTAAAAATTTTTTAAAAAAAATTAAAGATAAAGATTATGAAGTATTATGTTATTTTAAAGGATTTAAACTAAAAAATTTAAGAGTTTTGAAACCATTAACTAAAAAATATGTAAAAATATTAGAAAACAATAAAATATCAGAAAAAATAGGAACTGGAATAGTTCATTTAGCACCTAGTCACGGACTAGAAGATTATTCAGTTTGTAAAGATAATAACATAAAGCCTTTAAACTTAATATTAAAAAATGGAAAATTCAAAGAAAAAACAGATCTTAAAGAAATAAGAGGAAGATTTTTTTATGAGTCTAATAAAATTATATTAAAATTACTTAAAAAAAATGGCTGCCTTTTATTAAAAGAAAAAATATTTCATAAGTATCCTTATTGTTGGAGACATATGCAACATTTAATCTTTAGAAATACTCCACAATGGTTCTTTAATATAAAAAATAAAAAATTAAGAAATAATATTTTTAAAGAAATTAACAATGTATCTTGGTATCCCAATTCCTCCAAATTAAAAATGTTAAATACATTTAGTAAAAGTCCAGATTGGTGTATTTCTAGACAAAGACTATGGGGAACTCCTATTTATTTATATACTAAAAATAAAGTAATGCATCCAAAAACAAAAGATATCATTAACGAAATAATTCTTTTTATAGAAAACAGTAAAAATTATGAAATTAAGAATTTTAAAAGTAACAAATATAATTTAAAAAATTATAATTTAGTAAATGATATTTTAGATGTTTGGTTTGATTCTGGATGTTTATTTTTCTCAATCTCAAAATTGAGAAAAGAAATAAAACCTGTAGCTGATCTTTATTTAGAGGGAAAAGATCAATATAGAGGTTGGTTTTTATCTTCATTAGTTATTTCTAATGCTATACAAGGAAAAGCTCCATATAAAAGTGTTTTAACACATGGATTTGTTGTTGATAAAAACGGAAAAAAAATGTCTAAATCTTTAGGAAATGTAATAGATCCTAAAATTATAATTAATAAATTTGGTGCTGATATATTTAGATTATGGATTTCATCTAATGATTATACAAAAGATATAGTTTACTCTGAACTGTCAATAAATAGAACAATAGACATTTACAGAAAAATAAGAAATACAATAAGATATTTATTAGCTAATTTAAACGATTTTAATCCTTTTAAAGATATAGTTAAAGAAGAAGATATGGTTTTATTAGATAAATTTATTATTCATGAAACAAAACTAACACAGAAGGAAGTAATTAAGTTATACAATAAATACAAATTTTATAAAGTTGTAAAATACATCTATAATTTTTTTTCGAAAGATCTTAGCTCTAAATATTTTGAAATAGTTAAAGATAGAAAATATACATGCAATAATAAAAGTATATCTTACAAAAGCTGTCAAACAGCTATGTACTATATAATAGAATCTATATTAAGATGGATAGCTCCTATTTTGTCGTTTACTTCTGAAGAAGCTTGGGAGCATTTGCCTGGAAGTAGAAACAAATCTATTTTTTTGAACAAATGGTATGAAGACTTATTTTTTTTAAAAAAAAAAGATATAATAAAATATAAGGATTGGAAAATTATTTTTTTAATAAGAGATGATGTTTATAATATATTAGAAAAATTAAAAGAAAAAAAAGAAATAAATTCTTCTTTAGAAGTTTCAGTGAACATATATACTAAAAATTATATTTATAAATTGTTAAAAAAAATAAAAAATGAATTAAAATTTATTTTTATAACTTCTACAGTAAAAATTAAAAAATATAAAGATAGTAAAAACTCTTGCTTTGTTTCTAAAAAATTAAATGAATTAAAAATTTATATAAGTAAATCTAAATATAAAAAATGCGAAAGATGCTGGAATTATGATAAAAGTGTGGGAGCCATTTTTCCTTATAAGGAACTTTGCAACAGATGTATTAAAAACTTATTTGAAAATGGAGATTTAAGAAAATTTGCTTAAAATAAAAAAAATTTTTTACATTTTATCTTTTTTATCAGTAATATTGTTAGATCAATCTATAAAGTTTTACGTTATAAACAAATTTTGTTGTAACATTTACTTTTTTGTTAATAAATATTTGAATATAATAGTAGTTTTAAATAAAGGAGTAGTACTTGGATTGTTTAGCAAAACTATATCTTCTATAAGAACAGAAATATATGTAATATTTTCTTTGATAATAATGTGTTGTTTATTCTTTTTTTTAAATAGAACTAATATCAATAAATATTTGATATGTATAATAATAGGTGGTGCTTCAAGTAATTTAATAGATAGAATTCTTTGGACAGGTGTTATAGATTTTATTGATATTCATTTTTATAATTATCATTTACCTATTTTTAATATCTCAGATTTGTCTATTATTTTAACGTATATTTTTTTAATAATTAAAAAAAATAGGTAAAAAATGACTAAAAAAATTCGTATTGCAGTAAGCGGCGCGAATGGTAAAATGGGTAAAAAAGTAATAGAAAATTTATTTAAATTTAAAAATATAAAATTAACTTCAGTTTTGATAAAAAAAAAAACTAAATTAAAATTAAAAAATAAACTTTTAACAAAAATATATAAAAAATTAAATTTTTCTTATTGTATAAAAAAAATCATAAATTTTTTTGATGTTCTTATAGATTTTACTTCTCCTGAATCTAGTGTTAGTTATGCACATATATGTAGTTTATACAAAAAAAAAATAGTTATAGGCACAACTGGATTTAATATAGATCAAATTAATTTATTAAAATTATATTCTAAAAAAACAGGAATAGTTATTTCAGAAAATTATAGTATATACGCAAATATATTATTTAAATTACTAAAAAATAAATATTTTTTAAATAGTTCAAAAAATATAAAAATAATAGAGAAACATCATAAAAGTAAGATTGATAAATATTCTGGAACTTCCATTAGGATTAAAAAAACTATTTTAAATAGTAACAACAATCAGAAAAATGTTTTTATAAAAAATATAAAAATAATTCCAATAAGAAATAAAAAAGATATTGGAAGCAGTCACATTATAGTTTTTTTTAGAAATGGAGAATCTTTAACAATTTGTCATAGAGTGAAAAACAGATCTGTATACGCTTTAGGCGCTATAAAGTCAGCTTTATGGATTTATAAGAAAGAAAGAGGTATTTTTAACTCAAATAATATTTTGAAAAAAAATTAATATAAAATAATTATGAATATAAGTATGATTTGCGCATACTCTCTAAATAAAATAATTGGAAATAAAAATAAATTACCTTGGGTAAGTAAAATAGATTTAAAATGGTTTTACCTAAATACTTTTGGAAAAATTGTGGTTATGGGTTACAACACTTATCTTTCTTTGAATAAAAAACCTTTATATGGAAGAAAAAACATAGTTATTACAAATTTTCATAAAAATAATATTGATAGAAGTAAATTTAAAGTTTTATTTACAACTAATCAAATAGTAAATTTATCTAAAAGAAAAAAAGAAATAATTATTATAGGAGGAGCTAAAACTTATAAAAGTTTTGGTAAATACTATAATAAAATATACATAACTCGCATATATAAATTTTTTAATGGAGACACAAGATTTCCAATAAACATAAAATATGAAAATTGGGATGTTATTTTTAATAAATATGTTTATGACAATATAAATAATTTATTTTTAAATTTTAAAATTTTAAAAAAAAAATAAAGTTAAAAAGATTTAAAAAAAAAAGAAGATTTAACTGAAAATATTTCTTTTGTTTCTAATTTTAGAGCTGTAATTTTGCCACCCCAACAACATCCAGTATCTAAACAATATATTTTTTTTGATAAATTAATTTTGTTTAATGTTGACCAATGTCCAAATATAACATTATATTTTTTTATACTTTTGTGCATTATTTTATACCATGGTGTTAGAAAATGATCTTTTTTTTTATCAAAAGTTTTGTTTTTAACATCTAAGGTACCATTAAAAAAACAATATCTTATATTTGTGAAAGAATAAATAAGAAAAATAATCTTATATAATTTGTTTTTTATTTTATTAAAATTAAAAATTTTTAAACTTTTGAAATTTCTAAAATAAAAATTGAAATTTTTGTTTTTTAAAAATTTTCTTATTACGTAAGAATATTTTTTTAAAGTTTCAATTGTTAAAAACGGAGGTATTCCAGCATGTACTACTATTAATTTTTTTTTTTCGTTTATTCTTATTAAAGGTTGTTTTTTTAACCAATTAATTAAGTTACTAAATTTTTTATATGAAATTATTTTTTTATAGATTTTGTAATCTAACATGTTTGAAAAGTAACAACTTAAAAAATTTACCTCATGATTTCCTAATACTATTTTTACACTATTTCTTATTTTATATAAAAACTTTAAAACTTTTAAAGAATCACTACCTCTGTTTATTAAATCTCCTGTTATCCATATTTTATCGGTTTTTTTATCGAAATTTATTAAATTTAAAAGTTTTTTTAATTCCTTATAACATCCATGTATATCTCCTATAAAATAATTGTACATGAAGTTTTTACAACATTTTAGAAAGTAATAGATATTTTTTCATATTTACTTTTTCTGCTCTTATTTTTGGATCTATATTGCATCTAATTAATTGTTTGTCAGAAAAAAGATTGTTTAAATTATTTTTTATAATTTTTCTTTTAAAAGAAAATGCATTTTTTACTACAATCAAAAATTTTTTATAGTTATATATTAAGGAATTTAACCTTGTTGGTTTAAAATATACAAAAGAAGAATATACCTTCGGTTTAGGAAAAAAATTAATTGGACTTACATTCATGATTATTTTAGTTTTAAAATAAAATTTAACTATCAAAGTTAGTTTTCCATATTTTTTTGATCCCGGTTCAGCAGTAATTCTATCAGCCACTTCTTTTTGAAACATAAAATGTAAGTCATTTATTAAGTAAAAAAATTTCATTAAATAAAAAAGTATTTTTAAAGATATTTTATAAGGTAAATTACCTATTATACGTAAAGGAGATTTTAGTTTATTATATATTTTAAAGAAATTCACTTTTAAAACATCTTTTTGTATTAAATATATTTTTTTGTTTTTTATCCATTTTGAAACATTTTTATCTATTTCAATTACTGTTATTTTATTTAAATATTTTATTATTTCTTTTGTTATTGCTCCGAATCCAGAACCTATCTCTACAAAACTTTGATTATTTTTTGGTTTAATTTTGTTTATAATTTCTTCTATTATTTTTTTGTTTAATAAAAAGTGTTGACCTAATTTTTTATAATTTTTCATTTTTTAATTTTTTTAATAAATTTTAATAAATATAATATACTTTCAAAGTTAATTTCATTTTTTTTCACTGCTTCTAATGCAGTTCCATGACATACAGAAAATCTCAAAAATGGCAAACCTAAAGTTATATTAACGGAGTTAAAAAGATTATATTGTTTTATTAAAGGAAAACTCTGATCATGGTACATAGATAATACTATATCTGTTTTTTTAAAACTTCTTCTAAATATTGTATCAGGAGAATATGGACCAACTATATTAAATCCTGATTTTTGTAATTCTTTTATAACAGGTATTATTATTTCTATTTCTTCTTTGCCAATAAAACCATTTTCTCCAGCATGAGGATTTAATCCGGTTACGTATACTTTTATATTTTTCATATGTAATTTATTTTTTAATTCTTTTATAAGAATTAAAATTTTTTCTTTCAAAATTAATTTATTTATTTTTTTGGAAATATCTTTTATAGGAATATGATTTGTAACATATGCTACGTTAAAATTTTTAGTAACAACAAGCATAATTGATTTAAATTTACTAACATCACTAAAAAAATCAGTATGTCCTTTAAAATTAAATCCTGATTTGTTCAAAATTCCTTTATGAACTGGCATAGTTATAATAGAAGAAAATTCTTTATTCAAGCATTTTTTATAAGCTACATTTAAAGTATTAATTACATATCTACTGTTTTTAAAATTTAACTTTCCTGGAATAACTTTGTCTAAAGTTTTAACATCTATTACAGTCAGTTCATTTTTGTTATTTATTATTTTTTTGTTTTTGCAATATTTTCTTACTCTGATAGAAATATTTTTGTACTTTAATCTTTTTTGTATCATTTCAGAATCAACACAAAAAACCATTTTTAACGGCCATTTATACTTTAACATTTCTATAATAAAATCTGTACCTATTCCTGAAGGTTCTCCTCCAGTTACTATAATGTTTTCATTTTTCATTTTTTTTAACAAATTTAAAGTTACTAATAATTTTTCAATAAAAAATTTATATTTTATAATTATTATTAATTTTATATTATTTTATAATTAAACATAAAAATTTTTTTTATTTTGTTTTTTAAAATAAATTAATATTAATTATAATAAAACTATTTTAATTTTATATGAAATTTTTAGGTAAAATTTTAGGATTTATATTATCTCTTATATCCAGAGGAGGTTTTTTATCTGTAATAACAGGGATATTTATAGGACATATATTCGATAAATTATATGATAAATGTAATTTTATATGCTTTAGTAGATCTGCAAAAAATGAAAAAAAAGAATTTTTGTCAATTATATTTCAAATTATAGGATATATAGCTAAATCTAAGGGAATAGTAACTAAAAAAGATATAAAATATGTAAGGAAATTAATGGAATACTTTAATTTCAATGAAAAATTAAAAAATATAGCAAAAAAATCTTTTTTAGAAGGAAAAAAATTTTCTTTTCCAATAAAAGAAAAACTAAAAATACTAAAAAATTTTAACTTAAAAAAAGAAGTTTTAACGAAATTTATAAAAATTCAATTAGAAATAGCCATTATAAATGAATATTTACATCCAAATACTAAAAAAGTAATAATATTTATATCAAATGAATTAAATATAGAAAAAGAATATATTGATAATTTAATATATAAATTTGAAAAAAAAATAATAAATAATAATGCCGATATTAATTTAGCATATAGAATACTAGGAGTTAATAAATATGATAATAAAAGAGAGATAAAAAAAGCTTACAAAAAATTAATGAGTAAATATCATCCTGATAAAATAATTTCAAAAAAGAATATTTCAAAAAATATAATAAATATATATAAAGAAAAAACACAACTTATACAAAAATCTTATAATTTAATAAGAAAAGAAAAAAAATTCTAAAAAAAATACTCTTTTATTCTTTTGTTTAAATATTTACCGAAATATTTCACCTTACCTCTCTTTATAATTAAAATTTTGTTTGATATTTTAGAAGCAACATATAAATCATGCAAGACAATTAGTGCAGTTATTTTGTTTTTTAAACAATTTTTTTTTATTATGTAAGTCATTCTATTTTTACTTACTATATCAACAAAAGAAAAAGGCTCATCTAACAACAATATTGGTTTATTTCTTAATATACATCTTATTAAAGCAACTATTTGTCTTTGACCTACAGATATTTCACATGGATATTTATTAAGTATGTTTTCTTGATTAATTGATTTCATAACATTAAATATTTCATTTTTTTGTAAACTAGTAATATTTAGATTTTTATTTAATCCTATAATTATGTTTTCTAGAACAGTAAAATGAGGAAACAAATTATTTTCTTGAAATAACATAGATACTGGTCTTTCGCTTGGACTAATATTATTATATATAGAATTGTTTATCAATAAGTATCCTTTTTCTACTTTTAAAAAACCAGATATAATATTTAAAAGAGTGCTTTTACCAGATCCGTTTGGACCTAAAATTGATATTATTTCTCCTCTTCTAAATTTTAAATTTATTTTTAATTTAAATTTTTCTTTAATATATATTAAATTTTTTAATTGGATCATTTTTTTTTAAAAACAAAAAGTTTATTATTTTTATTATTAAAATGCAAATAACAAGTAATATTAATGAAATGGCAAAACTATCTTTATAATAAAAACTTCCTATTTGATTATATAAATATAATGATATGCTTTTGCTTATTTCTTCATTAAAAAGTAATAATATATTTATATTGTTAATTATTGAAATGTTAGAAAATATAAACGCTTCTTTAAGATAATATCTTAATATTTTCAAATCTATTAATTTTAATCTTTTAAATCCTACAATATTTAAAGAATTACATATTTTATTATATTTGTTAAATATAATTAACATAGGTTGTTTTAAGATTTGAATTAAGTAAGGTAATGTTACTAACGATTGTAAAAATATTATTATTATTTTATTGTTTATATAATTTATTTTATTTTTTAAATTAATTAAGTAAAATGTAAATACCATATTTGGAAATACTATAATTGATTTGCCTATAAAAACTATTAAATATGAAATTTTCTTATTTTTTATTTTTAAATTACAGTAGCTCCAAACTAAAATTATAGAAATAATTATACATATTAAACTAGAAACAAAAGAGTTAAAAACAGAATTAAAAATAGATATCCATAGTATTTTATTTTTTAAAATATAAATCATACGAGAATTTATACCACTTACTATTACCATAAAAGGAGGACTTATTAAAAATAAAAATATAAAAAATAAAACTATGTAATATATAAAATACTTATACCTAAATTTTTTATTACTAATAACGTAATTGTTACTTTCATAACTTATAAAATAATTGTCTTCACTTAAATTCGATATAAATAATATAAATAAACAAATAAATATATGTATCATAGAAAGATATAAAGCTTTATTTAAGTTAGTTAAATATTTAAAAGAATAAAAAATTTCTAAAGAAATAGTTGTATAAGTTGGACCACCTAAAATCAGTGGAATATTAAAACTAGATATACAAAATATAAAAACCTTAAAAAATATAATAAGTATCTTATTTAACAAATTAGGAAGTTCTATATAATAAAAAAAATAAAATCCTGAAATATTTAATTGAGAAGATATTTTTAAATGTTCTATTGGTATATTTTCAAATACTTTTATCCAAAATAAAATAGAAATTGGTATGTTTAAAAATATATGAGTTATTATTATACCATATATATTATATATAGAAAAGTTATATTTAATACCTAACGATAATAAAAATAAATTTAACAATCCGTTATTACCAAAAACTTTTATTATTCCTATTACTAAAATAGACGATGGAAGTAAAGATGACAAATAACAAAATATCAGTAATATATTTTTTAATTTTTTTTTAAAACTAAAATGTAAAATTTTAGCGATAAATATAGAAATTGTTACGCTAATTATTGTTGATATTAAAGATTGATAAATTGTGAAATAAATTACACTATTTAATTCTTTTTCATAGATATTATTATTAAATATATAATTTAATGCATTAAAAAAAATAAATTTAATTGGGAAAAATATAAATAATGAAATAAAAATTGATAATAAAACTCCTAACATAGTATTTTTTTATTTAAAGTTTTTTATAGTTTTAAAAAAAAATATTTCTTTTCCAAATTTTTATTAACTCGTAATAAATTTTACTTACTTCTAAAGGATTAAATATTTTGATTTCTTTTTTTGGATTATTAATTTTATTAAATTTATTTTTTACTATAGGATTCATCCAGTGAACAAATAAAATTTTGTTTTGTATATAATCTGATAATAAAAATTTTATAAATTTTTTAGATAAAATATAATTTTTACTATTTTTAGATATACCTACAACTTCAAACTGAACATAATGACCTTCGTTGAAATCTATATAATCATAGTTACTATTATTTTCTTCTATTATATGAAAGATCGGTGAAGTAGTATAGCTAAAAACAAAATCTATTTCTCCATTTAAAAATAAATTATATGATTCTCCCCAATTTTTTGTTATGATACTTCTTTTTTTACTTAAATAAAATATAGCTTCTTTGTAGTTATTTTTATATATTTTTTTTATCCATAATAAAAAATCTAGACCTATAGTACTTAATCTTGGATCCGGATAAGAAATACTAAAATCTTTATTTTTTATAAATTCAAAAAAATTTTTTGTTAAATTATGATTTTTTTTTTTATTATATATAAAACTAAAATAACCATAATCATAAGGTAAAAAAAAATTACTTTTTATTTTTTTTTTGAAGTAGATTTTTTCAAATTCTTTATAATTATATGAACAAAAAAATTGTTCTATATTTTTTAAATTTATAATATTATATTCTAATCCTAGAACTACATCAGCATAATTTTTATTTTTTTCTATGTATAATCTATTTAACAAACTTAAACTATCATCTGATGTTGAAAAAATTATTTCGCAATTACAAATTTTCTCAAACTCTCTCTTTAAAAGTTCTCCTAGTTCATTATTATTAGTTAAAGATCTATATGTATATACAGTTAGTCTATCTTTTCCATATGCTTCAATAGGAAAAAAAATTAAATATAAAAAAAGTATAATATTAATAAAAAACATTTAAATGACTTTTTTTGTTATTTTAATAATTTAAAATATTTTTTAAATTATTAATATTTTAAAATAAAATAAATTAATTATAACAATTTTTTATGTTTTTACTATAATGCACATACCTGTACTTTTTAAGGAATTAATAAATGTTTTAAATATCAAAAAAAATGGAATCTATGTAGATTGTACTTTTGGAGCTGGAGGGCATTCTTTTGGAATATTATCAATGTTAGGAAAAAATGGAAAATTATTTATTATTGATAGAGATGAAAAATCAATAAAATTAGCAAAAAAAAAAATTAAAGATGAAAGAGTTTTTATAATAAATGATACTTTTTCAAACATAATGCATTATGTTTACAAATACAATATTTTTAAAAAAGTAAACGGAATAATTTTAGATTTAGGAGTGTCTTCTGATCAATTAAACAATCCAAAAAGAGGATTTTCTTTTATGAAAAATGGACCTATTGATATGAGGATGAATAATAAAGTTGGTGTTAGCGCTAAAAAATGGATAAAAAACGCAAGCTTAAATAATTTAGAAAATGTTATAAAATATTTAGGAGAAGAAAAACATTATAAAAAAATTTCAAAATCAATTTTTAATAATTTTAAAAAAAAAAAAATTAATACAACAATTGAACTATCAAATATAATAAAAAAAGCGACTAAAAAATATAAAAATAAAAAAAAAATACATCCAGCCACTAAAACCTTTCGTGCCATAAGAATGTATATCAACGACGAACTAAATGAGTTAAATAAAATATTAAATAATATTAAACATATTTTATCAAAAAGAGGAAAGATTTTAATTATTACATTTAATTCTTTAGAAGCTAGAATAATAAAAAATTTTATTAAAGAAAGTAAAATTAATAAAACTAAAAATAAATATTTTTTCAAAGTTTATAAGAAAATAAAACCTTCCAGAGTAGAAACTATAATAAATCCAAGATCTCGTAGTGCAATACTAAGATGTATAAAAAAAATTAAATTTTAATAAAAGTAATAAAATTTATATGAAGAAAATATATTTGAAAAATTTACTTTCTATATTTAAAAATATTAAAATTAAAAATACAATAATAAAAAATATAAAAACAGACTCAAAACTTATAAAAAATAAAGATTTATTTATATCAACAAAGTGTTTTGAAAATAACAAAAAAAATATAATAAATTCTTTAGATAATGGAGCTTCAGCAGCTTTAGTATCGACAGATATAAAATCAAAAAATAACAAAGTAATTTTTTATAAAAGGAAACAAATAATATTTGTATATAAGTTAAATAAGTATTTATCTAAAATATTTTCTATATTTTATAAAAATCCATCTAAATACATGAAAGTAATTGGTGTTACAGGTACTAATGGAAAAACAACTGTTTCTAATATTATACTACAGTGGATTAATTTATTGGGAAAAAAAAGCGCTACAATTGGAACTATTGGAAATGGAATATTTAACAAAATTAAACAAACAGATTATACAACAGATCTACCTTCAACTGTTCAGCGTACTTTAAATGATTTCAGAAAAAATAAAGTTAAATATGTATCTATGGAGGTTTCTTCACATGGATTGTCTCAATATAGAGTAGATGGAGTTAATTTTTATATTTCTATTTTTACTAATCTTAGTCAAGATCATTTAGATTATTATAAAAACATGAAAGAATATGAAAAATCTAAATGGAGATTGTTCAGTAAATTAAAAGTAAAAAAATATGTAATAAATTTTGATGACTATGTTGGGAAAAAATGGTTGTATAAAAAAAAAAATGCAGTTGCTGTATCATCTAAATGTAAAACGTTATACAAATTTTATAAATATTGGCTTTTTGCTAAAAATATAAGTTTCCATAAAAATTTTACAAAAATAAATTTTTCTTCTATTTGGGGAGATGGTAGTATTTCAACTAAATTTATAGCTAGTTTCAATATAAATAATATTCTTTTATCTTTAACAACTTTACTTTTATTAGGGTTTTCTAAAAATGATTTAATTAAATGTTCAAAATATTTAAATCCTGTCTGCGGAAGGATGGAAAAATTTTTTAGAAAAAAATTTCCTAAAGTAATAGTAGATTATTCGCATAATCCAGAATCTTTAAAACAGTCATTAATGTATGTAAAAAAAAATTGTGAAGGTAAAATATGGTGTATATTTGGATGTGGAGGTAATAGAGATAAATTGAAAAGACCAATTATGGGTAATATAGCATCTTTTTACTCTGATAATTTAATACTAACTAATGACAATCCTAGATTCGAATCTGAAATAAATATTATTAAAGACATACTCAAAGGGGTAGATATAAGTAAAAATATTTATATAATCTATGATAGAAATGAAGCAATAAAATTTTCTTTGTTAAATGCTAATTTAAATGATTTTGTAATAATATGTGGCAAAGGCCACGAAGTGTATCAGATAATAAAAAATAAAAAAATATATCAATCAGATCGTGAATTAGTGAAAAAAATTATAAATATAAAATGATTAATATTAGTTTAAGTACTATAGCCTTAATATTAAATTCAAAATTAATAGGAAAAGATTGCGTCATATCTGATATTTATATAGATTCTAGAGAAAATTTTTTAAATAAAAAATGTATGTTTGTAGCTCTAAAAGGAAAAAAATTTGATGGACATGATTTTATTTGTCAAGCTGTAGAAAAAGGCGCCTCTGCTTTATTAATTAATCGTATTTTTAAATTAAATGTTCCTCAAATTTTAGTGGCAAATACGTATGAATCTTTATATAAATTAACTTTATGGATAAGAAACAATTTAAATACTAGGATTATAGCAATAACAGGTTCTACCGGAAAAACTTCTATAAAAGAAATGATATCCTCGATTTTAAAGAGATGTGGTAAAGTAATATTTACTTACAAAAACAATAATAATATAGTTGGTGTTATCCTCACTATACTTAAAATAGAAAGAAAACATAAATTTGCCGTTATAGAAGTAGGAGCAAGCAAGATTGGAGAAATATCAAAATGTATAAAACTAATAAAACCTCATGTATCTTTAGTAAATAACATATTCGAATCACATCTATCTGGATTTAAATCATTAACTATTCTTTCAATAGAAAAAGGCAGAATTTTTTCTAAAATGAACAAAAATGCTAAAGCTATTATTAATTTAGATAGTAATAATTTTAATCACTGGAAAAAATATTTATATAAAAAAAAGGTATACACATTTTCTTTGTTTTATTCAAAAAAATCTAATTTTTTTTCTAGTAAAATAAATACTGATAAAAATGGAACTTATTTTAATTTTCATGACAGGAATAAACATATATATAAAATTTGGATTCCTTTAATGGGATTGCATAATGTTTCTAACGCTATAGCTACAATAGTTATAGCAGTATCTCTAGGAATAAAAAAAAATAAAATAAAATCTGGGTTAAGAAATCTATCTAAAATTCCAGGTAGATTATACCCAATAAAAATTAAAAATAAAGTTTTGTTGATAGATGACACATACAATTCTAATATAGGATCTTTACAATCAGCAATAAATTTTTTAAATAATATTAAATGTTATAAAATATTAGTAATTGGTGATATGTTAGATCTAGGTAAAAATTCATTAAATTTACATATCAAAATAGGAAAAGAATTAAAAAAAACCAAAATTGATTTTATATTTAGCATAGGTTCTTTAAGTTATTTTATTAGTTTATACAGCAAAAAAAAAAAACATTTTTTTAATAAATCAGAAATTATTGACTGTTTAATTAAAAAAATTTTAAGTAATAAAAAAATGTTAATTTTAGTTAAAGGATCTAGAAAAACAAAGATGGAAAAAATTATAAAATTAATAAAAAAAAAAATAAATGTTAAAAAATTATATTAATTATAAAAATGATTTGTCATTTTATACACTTGTATTTCTAAGTTCTTTTTTTCTAACCTTAATGTTAGGAAAAGTATTAATATATTTTTTTAAAAAAAATAATTTTTTTCAATCAATAAGGAATTTAGGATTAAAATCTACTAAAAAAAAAAAATATACTCCCACTATGGGTGGATTTATATTTTTAATTCCAATTATTGTTTCTTTATTTATATGGATAAATAAAAATAGTAAAATTTTTTATTTAATTCTTTTTTCTATTATAGGGTTTTCTTTAATAGGATTCATAGATGACTATAAAAAAATAACTAATAAAAAAAAGGGATTAAATTGTTTTTATAAATATATTTTTTTGTCAATAATATCTTCATTTATTGTAATAATAATTTATAAGATATATGGTAAACATTTTTTCTATAGAACAATTTTGCCTTCTTTAAGAAGTAAAGTTTTCTTAAATGGTAAATATTTATGTTTAATTTTATCATATTTTACAATAGTTGGAATGAGCAACGCTATTAATTTAACAGACGGGTTAGATGGTCTAGTATCTTTACCTATAATATTTATTTATATTTTTTTTTTTGTAACTTCCTTTATGTATTTTAACAACTTTATTGAATTAAAAATAAATAATTTGAACATTGAATGTTATAGAGAGATAATGGTTATATCTTTAATAATAATAGGATCAATTTTAGGTTTTATTTGGTTTAATTTTTATCCAGCTAAAATTTTTATGGGCGATTTAGGTTCTTTATCGATAGGCGGATGTACTGGTGTTATTTCAGTGATATTAAGACATGAAATTTTTTTATTAATAGTTGGTGGATTATTTTTTATAGAAACTTTGTCAGTTATAGTACAAGTATTTTTTTTTAAAATTTTTAAAAAAAGAGTTTTTCTAATTGCCCCTATTCATCATCATTACGAAAAAAAATTGTTTTTTGAAACAACAATAGTAATTAGAGCTTGGATTATTTCTTTGATTTTTTTAATATTATGTATTAACTTTTTATAAAAAATATAACATGAAAAAACTTAATTATAAAAAAACTGTTATTGTAGGAATAGGAAAAACTGGAATATCTTGCGTTAATTTTTTATATTCTAAAAATATTAATTTTAAAGTTATTGATCATGATTTTTCTCCAAAATTTGCCAATTTACTACCCAAAAACACTTCTTTTCACTTTGGTTCTATAAATGAAAAATGGATTTTGGAATCTACTTTGATAATAATTAGTCCAGGAATAAAAAAAGATATATATATTTTTAAATATATGAAAAGTATAGGAGTAGATGTAATTAGCGATATTGAACTATTTTTAAGATATATTAATAAGCCTATAGTAGCTATAACTGGTAGTAATGGTAAAAGTACAGTAACTTCTTTAGTTGGTAAAATATTAAAAAATTACGGATTGAATGTAAAAGTTGGAGGAAATATAGGTATACCTGTGCTAGATTTAATTTCTAAGGATGTAGATATTTATTTGTTAGAAATCTCTAGTTTTCAATTAGAGTATACTTATAATTTAAATCCTATAATTTCTACAATACTAAATGTTAAAAATATACATATTGATAGATATCCTCTTGGTATAAAAGAATATAGAAAAATAAAATTAAAAGTATATGGGAAAAATACTACATGCATAGTTAATGAAGAAGACAATATGACAAAACCTAATAAAAAATTTAATTATATAAGTTTTGGATATAATAAAGGTGACTACAGTTGTCGTGTTTTTAAAAAAAATGTTTGGCTATCTTTTAAAAAAAAATTGTTATTGAATTGTAGAAGTATGAAAATGTCTGGAAAACATAATTATTTAAATTCTTTGACAGCCTTATCTATTTCTGACGTATTAAGAGTACCTTATAATGTAAGCTTAAAAACTATAAAAGATTTTAAAGGATTACCGTACAGGCAAGAATTAATAAAAACGTATGACAAAGTATTATGGATTAATGACTCAAAATCAACTAATATATATAGTACGATATCTGCGTTAAATTCTTTTAAGATAAAAAGAAAAATACATTTAATATTAGGAGGAGAAGGAAGATTTGCTAATTTTGGTTTACTTAAAAAATTTGTTAATATAAAAAAAAGTTATATATATTGCTATGGAAAAGACGGGAACATTATTTCGTCTTTTTTTAAAAAAAATTGTTTTTTAACAAAAAATTTAGAAAATGTTTTTTATATTTTAAAAAAAAAAATAAAAAAAAAAGATATTGTATTATTTTCACCTGCTTGCGCTAGCACTGATCAATTTGAAAATTTTGAGAAAAGAGGAAAGAAATTTTCGAGTTTAGTAAATTCTTACAAAAAAAACTAAAATATGAAAAAAAAAATTATAATAGTATCTGGAGGAACCGCTGGTCATATTTATCCTGCCATAGATATAGCATTATATATGCTAAAAAAAAGTTGGGAAGTATTGATTATCACTTCAAAAAACAGAATAGAAAAGCGTTTATTTAAAGAATATAATTTAGAAATAGAATATTTATCAATACTTTTTAGCAAAATTAAAATAATAAGGTATATTTATTCATTGTTAAACGTAATATTATTAAGCTTAAGAATAAAAAGCATATTTAAGTGTTGGAAGCCTGATGTAATATTAGGCATGGGTAGTTATGTATCATTTCCTATTTTACTTTTAGGTAAAATTTTTAGAATACCAATCACATTACATGAACAAAATAAAATTGTCGGAAAAGCTAATTATTATTTGTCTAAAATTACTTGTAAAAATTTTCAGGCATATTCAAATACCATCAAAAATGGTATAACAGTAGGAAATCCTATAAGAAAAAATATTTTAAAAATAAAACCTTTATATAAAAGAATATTAAAAAGAAAAGGTTTACTAAGATTGCTAATTGTAGGTGGAAGTCAAGGTTCTAAAATTTTAAATAAAATAGTTCCTAAAGTTGCGAAAAAATTGAAAAATAAATTTATTTTTTGGCATCAAACTGGACTTTCATCAAAAAATTGCGTAATAAAAAAATATTTATTGAATAAAGTAAAAGTTAAAAAAGTTGAAGAGTTTATTAGAAACATTTTTATTAGTTATACTTGGGCGGATATAATTATATGTAGAGCTGGAGCTATAACTGTAAGCGAATTAGTTTCAGTGAAACTACCAGCTATTTTTATACCTTTTATTCATTCTGACAATCATCAATATTTAAATATATATGATTTATTAGAAAGAAATTGTGTTTTTGTTATAAAAGAAAAAAATCTAACAGTTAGAAAATTATATAAATTATTATATAAATTAGATAGAAAAAAAATATTTAAAATGTCAAAAAAATTTGAGATAAAAAAAAATAGATCATTAAAGTTAATCGAAAAGGAATTAAAATTAATTGTAAGAAATGTGTCCTAAATTAATGAAAAATTTTTTAAAATTTAAACATGTTCATATTATTGGAATATGTGGTGTTGGAATGAGTGGAATTGCTATTTTTTTAAAAAATAAAGGATATAAAATAACAGGTTCAGATATAGTTAAAAATGAAACATTTCATTTATTAAAAAAAGTAGGAATAACAATATATAATTTTCATTGCAAAAAAAATCTGTATAAAAAACAATTAATTATATATTCTAATGCAATTTCTAAGGAAAACGAAGAAATTATATATGCTAAAAAATTAAAAATACCAATAATAAGTCGTTCAAAAATTTTAAAAAATATAATGAATAAATATTATAAAATATTGATATCTGGAACACATGGAAAAACTACTGTTACAGGAGCAATAATTCACATGTTAAAACAATCTAAATTAAATCCAAATTTTATCAATGGTGGAGTTTTAATTGATGATTATTATAGTTCTGGAGTAGGAAAAGAAAAATATTTTGTAGCTGAACTTGATGAAAGTGATTGTTATTTTTCAAAATTTGACTCTAATGTTTCATTAATAACAAATATAGAAAAAGATCATATGGAAAAATATGATTATAGTTTAAAAAAATTATGTTCTTACTTTTTAAAATTTTTAAATAGAACTGAAAAACTTAACGGATATTCTATAATTTGTTTAGATGATTTTATTTGCAAAAAAATAATTAAACATATTTCTTATAAATTTTTAACTTATGGATTTAATAAATATTCGGACGTTAAAATAGTTAAATATATGCAGTGCTTTAATTTTATGAAATTTTATATATTTTATAAAAATAAAAAAATAATGAAAATAAAATCTAATATAATAGGTAAGCATAATGCTTTGAACATGACTGCAGTGGCAGCAGTTGGAATAAAAGAAGGAATAAAATATAAAACAATTGAAAAGTCTTTAAATACTTTTAAAGGAGTTAAAAGAAGATTACAATTTTTAGGTAATTATAATTTTAAGTATCTCAACAAAATAATTAAAAATATTATTTGTATAGATGATTATGCACATCATCCAAAAGAAATAAAGTGCTCAATAGAAACTTTAAAGTTAAGTTGGCCAAACAAAAAAATAATACTTGTTTTTCAACCTCATAGATTTTCTAGATTATCATATTTTTATGATAAGTTCATAAACGTACTTTCTAAAGTTGATTTTTTAATATTACTGAATGTTTATTCTGCAGGTGAAGAAAACGTTTATAACTTTAATATTATAGATTTTTATAAATCTATAAAAAAATTAAAAAAAATTAATATTTTTTTTGTTAAGAACAAAAATTATTTAAGTTTTTGTTTGTTTAATAATATTAAAAATAATTATTTACTTCTTATACAAGGAGCAGGTACGGTAAGTGAACTAATGAAGAAAATATTGTTAAAATATTCACATAATTTATACATATAAATATTTTTTTTAAAATTATAAACAATTATTTTTCATATTTTAGTTTTTTTATGTGTATTATTATTAAATAAATAATATGTTTAAATTTGGTATTTTATAAAATATTTTATTTATGTTAAAAAAATTATTCAAAAAATTATTTATAAGCAAAAACAAAAGAGTTTTAAACGAAATATCTGGTCTAGTTAAAAAAATAAACAAAATTGAACCTGTTTTGAGAAAATTAAGCGATAAACAACTTTTTAATAAAACAAAAGAATTTAAAGAGAGATATCTTATTAGCAAAAATTTAAATGATTTTTTAACAGAAGCATTTGCTGTAGTAAGAGAAGCAAGTAGAAGAGTTTACGGTATGAGACATTTTGATGTACAAATATTAGGAGGAATTATTTTAAATAAATGTTGCATAGCAGAAATGATGACTGGAGAAGGAAAAACTTTAACATCTACGCTTCCAGCTTATTTGAATGCTTTAAGTGGAAAAGGTGTTCATATAGTTACTGTTAATGATTATTTAGCTAAAAGAGACGCTGAAAACAATAAAGAGCTTTTTGAATTTTTAGGATTAACAGTTGGTGTTAATATATCTGGTTTATCAAAAGATAAAAAAAAAGATGCTTATATGTCAGATATAACATATGGAACAAATAATGAATTTGGATTTGATTATTTAAAAGACAATATGGTTTATAATTTAGAAGACAAAGTTCAAAGAAAATTAAACTATGCTTTATTAGATGAAGTAGATTCCATATTAATAGATGAAGCTAGAACACCTTTAATTATTTCTTCGATATCTGATGTAGATTTAAAAATTTATTATATTATAGACAGTTTTGTTCCTTATTTTGTTAAACAAAACAAAGAAGATACAGCAAATTTTACAGGAAATGGACATTTTTTTGTAGATGAAAAAACAAAACAAATAAATTTAACTGAACGTGGTTTTATTTTAATAGAAAATTTATTAACTAAAAATAATATTTTAAAAAATAAAGATAGTCTTTATTCATCAAATAATATGATATTAATTCATTATATGATCTCTGCATTAAGGGCTCATATTTTATTTGTAAAAAATGTAGATTATATAGTCAAAGACAACAAAATTTTAATAGTAGATGAACATACAGGTAGAATCATGCCTGGCAGGAGATGGTCTGATGGTCTTCATCAATCAATAGAAGCTAAAGAAAAAGTTAAAATTAATCAGGAAAATCAAATTTTGTCTTCAATAACTTTTCAAAATTACTTCAGATTATATAAAAAACTATCAGGCATGACAGGAACAGCTTATACAGAACTTTATGAATTTAAAGAGATATATAATTTAGACACTTTTGTAATACCCACTAATAAACCTATGATAAGAAAAGATTACCCAGATTTAGTTTATATTACCGAAAAAGAAAAAATAAAAGCGATAATAAAAGACATAAAAAAATGTAGAAAAAGAAGACAACCTGTGCTTGTAGGAACTATTTCCATAGAGAAATCAGAAATAATTTCTAAAGAATTATATAAAATTGGTATACCTCATAATGTTTTAAATGCTAAATTTCATAAAATGGAAGCTGATATAATATCCCAAGCTGGCAGACCTGGTTGTGTTACAATAGCTACAAATATGGCGGGTAGAGGTACGGATATTGTTTTAGGGGGCAATTTAAAAGCCACAGAGAAAAAAAATTTAAATAAAAAGAACTTTTTGTTAAAAAAAAAAAATTGGGAAAAAAGACATAAAGAAGTTTTATCTAATGGTGGATTACATGTTATAGGAACTGAAAGACATGAATCTAGAAGAATTGATAATCAATTAAAGGGTAGATCTGGAAGACAAGGTGATGTAGGGTCTTCAAGATTTTATTTATCTATGGAAGATGATTTAATGAGAATATTTACATCTGAAAGAGTATTTAATTTAATAAAAAAGATAAATTTTAAAAGTAATTTAGGAGTTATAGAACATCCGTGGATAACAAAAGCAATATTGAACGCACAGAAAAATATAGAAAATAGAAATTTTGATATTAGAAAACAATTAATAGAATATGATGATATTATAAACGATCAAAGAAAAATAATATATAAACAAAGAAATTATTTTTTAAAAATAAAAGATGCAGGAACTATATTAGAAAATATAAAAAAAGATGTAGTAAAAAAAATTATAAATAAGTTTTTAAAAAAAAAAAATTTAAAAAAATTTAGAAAATATATAAGAAAATATTTTAATATAAATATATCAATTTTAAATAAGGAAGACAATAATTTAAAGAAGATATTATATTTAGAAATAATAGAAAAAATGAATTTCAATAAAGAAAAAATAGAAAACATATTCGGGTTTGACTTTGTTAAAGATCTAGAAAAAAAAATAATTTTATATTCAATAGATAAAGTTTGGAAACAACATTTATTATTAATGGACGATTTAAGAGAAGGTATTCATCTAAGAAGTTATGCTCAAAAAGATCCTAAGGAAGAATATAGAAAGGAATCTTTTTTTATGTTTGAAGAAATGTTAAATATATTGCAATATGAAATAATTATTAATATAAATAATTTACCAAATAATTTTAAAAGCAAATTAAAATTTTTTAAAAATTATTGAAGAAAAATATTTATGTAAACTTATTACTTCTTCTTTTAAACTTTTTATATTTTTGTTGTTGTAAATAACAAAATTTGATTTTCTTGATTTATATTCTCTATTGGCTTGAAATGATAAAATGTTTTTTATAATTGAATAATTTAAATTGTCTCTTATTTTTACTCTTGATATTTGATTATTTATTTTAGTATCTACTAATAATATATGTTTTAAATATTCTTGTAAATTTAACTCAAATAATAAAGGAATGACTAAAACTATATATTTACAATTTTTTTTTTCTAATATTTTTTTTATAGTTTTTTTAATTATTATATTATGTACTAGTTTTTCTAGCCAAATTTTGTTATGAAAAGATTTAAAAAAAATTTCTTTTAACATTATTTTATTATTTGTATTTTTTATTCCAAATTTATTCTTAATAGAATTAACTACTAATTTATTTTTAAATAATATATTTCTGGATATTAAATCAGTATCAATAACAGGTATTCCTAATTTTAAAAAAATATTGGAAACTGTAGTTTTTCCACATCCTATACCTCCAGTTAAAGATAACAAATTACATTTTAAATTTTTTAAAATTAATAAACTTTTCATAAAAATATATTAAAATGATTATTTTTTTTTAAAAAAATTAAATTTTATTTAATTTTTATAAAATTATATTATTATAGTATAAAAAAGTTAATTTATTAATTTTTTTTTTAATAATAAATATATACTAAGGTATTGCAAACATGTTAAATCAGATAGATATTGATAAAGTTGAAACGAGTGATTGGATAAAATCTATTGATAGCGTTATAAAAAATGATGGTATATGCAGAGCTAATTTTTTAATTGAAAACATTATTAATTTTATTAATGAAAAGTATTCTTTAAATAAAAATTACGATTATTACATAAACTCTATAAAAGAGTGCGAAGAACATTTGTATCCTGGTAATTTAGATATAGAAAAAAAACTATGTTCAATAACAAGATGGAATGCATTAATGATAATATTAAGAGCGTCTAAAAAAAAATTAGATTTAGGTGGACATATATCTTCATTTCAGTCTTATTCTACAATATACGAAGTATTTTTTAATCATTTTTTTAAAGCAAAAGGTAATAATCATGACGGTGATTTAATATATTTTCAAGGACATTCTTCTCCAGGAATATATGCTAGGGCCTTCTTAGAAGGAAGAATTAAAAAAAGTCAAATTGATAATTTTAGACAAGAAATATACAACAATGGATTACCTTCTTACCCACATCCTAGATTAATGCCAAATTTTTGGCAGTTTCCAACAGTTTCAATGGGATTAAGTGTTGTTACATCTATATATCAAGCTAAATTTCTTAAATATTTAGAAAATCGTAATTTAAAAAAAAATATAGACAGAACTGTATATGTTTTTTTAGGTGATGGAGAAATGGACGAACCTGAATCTAAAGGTTTGTTAAATATAGCATCAAGAGAGAATCTTGATAACTTAATATTCATAATTAATTGTAATTTACAAAGGTTAGACGGTCCAGTTTTAGGAAATAGTAAAATAATAATAGAATTAGAAAAAATATTTTTAGGATCAGGGTGGGAAGTTATAAAAGTAATTTGGGGAGGGTTATGGGACAAACTATTCAAAAAAGATAAAAGTAAAAAATTAATAAAATTAATTAGTGAAACTAATGACGGTGACTATCAAAATTTAAGGTCTAAAGATGGAAATTACATTCGTAACAATTTTTTTAGAAAATATAAAGAAACATTTAAATTAGTAAAAGATATGACAGATGAAGAAATATGGGAACTAAATCATGGTGGTCATGATTTTAACAAAATATATTCGGCTATAAAAAAAGCAAAAAGTATTTCTAAAAAACCAGTAGTTATACTTTTTCACACTATAAAAGGATTCGGAATTAAATCAATTGAAGGTAAAAATATAGCGCATCAGGCTAAAACAGTTTCTAAAGATGATTTATACAATTTTAAAAAGCATTTAAAATTAGATTTTATAACCGACAAAAACATAGATTTATTAGAATATATAAAGTTAGAAAAGTATTCTGAAGAATATAATTATTTACATAATAGAAGAGAGAAGTTAAATGGATATGTTCCATTTAGAAAGAATAATTTTTATAAAGAAATAATATTACCTGAAATAAGTGATTTTAATTCTTTGTTTATTAAACAAAAAAAAAATTTTTCAACTACAGTAGCTTTTGTAAGGATTTTAAACATTTTGTTAAAAAATAGAAATATTAAAGATATATTGGTGCCAATAGTAGCAGATGAGGCTAGAACATTTGGAATGGAAGGATTATTTAATAAGATAGGCATATATAATTCACAAGGTCAAAAATATATACCGAATGATAAAGATAGTATATTCTGTTATAGAGAAAGTAAAACTGGTCAAATTTTGCAAGAAGGAATAAATGAAGTTGGTGGAGCTTCCTCTTGGATAGCTGCAGCTACATCTTATGTTAACAATGACTTTCCAATGATTGCTTTTTATATATACTATTCAATTTTTGGATTTCAAAGAACAGGAGATTTATTTTGGGCGGCAGCTGACCAGCAAGCAAAAGGATTTTTAATTGGAGCTACAGCTGGTAGAACTACTTTAAATGGAGAAGGATTGCAGCATGAAGATGGACATAGTCATATATTTTCATTAACAATACCTAGTTGTATTTCTTATGATCCATCTTATGGATACGAACTGGCTGTAATAATTCACAGTGGATTAAACAGAATGTATGGAATTAACAAAGAAAACGTCTATTATTATATTACTTTGTATAACGAAAGTTATGACATACCTGAAATGCCAAAAAATTCATATTATGGTATATGCAAAGGAATGTATAAGTTAGAAGAGCTAAACGGAAATATTGAAGAAATACAATTAATAGGTTCTGGGGCTATATTAAATCAAGTAAGAATGGCAGCTAAAATTTTATCTGTTGATTATAATATTAAAACAACAGTATATAGTGCTACATCTTTTACAGAATTAACTAGAGATGCGCAAGACTGTGAAAGATGGAACATGTTAAATTTTAATAAAAAACCTAAAATTCCATATTTAAGAAAAGTGTTAAATTCTTTTCCTATAGTAGTTGCTACAGATTATATAAAATCTTATGCCGAACAAATTAGACCATTTGTTCCAACAAAAAGGTTTAGGGTTTTAGGTACAGATGGCTTTGGTAGGTCAGATAGTAGAGAAAATCTTAGAAAATATTTTGAAATTGATTTATATTATATTGTAATTGCTAGTTTATATGAAATGTTAAAATTAGATAAAATTTCATTTGATACTTTGAAAGAAGCAGTTAAAAAATTTGATATTGATTTAGATAAAAAAAATCCTAGAACTCTATAAGAGGTTGTAATGAGAAGAACGATAAAAATGCCAGATATAGGTAATTTAAAAATGGAAGTAACTGAAATTTTAGTAGAAATAGAGGATGAAATCAAAAAAAATGATCATATTATATCAGTAGAAGGTGAAAAGACTTCTTTAGAAATAACTTCACCTTACAATGGTTATGTAAAAAATATTTTAATAAATATAGGAGATTTTGTTATAACTGACACTAAATTAATAAAATTAGAAGAAAAAAAAAATAAAGAAAAAGTTTACAAGAGTCCATTAAAAAAAGATGAAATTGATATACATACAACCCCTTCAGTAAGAAGAATTGCCAGAGATTATAATATAGATCTATCTAAAGTAAAAGGAAGTGGAAGATTGAACAGAATAACTTGTAATGATTTACAAAATCATATAAACAAGATAGAAAAAAATAATAAAAAAGAAGAATATAAATCTAATAGTAAAGATTTAACTAAAATAGAAATTTTTTCAGGAAATCATTTATATCAATCTTGGTCAAAAGTTCCACATGTTACTCAGTTTGAAGAGGCAGACATAACAAATTTAGAAGATTTTAGAAAAAATAAAAATTTAGAAATAGAAAAAAAAAATGAAAATTATAAAATAACAATTTTATCATTTATAGTTAAAGTTGTATCAAATGCTTTAACTATTTTTCCTAAATTTAATAGTTTTCTATCTGAAGACAATAAAAAAATTATTTTTAACAATTTTATAAATATAAAAATAGCTATAAATACAGAATATGGTTTGTTCACACCGACTATAAATTCTCCAAATAAAAAAAGTATATCAGAAATATCAAAAATAATAATCGATTTAAGCAAAAAAGCTCACTCTAACACTTTAAATTTAAGTGATATTAATAAAGGTAGTTTCACTATTTCTAATTTAGGTAGTTTTGGAGCTGGAATTTTTACTCCGATAGTAAATTATCCTGAAATATCAATATTAGGTGTTTCTTCTTCTTATATAAAACCAGTATGGAACGGAAAAAAATTTTTTCCTAAATTGTATTTACCAATGTCTTTATCGTATAATCATAGAGTAATAAATGGTGTAGAAGCTGTTAACTTTATTAAATATATTAAGAAAAATCTTGAAGATGTTAGAGAAATAATTATGTAAGTTATTTTCAAAATAAAAAAATGGATAATTTAATGAAAATGAAATTTCAAATAGTAGTTTTAGGGTCAGGTCCTGCAGGTTATTCTGCTGCGTTTCGTTGCGCAGATCTAGGAATGAATGTCGCGCTTATAGAAAAATATAAAGATATAGGTGGTGTTTGTTTAAACGTAGGTTGTATACCATCTAAATCTTTGTTGTATTTATCAAAAAATATAAATGATTCTAAATATTTTTTCAAAAAAGGAATATTAAATTATCATAATTATTCATTAAACATTAAAAACATAGTTTCTTGGAAAAATAAAATAATAAAAAAAATGTCTAAAGGATTAAAATATTTGTCTAAAAAACGTAATATTAAAATTCTTAGAGGTAATGCAACTTTTTTAGATAAAAATAACTTGATTGTATTAAACGAAAAAGGAGAGATAAAAGTAAATTTTCAAAATGCTATAATAGCTACAGGATCTAAGCCTATGATGATCGAAAATGTAAATAAAAGCGATCGTATTTGGGATTCTACAAAAGCATTATCACTACCTTTTATACCTAAAAAATTACTAATAATAGGAGGAGGAATAATAGGGTTAGAAATAGCGACTATATACACGGCAATTGGAAGTTATGTGGAAATAGTAGAAAAAAGTGATAGTATTTTACAAAATTTAGATGAAGACATATTAGAATCATATAAAAATTATATAACCCCTCTATTTAAAATAAAAACAAAAATCAAAATTTTAGAAGTAATTGAGTTTTCAGATTATGTTTATGTCACTTTCATTAATGAAAAAAAAATAAAAATAAAAAATAAATATGATGCTGTTCTAGTTTCTATTGGAAGAAAACCTAATATAGACTGTATAGGAAAACTAAAAATAAAATTAGGCAAACTTAATAACATTATAGTAAATAATAGAATGAAAACAAATATAAGAAACATTTATGCTATAGGTGATGTTATAGGAGAGCCAATGTTAGCACATAAAGGTATGTATGAGGGTAAATTGGTGGCAGAAATAATTTCAGGAAAAAATTATGAATTTGATGCTTCAATAATGCCTTGTGTTGCCTATACAAATCCAGAAATATCTTGGATAGGAATTACAGAGAAAATAGCAATAAAAAATAATATAGATATAAAAGTATCAGTATTGCCTTGGATAGTATCTGGTAAAGCTGTTGCAATAAATTCTCATAAAGGTATTATTAAGCTAATATTTGATAAAAAATATAATAGAATCATAGGAGGCAGTGCAGTTGGGTCAAATGCTGGAGATTTATTATGCGAAATTGGTTTAGCTATAGAAATGGGTTGCACATCTAAAGATATAGCTTTAACTATTCATCCTCATCCTACAATAGGAGAATTAGTTAAATTAGCAGCAGAAAATGTTGAAGGAACTATAACTGATTTCTAAACTTTTTATTTTTAATATTATTTTTTTTATGTTTGTTTATTAAATATTTAATAACATATGAAAAGTGTTGTAAAAGTTTTAATATCTAAAAAAAAAATAGCCAAACGTGTTAATGAATTAGGCAAATCTATAAGTAGTTACTATAAAAATATAAATAATAATATTTTATTCATAGGAATTTTAAAAGGAGCTTTTATATTTATAGCAGATTTATGCAGAGCTGTAACAATTTCTCACGAGATAGATTTTATAATTATTTCAAGTTACGGTAATAAAAAAAATAGTTCAAATTCTAAAATAAAAATAATAAAAGATTTAGATATTGATGTTAAAAACAAAAATATTTTAATAGTAGAAGATATAATAGATTCAGGAAAAACTTTAAATTTTTTGATAAATATTCTTTTGTTAAGGAATCCTAAATCTATAGCAACTTGTTCTTTATTGAATAAACCTTTTAAAAGAGTAGTTGACGTTAATATCGAATGGATAGGATTTAATATACCTAATGATTTTGTTGTTGGTTATGGGATAGATTATGCTCAAAAATACAGATTTTTGCCTTTTATAGGTAAAATATAATAGACTAAAACGATAAGTTTAATTTAATATTATCTATTAATTTAATATTTCTTATTTTAAAAACTACTAATATTATAGCTTTTTTAGTATTTTTAGTTATATTGCTTAAGTCATACAAATCTTTTATTTCTAATAATAATATTTTTATGTTTTTTTTTAATAGTTTTTTTCTTATTTTTTTTAAAATTTTATTTAATTTTTCTATGTTTTTTGAATTTTCAATTATAGAAGAGTAATTTTTTAATAGTTTGTATACTTCTGTCGCTTTATCTTTTTCTTCTTTTATTAAAAAATTATTTCTAGAACTTAATGCTAACCCATTTTTATCCCTAACAATAGGAGACGATAATATTTTTATGTCATAATTTAAATCTTTTACTAATTTTTTTACAATTAATAATTGTTGATAATCTTTTTCCCCAAAAACTACAAAATTAGGAGTAACTATATTAAATAATTTAGTCAATATTGTTGTTACACCTCTAAAATGATTTTTGTTTTTTTTATTTTCTAAAATGTCTGTATATTTGTACACATTAACAAAAGTTTTATAATCTTTTAGATTTTTATACATTGACTTTTCATTTGGGCAAAAAATTATATCAACTAAATTTTTTTTTAAAGTATTTATATCTTTATTTAAAGTTCTTGGATATCTAATAAAATCTTTTTTAGATTCGAATTGAATGACATTTACAAATATACTTACTATTACAATATCAGAGTAAGTTTTTCCTAATTTTATAAGAGAGATATGTCCTTTATGTATATTACCCATAGTTGGAATAAACGATATTTTTTTATTTTTTAACTTTATTTTTTTTATTAAATATACAATATCTCTTATTTTCTTAATTACTAACATTAGTTTCTTCTTATTAAAATATAATATGTTTTTTAGAAGGAAATTCCTTATTTTTTACTTCTTTTATATAAGATTGAACTGCTTTTGAAATACTTCCATTATCTATAAGAAAATTTTTAGAAAAAAAAGGAGGATTATTTGTTATGCCTATTAAATCTTGCATAACTAATATTTGTCCATCTATATCTATTCCTGATCCAACTCCTATTACTGGAATTTTTAATTTACTTGCTACTGTTTTCGAGATAGAAGATTTTACGCATTCTAAAACAAGTAATTTTGCTCCAGATTTTTCTATTTCTAATGCATAATTCAAAATTTGATCTTCTTTAAGTATACTACTTTTCCTACTATATTTACCTATTAAATTTGCAGATTGAGGTAATAACCCGATATGGCCACATACTGGTACAAATTTTTCTGTTAATTCAGTTATTATATTATTTACCCATTTAAATCCAACTTCCAATTTTACCATATTTGCACCAGACTTTATTATTTTTTCTGCATTTTTGCAGGCTGAATTAATATTCGTATAACTCATGAATGGCATATCTGCTATTAAAAAAGCACTATTAGCTCCTTTCCTAACACATTTAGTGTGATAAATAATATCTTCAACATTTACATTTATTGTGTTTTTGTATCCTTTAATGGTCATTCCTAAGGAATCTCCTATTAACATAACTTTAATGCCTTCTCTTTCAAAGAGTTTCGCAAAAGAATAATCATATACTGTTAAAGCTGGTATTTTAATTTTATTTTTTTTGTAATAATTTAAATTAGAAATAGTTTTCATTTTATATAAATTAGTTTTAACTGAAATTTATTTTATAAATTTTTTTAAACAACCATAACCTGGAATAAAAACATTAGGAGATATTTCTGATAACGGATAAATAAAAAAATGTCTATTTATTAAATCATAATGAGGTATAATTAATTTATCGCATTTTATTATTACATTGTCAAATATTAAAATATCTATATCTATGGTTCTTGGCCCCCATTTATTAAATTTTGTTCTTTTTCTTTTCTGTTTTATCTCTATTTTCTCTGTATATTTTAATAAATTTTTTGGATCTAATCTAGTTTTTATTTTTATAGTTACATTCAAAAAATTAGGCTGATTTTTAGGTCCTAATGGTTCACTTAAATAATATGAAGATTTAGATATTAATTTAGTAAATGGAATTTTTTTTATTTTTGTCAAAGCTTTTTCTATTTGAAAAAAAGGATTTTTTATATTACTTCCTAAAGATATCCAAACTTTTCTCATGAGATTTTAAAAATTTTTTTTAAATATAAAATTTAATAATTTTAACAAAATATAATTCTGATTAAACATTGTTTTTTTTACGTTTTTTTTAAATTCTTTTTTAGAATTTTTCCCAGCTATATCAGATATTGATTTTATAAAAATACATGGTATACTATAAAATTTACAGCTTTGAAATATAGAAGAAGACTCCATATCTACAGCGACAGCTGACTTAAATTTTTTTTTTATTTTTTTTATTTCTCTACTATTATTTACAAAAGAATCGCCACTAACTATAAGTCCTGAATATATTTTATTTTTTTTAATTTTACTTATTTTTTTATAAAAATTTAAAAATACTTTATTTAAAGTGAATTTTTTATTAACACCAGGAAAAAATCCAAATTTGAAATTAAAATCAGTCATATTTACATCATGATAACAAAATTTGTTAGGTATAATTATATCGTTAACTTTAACAAATTTATTTAAACCACCAGCTGTTCCTATGTTTATTAGATATTTTATATTGAATTTGTAATGAAGTATTGATACTCCTATTGATGAAAAAACTTTTCCTATTCCTGATATCAACACAAATATTTTTAAGTTTAAAAAATTTCCTGTTATTACTTTAATTTTTTCTATTTTAATAATATTTTTATTTTTTATGATATTTAAAATAAAATATGATTCATTTTTTAATGCTATTAATATTCCTATATTCATAACTTATTTATTTTAATTAAATAATAAAATAATTTTAAGATTTATTACCTATTATGATAATATCTAAATATTTTATAAAATTAAATTTATTTTAATTTTTTTTTAAATTAGGAATTTTGACAAATATGACTAGATATATATTTATAACTGGAGGAGTTATTTCTTCTTTAGGAAAAGGAATTTTTACTGCCTCATTAGCCGCTATATTAGAATCAAGAAAACTTAGTGTAACAATATTGAAAATAGATCCTTATATAAATATAGATTCCGGAAATATGAATCCTATGCAACATGGTGAAGTATTTGTAACTGAAGACGGTGCAGAGACTGACTTAGATCTAGGGCATTATGAAAGATTTATAAGCACAAAAATGTCAAAAAATAATAATATTACTGCTGGTAGAATTTATAAAGATATAATAAAAAAAGAAAGAAAAGGAAAATATCTTGGAGAAACTATACAAGTTATACCTCATATTACTGACGAAATTAAAAATAGAATATTAGAAGTAGGAAAAAATTATGATATCCTTTTAACGGAAATAGGAGGAACTGTAGGCGATATAGAGTCATTGCCGTTTTTAGAATCTATAAGACAAATGTCTAGGAATGTAGGAAAAAATAACGTTTTATATATACATTTGACTTTAGTCCCTTATTTAAAAACATCTAGAGAATTAAAAACTAAACCAACTCAACATTCAGTAAAAAAATTACTTTCTGTTGGAATACAGCCAGATATTTTAATATGTAGATCAAATAAAAAACTTCCTTATAATGAAGTAAATAAAATATCTTTATTTTGTAATGTTCCTGAAGATGCTGTTATTTCTTTAGAAGATGTAGATTCTACTTATAAAATATTATTTTCTTTAAATAATCAAAACTTAGATAATTATATATGTAATTATTTTAATATTAAATGTAAATCTGCAAATTTATCAAATTGGAAAAAAATAGTTAATATTCAAAATAGTTTGATAAATAAAATTACAATAGGTATGGTAGGTAAATACGTAATTCTTCCAGACGCTTATAAGTCAGTAATAGAAGCTTTAAAGCATGCTGGTTTAAAGAATAATTTATATATAAAAATAAAATTTATATGTTCACATAGTTTGGAAATAAATGGAATTAAAGAATTTAATAACATTTCAGCTATATTAATACCAGGAGGATTTGATTACAAAGGAGTTGAAGGAAAAATAAAAGCAGCGAAATATGCACGTGAAAAAAAAATCCCATATTTTGGTATTTGTTTGGGGATGCAAGTAGCTTTAATTGAATTCGCTAGGAATGTAGTTGGTATGTCTGAAGCTAATTCTACAGAATTTATAAAAAATTGTAAGTATCCTGTAATTAACTTAATTAGAAAAGATAAAATAAATTATAAAAAAATGAGATTAGGTAATCATATTTGTAAAATTGTAAAAGGCACTTTATCTCATAAAATATATAAAAAAAATTTTGTAATAGAACGCCATAGACATAAATATAGTATAAATAACGATTTTTTAAAAAAAATAAAGAAAGCTGGACTTTGTATTTCTGGGTGGTCCGAAAATAACAGTTTAGTAGAAATAATAGAAAATCCTAATCATCCTTGGTTTATAGGTAGTCAGTTCCATCCAGAATTTAACTCTAGCCCTAATAGCGCACATCCTTTATTTATTAGTTTCATTAAAGCAGCTAATTTATTTAACAAAAATAATTATAAATAATTAAGGTAAAAATATGTGTAAAATTTCTAAAGTAATTGGAAGAGAGATATTGGATTCAAGAGGTATACCTACAGTTGAAGCAGACGTTTATTTAAAAAATGGAATTATAGGAAGAGCATCTGTTCCTTCAGGGGCTTCTACTGGATCTAAAGAGTGTTTAGAATTGAGAGATAAAAATAAAAATTATTTTTTTGGAATGGGAGTAACAAAATCTGTAAGTAAAATAAATAAAATAATTTCCAAAGAAATAATTGGTATGAACGTAAATGATCAATCAAACATAGATAAAACTATGATTGAAACAGATGGAACTTATAACAAATCTAATATAGGAGCTAACTCTATATTAGCTGTATCATTAGCTGTTTTAAAAGCTGCTTCTTTATATAATAAATTAGAGCCTTATGAATATATAGCAGAAATATGCGGAAATAAAAATTTATTTATGCCTATTCCTATGATTAATATTTTAAACGGCGGGAAACACAGCAATAATAATATTGATATACAAGAATTCATGATACAACCTTTTAATTCGAAATCATTTAAAAATTCTGTAAGAATAGGTTCAGAAATTTTTCACATTTTAGGTAGAATGATAAAAAAGATGGGATTTAATACATCTGTAGGAGACGAAGGAGGATATTCGATAAATTTACCTT
This sequence comes from Enterobacteriaceae bacterium entHe1, assembly GCA_050108195.1. Classification (GTDB taxonomy): domain Bacteria; phylum Pseudomonadota; class Gammaproteobacteria; order Enterobacterales; family Enterobacteriaceae; genus JBNIDL01. The sequence goes on from JBNIDL010000001.1 coordinate 86,024, forward strand.
CTAATGAAGAAGCGCTAGTTTTAATGAAGAAAGCTGTTAATTTATCCAATTTTGAAATAAATAAAGATGTTGTTTTTTCTATAGATTGTGCAGCTTCTGAATTTTTTAATAAAAAAGAAAATCTATATGTGTTTAGCAATGAAAATAAAAAATTTACATCTAAACAATTTACTAATTATTTAAAGGACTTGTCTGAAAAATACCCTATAGTTTCAATAGAAGATGGATTACACGAAAATGACATTAATGGCTACATTTATCAAACAAATTTACTAAAGGAAAAAATTAAAATAGTTGGAGACGATCTTTTTGCAACAAATTACATTTTACTTAAAAAATATGCAAATCTTGGTATAGCCAATTCTATAATAATAAAACCTAATCAGATAGGTACATTTACAGAAACTATTAAAACTATAAAATTAGCTAATAAGCTAAAATATTCAACTATAGTGTCTCATAGATCAGGAGAAACAGAAGATACAATAATATCAGACTTAGCTGTTGGTACAAAATCTAAATATATTAAGATTGGCTCAATGAGTAGAGTTGATAGAATTTCTAAATATAATAGATTAATAAGAATTGAGGAGATGTTGTTAAATAATATTTAATTTTTTTTTATGGACAGTAGTTTTTTTTAATTTAAAAATATATTTTAAACAAAAAAATGAATAATAATGACGTCAAATCACAAGAATTATCAATTATACTTAATCAAATTGAAAAACAATTTGGTAAAGGTTCTATTATGTGTTTAGGTGAAGATAGATCTATGGATATCAAAATAGTTTCAACTGGTTCTATATCGTTAGATGAAGCTCTAGGAGTAGGAGGGTTGCCTATGGGTAGAATTGTTGAAATTTATGGACCAGAATCTTCAGGCAAAACTACTTTAACACTGCAAGTTATTGCTACTGCTCAACGTGAAGGTAAAATATGTGCGTTTATAGACGCAGAACATGCGTTAGATCCTATTTATGCTAAAAAGTTAGGTGTAAATATAGACAACTTATTATGTTCACAACCAGATAATGGAGAACAAGCTTTAGAAATTTGCGACGCTTTAACTAAATCAGGTATGGTAGATGTAATAGTTATAGATTCAGTTGCAGCTTTAACTCCAAAAGCAGAAATAGATGGAGAAATAGGTGAATCTCATATTGGATTAGCAGCAAGAATGATGAGTCAAGCTATGAGAAAGTTGGCAAGTAATTTAAAACAAGCTCATACTTTGTTAATATTTATTAATCAAATAAGAATGAAGATAGGAGTAATATTTGGAAGTCCAGAAACAACTACCGGAGGAAACGCTCTTAAATTTTACGCTTCTGTAAGATTAGATATAAGAAGAACAGGTCAAATAAAAGACGGAGATTCAATTATAGGTAGTGAAACAAGGGTGAGAGTGGTAAAAAACAAAGTTTCAACGCCATTCAAACACGCTGATTTTCAAATTATGTACGGTTCTGGAATAAATAAATATGCTGAAATTATAGATTTAGGTGTTAAATATGGATTAATTGAAAAATCTGGATCTTGGTACAGTTATAAAAACAAAAAAATAGGTCAGGGGAAATTAAATGTCTGTGATTATTTTAAGAATAAATATGATTTATTTGAAAAAATAGAGAAAAAATTACGTAACATTATATTTAAAAAAAAAAATGAATAAATCTGAAATAAAAAAAATGTTTTTAGATTTTTTTTTAAAAAAAGATCATACTTTTATAAAAAGCAGCTCGTTATTAATACCTTGTAATAAAAATTTATCTTTTACTAATTCTGGAATGAATCAATTCAAAAATATTTTTTTAGGTTTAGAAAATTTTAATTCTCCAAAAGTAGTAACTTTGCAAAGATGTGTTAGATTAGGTGGAAAATATAATGATTTAAACACAGTAGGATACGATTCTGATCATTTAACTTTTTTTAAGATGTTAGGAAATTTTAGTTTTGGAGATTATTTCAAAAAAACATCTATAAAATTTGCTTGGGAATTATTAACTGACAAGAATTTATTTAACATTTCTAAAAAAAAGTTATATGTTACAGTTAATTCTCTAGATATTGAAACTTACAATATTTGGTTAAATTGTACAGATATAGAAAAAAATAAAATATTTTTGATTGGAAACAATAAAGATATAACAAAATCTAAAAATTTTTGGAGTATGGATATTACTGGTCCTTGTGGTCCATGTTCTGAAATATACTATTATAAAGGAAGTAATTTAACTTCTGACAAAATTGATAGCAATTTTTTAGAGATATGGAACTTAGTCTTTATGGAATTTTACAGAAAAAAAGATGGTTCTGTATATCCTCTTTCAAAGAAATCTATAGATACTGGAATGGGACTCGAAAGAATATCAATGATTTTACAGAATGTTAAATCGATTTATGAAACTGATAGTATGAATGAAATAGTAAAATATGTCTCTGGCGTTGTTAATAATAATATGAATAATATTTCTGTAAAAATAATATCTGATCATATAAGATCCTGTGTTCATCTTATAAATGATGGATTAGTACCTGAAAACACTGGATTAGGATATATACTCAGAAAAATAATACGTAGAGCTATGATGTATTCACACAAAATAGGTGTAAACTATCCATTTTTTTATAAATTAGTTAATTTTTTTGTTTTAGAAAATAATAACATCAAAAATAAAATTGAAATAATAAAAAAAATAATAAAAAAAGAAGAAGAATCATTTTTACGTACCTTAGACATTGGTATAAATATATTAGAAAAAAATATATTAAATATAAAAAATAATTTTATTCCTTCTAATGTTATTTTCAAATTACATGATACATATGGATTTCCTTATGAGTTAAGTTTAGATTTTTGTAAAAGTAAAGGTATTATATTTGATTTTGATGAACTTATAGAAATAATGAAAAAAAAAAAATATAGAACTAGAAGAGAATCTTGCTTTTTTATGAATAAAAAATCAAAATTAAAAAAAATTGATAAAAATATTACTACTAGTTTTTTAGGTTATAATCAAAAATTTTGTGACAGTAAAATATTGTTTATTAAATATGAAAAAGAAAATCGTATATCTTTAATTCTTGATAAAACAACTTTATATGGTAAGTCTGGTGGACAAGAAGGAGATCATGGAGAAATTTTTTCTAATTTAGGGAAAATTATTATTAATAATTCTAAAAAATATGCAAATTATATTATACACTATGGATATGTAAAAGAAGGAAAATTTTCGGTAGGAGATAAGGTTAAAGTAATGTATAACGATGAATTTCGTAAATCAATTTCTAAGAATCATACTTCTACACATATTTTAAATTATGCTTTACAAAAAGCGTTGTCATGCAAAATACATCAAATGGGATCAATTATATATAAAAAATACCTACATTTTGACTTTTTTTATGATAAAGTTTTAAAAAAAAATGAAATAGAAAAATTGGAAAAAATCATAAATGAAAAAATATCTAACAATTACAATGTAGAAATAAAATATAAAAAAAGAACAAAAGATAAAGAATTAAATAACTTAAGAACAGTAAAAATAGGTAATTTTTCAAAGGAGTATTGTTGTGGCACACATGTTAAGAAAACTGGGGAAATATTATCGTTTGTAATATGTTCTGTTAAAAATATATCAAGAAACGTTAAAAGAATAATAGCTAAATCAGGTAAATATGCTATTAGAGAAATAAATGAAAATAGAGAAATTATAAATAATATAATAAATTTCACTAAATCCAAAAAAAAAGAAGTTTTATCAAATATAAATAAAATAATAAATGAAAACTTATTTTTAAAAAGGAAGTTGTATGATTTAAATATTAAATATTTAGCAACTCATTTTAGTTTTGATAACTATTTTTTGACTTTTAATAAAAAATTTAAGTTTTTTATGCACAGTTATAAAAATAAATCTTCAAAACTTTTAAAGTCAATAAACAATTTTTTAATAAAAAATTTAGATAATACTATAATTTCACTTTTTTCTAAAAAAAATAAAAAAGGATTCATATTTTCTTTAAGAATTTCTGATAATTTAACTCATAAAGTTAAAACAAATAAAATTTTAAAAAAAATTATAAATTATTCTCCTTATATAAAAGCTGGCAGCAATAAATATTTTATTGAAGGATTTATAAATAAATCAAATAAAATTAACGATATTTTAATATATTTATGTAAATTATTAAAATGTAACAATAATAATGATGAGATGGCCGAGAGGATTAAGGCGCTCCTCTGCTAAGGGAGTATACAAATATTTTTGTATCGAGGGTTCGAATCCCTCTCTCATCGAATTTTTAAAAAGAGCACCCGTAGCTCAGTATGGATAGAGTACTCGGCTACGAACCGAGAGGTCGAGGGTTCAAATCCTTCCGGGTGCATATTTATTAAATTAAAATGATATTTATAGGAAAAAATTTGAAAAAATATGATTTTATAAGTTTGTTAGAAGAGAACCCAATTATGTTAAAAAATATAAAAAGAGGGTTAGAAAGAGAAACATTAAGAATAAAAAATAATGGTGAATTATCTGATAATCCTTACCCAAAACCGTTTGGCTCATCTCTTACTAATAAATTAATAACAACAGATTTTTCGGAGTCATCATTAGAATTCATTACTCCTGTATCAAAAAGTGTCGAAAAAATGATATATATGTTAAAAGACATTCATATATATGTTTCTAAAAATTTAGTAAATGAAAGTTTATGGTTTATGAGTATGCCTTGCGTTATAAGGAATGAAAAAAACATACAAATAGCTAACTATGGAAATTCTAATATTGGAAAAGTTAAAACTCTTTATAGATACGGATTAAAAAATAGATATGGAGTGTTAATGCAAATGATTTCAGGAATGCATTATAATTTTTCTTTTAATAGAAATTTTTGGAACATTTATTATAAAAACAAAAGAATTAAAAAAAAAAAAGATTTAATAAATAAAGGTTATTTTCAATTAATTAGAAATTATTATTTGTTTGGATGGATAATTCCTTACTTTTTTGGAGCTTCTCCTGGAGTACATAAATTTTATTTAAATAATAGGAATATAAATATTAATTTTCATAAAGAGAAAGATTTGAGATATTTAAAATATTCTACATCGCTTAGATTAAGCAACATAGGTTATAATAGTGATATACAAAATAGTTTAAATATTAATTTTAATAGTTTAAAGGATTATGTTTTTTCATTAAAAAAAGCATTAAACACATCTTATAAAAAATATGAAAAATTAAAAGGTGAAAAATATATTAATTATTATCAAATTAATTCTAATTTTTTACAGATAGAGAATGAATTATATACATTAATAAGACCAAAAAGAAATTTAGAAATTAATGAATTTTTATCTGATGTTCTGATTAAAAAGGGAGTAGAATATGTAGAAATAAGATCAATAGATATAAATCCATTCGAACCAATTGGAGTAACAAAAAATCAAATATTTTTTTTAGATATATTTTTAGTATGGTGTGCTATAAAATACGCTCCAAAAATCAAAAATAATGATTTTATAGAAGTTAATAAAAATTGGAATAAAATTATTCTAAACGGAAGAAATCCTAAATTATCAATTTGTTTAAATAATAAAAGTACTACAAAAAGCTTTAAAGAAATAGTTAGCAAGTTATTTATAGATTTTTATCGTATAGCTAATATTTTTGATTACAACAATAAAAACGAAAATTATAAAAATGCTTGTAATGAAATGTATAAAATTGTCGATGATCCAAAGAAAACATTATCTTATAAAATTTTAAATTTAATTAAAAAATATGGAATTTATGAATACGGTATAAAAATTTCAAAAAATTATTTAAATAAATTAAATAAAGAAAAGTTAAATTTTTTAAATTTAAATTACTTTAGAAAAGAATCTTATAATTCTCTAAAAAAACAATATTTTCTTGAACAAAACGATAAGTTAGTTTTTAAAAATTTTTTAAATAGATATATTAATAGGGTTAAATATGGTAAAAATAAGACTTTCTAGGCATGGAAGAAAAAAATATCCTTTTTATAGAATAGTAGTTTCAGATTCTAGATCTCCAAGAGATGGTAAATTTATAGAGCAAATAGGTTTTTTTTCATCAATAAATAATATTTTTTATTTAAATTATAAAAAATTAAATTTTTGGATTAAAAATGGCGCAAAATGTACTAAAAAACTATCTTTTTTGATAAAAAAAAATAAATCTTCTTTTTAATATTTATGAAAAAAAAATTTTTAAAAGTAGGAAGAATTGGATCTACTTACGGTATAAAAGGATGGATAAAAATGTTTTCTTTTACTGAAAAATTTAATAATATACTTTTTTACAAACCTTTACTAATAAAAAAAAATAATATTTTTAATGTTTTTTGCATAAAAAATTTTAGAACAATTAAGTCAAACAAAATAATAATTTTTACTAGCTTTAAAAATAATTTTAATGAATTAAAAAAGTTAAATAAAAAATTTATTTATGTAAAATCGGATACTTTGCCAAAATTAAAAAAAAATGAATTTTATTACAACGATTTGTTAGGTTTTAATGTTTTTTTGTTGAATAAACATTTTCTAGGGAAAATAACAGATTTTATAAATATTAAATTTTATGATATTTTAGTTGTTTCAAACACTTATAAAAATAACTTAAAAAATGAAATTTTTATACCTTTTATTTATAATAAAATAATAAAAGAAATAAACATAAAAAAAAGGTTTTTATTAGTTAATAGTTATTATGAAAGTAATTAATATTATTACTATATTTCCTGAAATGTTCAGTTATTTTAAATATGGAATAGTTTCTCGTGCTATAAAAAAAAATATGTTAAAAATAAACTACTATAATCCAAAGAATTTTATAAAAGATAAAAAATCAATAGATGATAAAATATATGGTGGTGGCTCAGGAATGTTAATGAAAGCAGAACCTATAATCGAAACTATAAATAATATAAAAAAAAAATCAAAAAAGACTTATAAAGTTATATATTTAACTCCACAAGGAAAAAAATTAAATCAAAAAAATGTAATATTATTATCCATGTGCAACAATTTCATATTGTTATGCGGAAGATATGAAGGTATAGATTCAAGAATTATTAAATATGCAATAGATGAAGAGTGGTCAATAGGAAACTATATAATAAGTGGAGGTGAATTAGCAGCAATGGTTTTGGTAGATTCCATTACAAGATATATACCAGGAATTATAAATAGTAAATCTTCTATTTTTAATGACTCATTTTCTTTTAATCTTTTAGACTATGATAGTTACACTAAACCTTATATTTATAAAAATATGAAAGTTCCAAAAGTGTTGCTTTCTGGAAATCATATAAAAATAAAGAGATGGAGGAAAAAGAACGCTTTAGTAAAAACTTTTTTAAAAAGTAGAAATTTGATAAAAAAAAAATTTCTGAAAAATGCAGAAAAAAAAATATTATTAAAATTTAAAAAAAAAAATTTTTTATAATTATATATTAAAAGAGGTTAAATTGATAAATAAAATAATTTCAAAGGTAGAAAAAAGTCAGAAATGTAATATTTTGCCTAAAATTAAAATAGGGGATATTATAGTAGTAGAGTTATTAGTTATAGAAAACAATAAAAAAAGAGTTCAAAGTTTTAATGGAATTGTTATTTCAATTAGAAAAAAAGGATTTAATTCTTCATTTACTGTTCTTAGAAATAACCCACAATGTTACGTTGAAAGAGTTTTTCCTTTTAATAGCCCTTTAATTAAAAATATAACAATTAAAAATCACATTAAAGTTAGAAAATCTAAATTATATTATTTAAAATATAATTATATAAAAAAAAGATAATTATTTATTTTATGAGTAATTATAAATTTTATAAAAGACTGATTACTAAAAGCTTTTTAGGTAAAAGATTAGATGTAATAGTATCTTTTTTCATAAAAAAAGTTTCTAGAAGCAAAATAAAAAAATTAATATTAAACAATTTAGTTAAGATAGATCATAAAACAATAAATAAACCTAGCTTTAAAGTTAAAAAAATAAGCTTTATCTATATAAAATTGCCAGTAAATAAAATTAAAAATAAAATAAAAATATATAAATTAAAATTAAATAAAATATATGAAGATAAATATATATTAGTAATTAACAAAAACAGTAATTTAGTTGTGCATCCTGGAAATGGTAACAAAGAAAATACGTTAATGAATGCTTTATTATACTATTATCCAAAAATAATAAATGTTCCGAGATGTGGTATAGTTCATAGATTAGATAAAGATACAACTGGATTAATGGTTATAGCTAAAACAACTGATACTTACTTTAAGTTAACAGATTTACTAAAAAAAAGAATGATTAACAGAAAATATATAGGAATTGTTTTCGGTAATATATACAAAGATGGCAAAATAAACAAACCAATTAAAAGAAATTCTTTCAATAGGACAAAAATGAAAGTCAGCGATGATGGTAAAGAATCAATAACATATTATAAAGTTGAAGAAATATTTAATAATTTTACTAAACTAAAAATAAAATTATATTCTGGTAGAACTCATCAGATTAGAGTTCATATGTTATATATATCTCATCCTATAGTTGGAGACAAAAAATATTACATTAAAAGATATAATAAATTGATAAAGTTTAAGAGACAAGCGTTACATTCATCTTCTTTAGAAATGAAACATCCTTATAATAATTTCAATATGAAATGGAAAACAAGTTTACCAAATGATATTAAGAAGCTTATAGACAAAATAAAGTCAATATATTAAAGAATTTAATTATTTAACTATTTTTTCGCAAAATTATATTATGAAAAACAAATGTTTTAGTTCTCCTTTTATATTAATAGATGGATTTTTTGTTTTGTATAGATCTTATTATTCTTTTCCAAAATTAAAAAATAAAAAAGGAGAATACATAGGAGCTATATATGGAACTATAAGAATAATAAAGAAATTAATAAATATGTATTGTCCAACACATATGGTAGTAGTATTTGATTCAAAAGGTAAAACTTTTAGGAATAAAATTTTTAATGAATATAAATCAAATAGACCTCCTATGCCTAAAGAATTAAAAAATCAGATATTACCATTGTGTAAAATAATAAAAAATATGGGTATACAATTTATTAGTGTTAGCGGAGTAGAAGCTGACGATGTTATAGGGACATTATCGTTAGAAGCTGAAAAAAACAAAAAAAAAGTTTTAATAGGAACTGGTGATAAAGATATTACTCAACTGGTATCTTCTTATGTAAATATGATAGACGTATTTTCTAATAATATTACAGGTCCTAAAGAAGTAAAATTAAAATTTGGAGTTCCGCCTAAATTAATCGCAGACTATTTAGCTTTGGTCGGAGATAATGCAGATAATGTTCCTGGAGTTCCTGGTATAGGAAAAAAAACTGCGGTAATTCTCCTAGAAAAAATAGGAAATATTTTCACTTTATACAAATCATTGGAAAAAATAAGTATTTTAAAAATAAAAAATCAAAAAACAATTATTTTTAATTTAAAACAATACAAAGAAATTGCTTTTTTATCATATAAACTGACCAAAATAAAAACAGATGTTAATATAAATAAAAAATATTGCCAATTTAAAATAAAAAAATATTTATAAACGTTACTTCCATCTATTAATAATTTCTTTGCAATTTTTTTTATTATTTTCATGTAAATATTTTGCAATTTTTTTAGCTTGTGTTAAAAAATTATAATTGTTTTTTAGAATTAAATCTTTATCAAATGTGTTACCTGATTGTTTTATTCCAAAAATATCTCCTGGCCCTCTATTTTCTAAATCTTTTTTTGAAATTTCTATTCCATTTTTATATTTTTTTATTATTTTTAGTCTGTTTATAGCTTTTTTTTTTATTTTTTTATAACTATATAAAAGAATACAGTAACATTTCTCGTTATTTCTTCCTACTCTTCCTCTTAATTGATGAAGTTGAGACAATCCAAATCTTTCAGAATTATCTATTACAATAACTTTTGCATTTTTTATATCTATTCCTACTTCTATAACTGTAGTAGTAATTAATATACTAATTGAATTATTTATAAACATATCAACAATTTTTTTTTTTCTTTCTCTCTTTAATTTACTGTGCATAATTTCTACTTTTATTGATTTATTTTTTTTTATAAATTCTTTTTTTATAAATTCTGTTGTAACTAAATTTTTTGAATTTTGTTTATTTTCGATTAAAGGGCAAACCCAGAAAGCTTGTTTGTTTTTTTTAATACATAATTTTATAAGATTTTCTATAATTTTACTTCTGTGTATATCTTTTATTATAGATGTTTTTATATTTTTTTTGTTTGGTAAAGGTTTTATATAAGAAACCTTAAAATTTTTATAAAAAGTATTTGCTAAAGTTCTAGGTATAGGTGTTGCTGTTATTATAAGTTTATGAATAATTTTAGTATTCGTTTGTTTGTTAAATAACATAGATCTTTGAGAAACTCCGAATTTATGTTGCTCATCTATTATAGCTAATCCTAAAAAAGGTGTTTTTAAATTTCTATTTAATACAGCATGCGTTCCTATAATCATTTTAATTTTATTTAACAATATATCTTTAAATAAAATATTTTTTAAATTTTTATTTTGTTTACTTATGAATAAACAAGTTTTGATTTTAAACTTTTTAAACCAAAAATTAAAAAAATTAAAATGTTGCTTAGCCAACAGTTCTGTAGGTACCATTAATATTACTTGATATCCATTTTTTATCATATTAAAAGAAACTAACATAGAAATTATTGTTTTTCCGGATCCTACATCACCTTGCAAAAGTCTTAACATAGGCTTACTGTTTTTAATGTCTTTATTTATTTTTTTTAAGGCTTTTATTTGTGATTTTGTTAATTTATACGGAAGAAGTTTTAATAATTCTTTAGAAAAAAATTTTTTTAAATTTACAGAATATGTTTTAACTCTATTTAAAGATCTATTTCTTTTTTCTTTTGTTAAATAATAGCATATTGCTTTTTCTAAAATTAAACTTCTTTTAGCTAGTAATATTTTATTAATTTCCTTTTTTTTAGGATTGTGTATAATATTAATAGATTCTTTAAAAGTCATAAAATTTTTGTATATTCTACTTGGCAATAATTCTTTATTTAACATGTTTTTATTAAACATTTTTAAATAATTTAAAACTATTTTTCTAATTATATTTTGATTATATCCTTTAATTAATGGATAAACTGGAGTTAAAGTTTTAGAAAGTTTAATATTATTAAAAGAATTAAATATTTCGTATTTAGGTTGACATATTTCATATTTTTTATTATTAAATATGTTTATTGTTCCGTAAACAGTAATCCATTTTCCAAGTAATAAGTTTTTTATCATATTTTTTGTAAAATAAAAAAATTTTATTAAGAAAATTAAATTATCTCTTAAGATTGAACATATGAGTATTTTTTTAGTGTTTATAACTCTTACTATTTTTCCGTAAGTAAAAATAACTTTTTTATTTTTAATTTCATTAAAAAAATGGAATTTTGTTTTATCTTCATATTTTATTGGAAAATGTAACAAAAGATTATTAATTTTTAATTTTTTAGAAAGTTTTTTTTCATAAGAAAGTAAAGTTGAATTTTTCATTATAAAAATTTAGTAAATTTGACTAATAACCATTAATTAATTTTTTTATCAAATGTTCGTTTTTGTCTGATTTTAGTGCAAGTTTATTAGATTTATTTCTTATAGAATACACAATTTCTTTTATTTTATTTATTGAAATTTCAATTACTTTATTTACTATAAGATAATCGTAATGTTTATAATACTTTATAATTTTGAAATAATCATTTATTCTTTTTTCTTCTAAAATTTTATTTTTTTCTCTTTTTTTTAGTCTACTATGTAACTCTTTTATTGAAGGTGGAAGTATAAGTATACTTTTTGTAATATCAGGATATTTTTTCCTTATTTGATTAGCTCCTTTCCAATCTATTTCTAAAAATACATCATTTTTTTCTTTCAAACATTTATTTACAAAATAAATACTTGTTCCATAATAATTACCAAATATTTTCTCATATTCTAAAAAAATATTTTTTGAAATCATTTTTTTAAATTTTTTTTTAGAGATAAAAAAATAGTTTATTTTATTTTTTTCAGTTTCTCTCATTAGCCTGGTAGTATAAGATATAGAAAGTTTTATATTAGATATTAATTTACTTTTTAATATTTTATTTATTACACTAGATTTTCCGGTTCCACTAGGACCTGATATTATATAAATAAAGTTTTTTTTCATAATTTATAATAAGAAAATTAATTTCTTCCAGAATGCCCGAATCCTTTTTCACCTCTTTTGCTTAATGAAAATTCTTTTACAAAATCGAATTTTATTTTTATTATTGGTATAAATACAATTTGTGCTATTCTTTCTATTGGTTTAATAAAATAAGAATTTTTACTGTTGTTAAATAAAGATATAATTATTTCACCTTGATAATCAGAATCTATTAAACCTATCGAATTTTTTAAAATTATACCATGTTTTATACTCAATCCAGATCTTGGAATTAATATAGCTGCTATATTTTTGTTTTTTATGTAAATAGATATACCAGATTTTATAATTACATCTTTTTTAGGTTTTAGTTCTATTTCTTCATCGATACATGCTCTTAAATCTAATCCTGCTGCGCCACTAGTTTGATATTTAGGAATTAATTTTTTTTTTATTTTTTTATTTAATATTTTTATTTTTATAATTTTTTCCATATAACTCCATTATTGTTTTAATTAATATAATTAAAAAAAATTTTTCTATTTAATTCTATTTTTTTAAAAATATTTTCTATTGTTTTATTAAATAAATTTAGGAAAAATTTATATACTATTAAAATAAATTATATTAACTATTTTTTAGCTGCTTTTTAAATAATTTATTTTAATGTTATATTTTTTTAACAAATTTATTTTTATTTAATATTTCTAATTTTTTAATTTTGTTTATTTTTCTAAAAACTCTTAGATAGAACTATTAATTTATTAATTATTTTTTAACAATTATTATATGTTAATATTTGCAAAAATTTTTTTGCCTATGTTTTTTTGGTTTTTTTAATTTTGTTACTAATTTTGAAATATGTACCAAAAAAGTGAAAATATTTATTAATTTTAATTGTTATTAAGCATTAACTTTTTAATTTATTTTCAAATGAAATTTAAAATTATAATTTATTTTTTTCTTGAATAATATTATATTTAATTTAAATATTAAATAAAACAAAAAAGTTATGGTAAAGTTATGTCTAAAATATGTATAATAACGAATAAAAAGTCAATTGTAGGAAATAAAAGATCACATTCTATGAACAGTAAAAAAAGAATATTTTTAGCAAATATTCAAAAAAAAAAATTTTGGTCAGAAAAAAATAATAAATATATTAAAATATTTGTCTCAAAAAAAGGCATAAAAATGATAAAAAAAAAAGGAATAGATTATTTTTATGATAAAATTAAAAGGTAAAGTTCATGTCGGCTCGTAAAAAAATAATAAAATTAATATCTTCTGCTAATACCGGTCATTTTTATACAACTAAAAAAAGTAAAAAATTTCAAGCTACCTTAAAGAAAATAAAATTAAAAAAATTTGATCCTGTATTAAAAAAACACGTTATTTATAATGAAAAAAAATAAATTTTTTAATTTTTTAACAATCTCCGCTTTATTTCTTTGCTTAAAGGAATAGGTAAAAAATTGTCAGCGATTCCATTATTAAGAACTATTTCTTTTACTAAACTAGAAGAAAGAATTGAATATTTTCTACTAGAAAACAAAATAATAGTTTCTATATTAGATTTAAGGGAAGAATTTATTCTAAATAATTCTAATTCTTTTTGAAAATCAAATATATTACGTAATCCTCTTACAAAAACATTTATTTTTTTTTTTTTTGATAATTTAGAAGTAAGACCTTTGAACCCTATTACACTTACATTTTTTATTTTTAATGTAGCTTTTTTACAGAAAGAAATTCTTTCCTCAAAACTAAAAATACTGTTTTTTTTATGGTATGATACTGCTACTAAAACTTTGTCGAACAATTTTGAAGATCTATTAATTATATCTACATGACCGTTTGTTATAGGGTCAAAAGTTCCTGCGAATATGCATTTTTTTGAATTACTTTTCATTGTCTATAACTTATTATAATATTATATTTATTATATTATTTAGTATAAATATATATTTACTAAAATAATATCTATTACTATAACATTAAAAAAACAGTTTAGGTAAAATTAATGATAAAAAAAGTTGGCGTATTAACTAGTGGAGGTGATGCACCTGGAATGAACGCAGCTGTTAGAGCTATAGTTAGGACAGGTATACATGAAGGAATTAAAGTTTACGGTATATATGGGGGGTATTTAGGATTATATAAAAACAATATAAAACTATTAAATAGATATAGTGTGTCTGATATAATTAACAGAGGTGGTACTTTTCTAGGTTCTTCTAGGTTTTTAGAATTTAAAAAAAGAAAAATAAGAGAGGTTTCTATAAAAAATATGAAAAATATTGGTATAGAAGCCTTGATTGTAATAGGAGGAAATGGATCATATTTAGGGGCCCAAAAATTATTTGAAATGGAATTTCCTTGCATAGTCATACCAGGTACAATAGATAATGATATTATAGGAACAGATTACTCAATAGGATATTTTACTGCTTTAGAAAATATTTTAAAAGCAGTTGATAATATAAGAGATACTTCTAGCTCTCATCAAAGAATATATATAATAGAAATTATGGGAAGAAATTGTGGTAATTTGACTATGAATGCTGCAATAGGCGGTGGATGCGATTTTATAATAGTTCCAGAAATTAAATTTGCTTTAAAAGAACTAATTTTAGAAATAAAAAACGGCTTATCTAAAGGTAAAAAACATTCTATTATTTTAATAACAGAAAATATTTGCAATATATCTAAATTAGCAGAAAAAATAGAACTAGAGACAGGTAAAGAGTCACGTACTACAGTGTTGGGTCATATACAAAGAGGGGGTATACCAGTAGCTTTTGATAGAATATTGGCATCTAGAATGGGATCATACTCAATTATATCTTTAATGAAAGGAAAAATTGGCAAATGTATTGGTATACATAAAGATAATATTATAAGTTATGATTTTGTTAAAAAAAATAATGAGAAGCCTTTTAGAAAAGATATTTTAGAAATGGCTAAGAAACTATTTTAGTTTACCTAAAATTTTTTTTATTATTTTATAAAAAGAATTAAATTTTAATGAAGCATTTCCTATTAAAAAACCGTTTATAATTTTATTATCTAAAAAATCGATTATATTATTATGGTTTACTGATCCTCCATATTGATATATAATTGAATTAGATATTTCGTAATTGTTTTTTTTTATGTAGTTTTTTATTTTTTTTATTATTTTTATTACATGATTAGGATTTGCACAATATCCAGTTCCTATTGACCATATAGGTTCGTATGCAATAACTACTTTTCTTAACGATTTTATACCAAATTTTTTTATTATCAATTTTATTTGACTTAAACATACTTCATAGGATTTATTCATTTTAAATTCTTCAATGTTTTCACCAACACATATAATTGGAGTTATTTTGTTTTTGTAAGAAATAAAAAACTTTTCGGATACTATTTCATTAGTTTCTTTATGAAAAAATCTTCTTTCTGAATGACCTAAAATTACATATTTTATGTTTAAATCTTTTAGCATTTTTATAGAAATTTCTCCAGTAAAAGCTCCATATATGTTGGTGTCAACATTTTGTGCAGACAAAAAAATATTTTTACTGTTTATTAGTCTTTTGTATACAAATCCTGTATATATAATAGGAATAGCAATAACTATTTTTAAGTTACTTAATTCATCTTTTATCTTATCTAACTTTTTAAAAAAAGAAAGAACATGCTTTTTAGTACCATTTAATTTCCAATTACCAATAATTAAAAAATCTTTAGTCATTTTATTTACCAGTATTGTTCTGTGGTTATATTACCAATTTTTAGTTTTGTATTTTGTATCATTCCTCTTTTCATTAATATTTTTTTAGTTTCTCTTACCATATTAGGATTTCCACACAACATAACATGGCTATCTTTTTTATTTATAGACATTTTTAAAGATTTTTCTAATTTCCCGTTTTTTATTAAATTTGTAATTCTACCAGACATTGAATGATATAAGTATTCTCTACTTATTATAAATCTAATAAACAATTTATTTTTATATTTTTTTTGTAAATAAATTAATCTAGGTAAAAAGCTTAAATCTTTAGCGAAACGTACAGCGTATATTAATATTATATTTTTAAATTTATTGAGATTTTTTCCATGACTTAAAATAGATAAATAAGGGCCTATTGCTGTACCTGTAGATATCATCCAAAGTTTATTGCAAGGATTTATATTACATAATGTAAAATATCCTGAAGGTTGTTTAGATATTTTTATTAAATCGTTGACTTTTAATTTTTTTAAAGCGTTACTAAAAATTCCTTTATCTACAGATACAATATAAAATTCTAAATATTTTTCTTTTGGAGAATTTACATAAGAATAAGCTCTTTGGATATTTTTTCCATTTATTTTTATCTTCAATTTAGCAAATTGTCCGGCTATAAATTTATTTACAGAAGCTTTTATAATTATACTAAATAACCTTTTTGTCCAATTTATAACTTGTATAATTTCTCCAGTTACCCATAAATTCATTTCAATCCTCAATTTATAAGTTTAAAAAAGTTCAGGAAATCATTTTTTTTAAAATTTTTTTCCAATTCTTATATCGTTGATTATACCTTTTGTTAACATTAGGTAAATATATTTTTTTTATTTTAACTTTGTTTTTTATTTCTTTTATGCTATTCCAGAAACCTATTGATAACCCTGCAAGATAAGCCGCTCCTAAAGAAGTAATTTCTTTAAATGATTGTTTTTTTATTGTCATATTTAACAAATCTGATTGAAACTGCATTAAAAAATTATTTGATGTTAATCCGCCATCAACATATAATGTTTTAATTTTTATTTTAAATTCATTTTTAATTAAATCTATTAAAGTTTTAGTTTGAAAAGCTATTGCTTCAAAAGAAGCTCTTAATATATGTTCAATTTTTGTGTTATTTCTTATTCCAAAAATAATTCCATTTATTTTTGTACTCCAATATGGAGTACCTAATCCTTCAAAACTAGGAATTATGTAAATGTCATTTGTATCTTTTACTTTTCTTGCATAATACTCTAAATCTTCTATTTTTTTTACAAATTTCATTTTGCTACATAACCATTGTAACAAAGAGCCTGCTGAGAATGCCATACCTTCTAAAGCGTAATTTATTTCACCTAAAGGACCACATGAAATAGTAGTTAACAGTTTATTTTTACTTATGATAGGTTTATTTCCGATGTTTACCAAAGAAAAACAACCAGTTCCGTAAGTGTTTTTTATTTTTCCTGAATAAAAACAAAAGTTTCCGTATAATGATGCTTGTTGATCTCCTATAACACTAGATATAGGAATTTTATTTTTATCGCCGTTATAAAGAATTACTTTTCCATATATAGCAGAAGATGACTTAACTATTGGTAATATGGATTTTGGAATTTTCATTTTTTTTAGTAAGTATTTATCCCATTTTAAAGTACGTATGTTAAATAACATTGTTCTTGAAGCATTTGTATAATCTGTAATATGTAATTTTTTATTAGTTAAATTCCATATTAACCATGTATCTATAGTACCAAATAATAACTCACCTTTATTTGCTTTTTTTTCAGCATTTTTTACATTTTTTAATATCCATTTTATTTTAGTACTTGAAAAATATGGATGTATGGTAAGTCCAGTATTATAATTTATATATTTTTCTAAACCTTTTTTCTTCATTTCTTCACAAATTTTTTTTGTTCTTAAACACTTCCAAACAATTGCATTATATACAGGTTTGCCATTTCTTTTTTCCCATATTATTGTAGTTTCTCTTTGGTTTGTAATTCCTATACATGCTATTTGATTAGTATCTATACTGTATTTTATTATTACATCAAATAAAACATATTTTTGATTATTTAGTATTTCTATTGGATTATGTTCTACCCAACCAGGCTTTGGGTAAATTTGAGTAAAATTTCTTTGTGAAATACAAACTATTTCAGCATTTTTGTTTATTATTGTAGCTCTTGAGCTAGTAGTTCCTTGATCTAAAACAATTATGTATTTTTTTTTTAATAACATTAAATTAAATTTTATTGTTTGGAAATAAGTCAATAAACATTAAATGAAAAAATATATATTTATAAAATAAATTTACTTAAATCTTCGTCTGATATCAAATTATCTAAATGATTTTTTACATATTTGGAATTTATTAATATTTTTTTTCCATTCCACTCACTTGCTTCATAAGATATTTCTTCCATAAGTTTTTCTAATATAGTATAAAGTCTTCTAGCTCCTATGTTTTCTGTTCTCTTATTAACTTTACAAGCAGCTTCAGCTATATGTTTTATGCTATTTTCTGTAAATTCTATTTTTACTCCTTCAGTAGACATTAGAGCAGTATATTGAGTTGTCAAAGATGCATTAGGTTCTATTAATATTCTTTCAAAATCTTTATTTGTAAGTGATTCTAGTTCAACTCTTATAGGCAGCCTTCCTTGAAGTTCTGGTATTAAGTCTGAAGGACTTGATAATTGAAAGGCACCTGAAGCTATAAACAATATATGATCAGTTTTTACCATACCATGTTTGGTAGAAACTGTGCAACCTTCAACCAAAGGCAGCAAATCTCTTTGTACTCCTTCTCTAGATACATCTGGGCTGTTTATTTCTCCTCTTTTACATATTTTGTCTATCTCATCGATGAAAACTATACCATGTTGCTCAACAGCTTCTATAGCTTGCTCTTTTAGTTCTTCTGGATTTACAAGTTTTGAAGCTTCTTCTTCTATTAGAAGTTTCATTGCTTCTTTAATTTTTAATTTTCTTGTTTTTTGTTTTTGACCTGCTATATTTTTAAACATAGATTGCAATTGATTTGTCATTTCTTCCATTCCAGGAGGAGCCATAATTTCTACACCCATTGGAACTACAGACAAATTTATTTCTATTTCTTTGTCATCCAGCTGGCCTTCTCTGAGTTTTTTTCTAAAATGTTGCCTCGTGTTTATCAGTTCATTATCTTCTTCTATTTGACCCCAGTTATTCTTGGATAATGGAATAAGTACATCAAGTATTCTTTCTTCAGCTAGTTCTTCTGCCCTAAAATGATTTCTTTTAATTGATTGTAATCTTATCATTTTTACAGAAGTATCTGTCAAATCTCTTATTATAGAATCAACTTCTTTACCCACATATCCTATTTCTGTAAATTTTGTTGCCTCAACTTTTATAAAAGGCGCGTTGGCAAGTTTTGCAAGTCTTCTAGCTATTTCAGTTTTTCCTACACCTGTAGGACCTATCATTAATATATTTTTAGGTGTTATTTCATACTTTAATGATTCATCTAATTGAATTCTTCTCCATCTATTTCTCAATGCTATCGCAACAGCTCTCTTAGCATTATGTTGTCCTATTATATATTTATCTAATTCACTCACTATCTCTCTTGGAGTCATTTCAGACATTTTTATATCTTTATTCATATTTTAATTCTACCAGTGTATGGAATTGATTAGTATATATGCATATGTCCCCTGATATGACTAAAGATTTCTTTACTATCTCTTTAGCGCTTAAATCTGTATTTTCTAACAAAGCTTTTGCTGCTGATTTAGCATAAGAACTTCCAGATCCTATTGATATTAAATCATCTTCTGGTTGTATTATGTCACCATTACCTGTTATTATTAATGAAGATTTTTTGTCAGCAACAGCTAAAAATGCTTCTAATCTACGTAAAGTTCTGTCTGTTCTCCAGTCTTTAGCTAATTCAACTGCAGCTCTAATTAAATGATTTTGATATATTTCTATTTTTTTCTCAAACAAATCAAATAAAGTAAAAGCATCTGCAGTACTACCTGCAAATCCTGCTATTACACTTTTGTTTGATAAATATCTTACTTTACATACATTACTTTTCATTATAGTATGACCTAATGTAGCTTGACCATCGCCTCCAAGAACTACAGAATTGTTTCTCCTAACACTTAATATAGTTGTCAAAAAAATAATCTCCTTTTGTTAATAAAAAAAATTTTTTTAAAATAAATATATCATAATATTATGTGTTTAAACAATAAATTTTATTTTTTATTAAATAAAAAAACTATTTTATAAATAAAAATTATTTCTATTTTTTTTATATTAAAGTTGTTATATTTTAATATAAATAAAAATTATTTCTACAAGTTTTTTTAAATTAAAAAATAAAAAAAAATGAGGTAATTTATGATTAACATAATAGAATTTTTATTATCTATAATTCTTAGTTGTTTTTTTTATTAATAACAAAAATAAAAAATATATGAAAAAAAATATTCATCCTAAATTATTTAAAATAAAAGTATCTTGTTCTTGTGGTAATTTATTTTACGTGTATTCAACATTAAATGATAGCTTAAATATAGAAGTTTGCAATTTATGCCACCCCTTTTATAGTGGGAAAAAGAAAATATTAGACTCTGGTGGTAGAATAAGTAAATTTAATAAGAAATTTAATATAAAATAATCTTTTATGGTCATTTTTTTTAAGTTCGAGTTTAATTTAAAAAGTATATTTTCTTAAATATTATGAATTTAATTAACATAATAAACGTTCTAAAAAGAAAAGTGCATAAATTTGGTGGAATGACATTATCTAACTCATTTAGTTTTAAGAAAGTAGTAAATATAATAAAAAATAAATGTAAAAATGGAGATATAATAGTCGTATCAGCCTTTGGAAATGTTACTAATTTACTTTTTAAATTAGTAAAATATTATAAAAAAAATATAAAATTGTTTGATTATACTAAAATAAAATTAGTAAATTATTATAATGAATTAATTAGTAAGTTGTTTAATGGAAATGATTTAAATAGCTTAAAATTAATGTTTTTAGAAGAACTAAATTTTGCAATAAAAATACTTGAAAAAACAAAAAATAAAAAGCTTATTAACAATATAATAAGTTTAGGAGAATTATGGACTGCAAAAATATTAAATAATTTACTTTTAATAAATAATTTAAGAACCTTATTTATAGATTCCAGAAAGTTTCTAATATCAAGTTTTGATACTTATCCTAAAATATATGAAATTTTATCAAAATCACTACTCTATCCATTAATAGTTAATAATAAATATATTGAAAGGTTTATAATTACTGGGTATATAAGCAGAGATATTTTTGGTAATACAGTCCTTTTAGGGAGAAACGGTAGTGATTATTCTGCAGTAGGAATAGCATCAATCTTAGATATTAAGAATGTTATAATATGGAAAAATGTATCTGGTATAAGTAATATAGATCCAAAAATTATAAAAGGTTCAAAAACATTAAAAAATATATCTATTACTGAAGCAAATGAATTAAGTAAATTGTCAAGTAGTATTTTACATTTTAGAACTTTAGAATCTATTTTGTTTAAAAATAAAAATATAAATATAGAAATAAAGTATTTTTTTAATAGCTATAAAAAGACATGTATAAAAAAAGAAAATGTTAAGTGCAAAAAAAATATAAAAATTATAACTATTGAAAAAAAAGTGACAATGATTACTGTTAAAAACTATAAGAATAAAATTATCCGTAAAAATTTAATAATTATTTTTAGAAAATATGATGTACCTTTTTTTATAAAGTTAATAAAACAAGACAAAAAAAATATAAGTATTTTTTGTAAGTTTAATATTTCTCTTGAACTAATAAAAGATCTAAATAATAAAAGAATAAAAATAAAAAATAAAAAAAATATGTCTTGTATATCTTTAATAGGTGATAAAATAGCTAATAACGAAAATAATTATAAAATTATAAATAATATTTTAAAAGAAAAAATTATATTTTTAATAAATTCTAAAAGTAGTAATAGTATATTGATATTTATTAAAAAAAATTACATTAATAAAATTTTATTAAAATTATATAAAAAAATATTCAACAATAAATGTATATAAAAGAATACGTTATTGATTAAATTATTAAATGAAGTATAATTATTTTATTTTTTTGTATTTGGTGCGGTAGTTCAGATGGTTAGAATATCGGCTTGTCACGCCGAAGGTCACGGGTTCAAGTCCCGTCCGCACCGTGTTTTCCAATCAATTTTCAAAAAATTTTTAAAATTTTTTAAGTAAGTTAAATAATATATGAACCTTACAGAATTAAAAAATATGTTAGTATCCGATCTTATTTTGCTTGGCGAGCAAATAGGATTAGAAAATTTTTCACGAATGAGAAAACAAGATATTATATTTTCTATATTGAAACAACATGCAAAAAGTGGTGAAGATATATTCGGTGATGGAGTATTAGAAATTTTACAAGATGGATTTGGATTTTTGAGATCTATAGACAGTTCTTATCTAGCTGGACCTGACGATATATATGTTTCACCAAGCCAAATTAGAAGATTTAATTTACGTACAGGTGACGCTATTTCTGGAAAAATTAGACCTCCTAAAGAATGCGAAAGATATTTTGCTCTTCTTAAAATAAATGAAATAAATTACGATAAACCTGAAAATGTGAAAAATAAAATTTTATTTGAAAATTTGACTCCATTGCATGCAAATTTCAGACTAGTAATGGAAATAGGGAACGGATCTTCAGATGATCTTACAGCAAGAATATTAGATATATCTTCTCCAATAGGAAAAGGACAGAGAGGGCTAATTGTAGCGCCTCCAAAAGCAGGAAAAACAATTTTACTTCAAAAAATAGCTCAAAGTATATCTTTTAATTATCCAAATTGTGTTTTAATGGTTTTGTTAATAGACGAAAGACCAGAGGAAGTGACAGAAATGCAAAGATTAGTAAATGGTGAAGTTATAGCATCAACTTTTGATGAACCGGCTTCAAGGCATGTTCAAGTAGCAGAAATGGTTATAGAAAAAGCTAAAAGACTAGTAGAACATAAAAAAGATGTAATTATTTTGTTAGATTCAATAACACGCTTGGCGAGAGCTTATAATATAGTAATACCAGCTTCTGGAAAAATATTAACAGGTGGAATAGATTCTAATGCTTTACATAGACCTAAAAGATTTTTTGGAGCTGCTAGAAACATGGAAGAAGGAGGAAGTCTTACAATAATAGCTACAGCGTTAATAGATACAGGGTCAAAAATGGATGATGTTATATATGAAGAATTTAAAGGAACTGGTAATATGGAATTACATTTATCAAGAAGAATTTCAGAAAAAAGGGTATTTCCAGCCATTGATTATAATAGATCAGGAACTAGAAAAGAAGAGTTACTTGTAACAAAAGAAGAATTACAAAAAATGTGGATTTTAAGGAAAATAATTCATCCAATGTCAGAAATTGATGCTATAGAGTTTTTAATAAACAAACTTTCTATGAGTAAAACTAATAAAGATTTTTTTATAATGATGAAAAGATCTTAATTGATAAATTTATTTGGTGATTGTAGCTCAATAGGTAGAGCCCTGGATTGTGAGTCCAGTGGTTATGGGTTCAAGCCCCATCAATCACCCTTATTAATCTTTACGAAGGTGGCGAAAAAAAGGAAAACGCACTAACTTCAGAAGTTAGATCTCTAAAAGAGAATAAGGGTTCAAGTCCCTTCCTTCGTATTAACGGCGAGTAGCGCAGTCTGGTAGCGCAACTGGTTTGGGACCAGTGGGTCAGGGGTTCAAATCCTCTCTCGCCGACTTTTAAAAAAACTATTTTTTTTTAAATAGAGGTAAAAAATTAAAAAAATACATTTTTCTAAAATGCAAAGCTCTGGAAACAATTTTGTAATAATAGATAATATTAATCAAAATTTTATAATTTCTAAGAAAGATATTATTTTATTGTCAAACAGTAATTACGGTATAGGCTTTGATCAAATAATTTTATTAAATCCAATTTATAAAAATAATTTTGATTTTTCTTATAGAATATATAATTCTGATGGTAATGAAGTAAATCAATGTGGAAATGGTGCTATATGTACATCTGATTTTGTTATAAAAAAAAAATTAACTAATAAAAAAATTATAAAATTTAAAACTTTAGATAGTTTTTTAAAAACAGAGTTTATTAAAAAGAGTTTTTTCAAGGTAAATATGGGAATTCCATATTTTAAAAATGAGTCCAATTGTATTAAAAATTTAAAATTAAGTTTACGTAAGAACAAAAATTTTATAAATTTTTATTTTGTTTTAGTAAAAAATCCTCATATTATTATAATTGTCAGAAAAGTTGAAAATAAAATATTTAAAAAATATTCTAAAATTATATCTTTAAGTTGTTCTTGTTTTTTAGAAGTAAATGTTACTTTTGCGCAAATTTTAAATAAAAAAAAAATTTATTTAAAAACTTACGAGAGAGGTGTAGGAGAAACAAAATCATGTGGTAGTGCTGCATGCGCAGCAGTATTTTCTTGTATTAAAAATAAATTGTTAACAAATATTATTATTCATGCTGTATTTCCAGGAGGAACGTCTCTTGTAAGATATAATGTTAAAGATAAAAATATTTATTTAATTGGAAAATCTAATCATGTTTTTGAAGGTTATATTAAAATTTAATTAAATTTTATGATATTATTTAAAATAATTTTTTTTAATATACTTTTTAAACTTTAAATTTTAATTTAAAAAATAATTATGATATATGCATTCAAATTATGCAATAGTAAATTATTAAAATTGAATACTAATAAGCCTGGTGTTTTAGTCAAATCTTTGTGGATAGATATAGTTAATCCAACAAAAGAAGAAAGAATTAAAATAAAAAATGAACTTAATCAAACATTGGTAACTAAATCTAAATTAAAAGAAATAGAAGCATCTTCTAGATTTTTTGAAGATGAAAACGGTGTTCATATACATTCTTTTTTTTTCTATTCAGATTCAGCGGAACATGTTGGAAATTCGACTGTGTCTTTTACTATAAACAAAAATAAACTTTATTCTGTTAGAGAAAGAGAGTTTTTAGCTTTTAGAGTACATAAAAAAAAATATATAAACAAAAAACTAATAGGAATTAACAATGTTTATGAATTATTATTAAATTTATTCGAAACTAAAATAGAGCAATTGGCAGACGAAATTGAAGGTATATATAGTAACCTAGAATCTCTTAGCTTTGTAATAATGAATAATCAAAAAAGTAATGAATATAATAATGCTTTGTCTCAATTATCAAAATTTGAAAATGTAAGTTGGAAGGTAAGACTTTGTTTAATGGACACTCAAAGAGCATTAAATTTTATAGTTAGAAAATTTAAATTATCTATTAAACAACTAAAGAAAGCTAGAGAAATAATAAGAGATATAGAATCATTATCGCCTCATAATGAGTCATTATTTCAAAGAGTTAACTTTTTAACTCAAGCAGCTATGGGATTTATTAACATAGAACAAAATAGAATAATAAAAATATTTTCAGTCATGTCTGTGGTTTTTTTGCCACCAACATTAATAGCATCAAGCTACGGAATGAATTTTAAATTTATGCCAGAACTTAGCTGGAAATTTGGATATCCTATAGCAATATTAATTATGATAGTAGTTGGACTTACTCCATATTTTTATTTTAAAAAGAAAAATTGGTTATAAAAAATTTTTTAATTTATATTTTATTAATATTTAAGGTAATTTAAAGTGTTTAAAATTATAGTTTCTGACTTAGACGGCACATTGTTATCTCCAGAACATAAATTAACAAAATACACAAAAAGTGTATTTAGAAGTTTATTTTTAAAAAAAATATTATTGATATTAGCTACTGGTAGACATCATTTAGATGTAATAAAAATATGTAAAAATCTATCGATTAAATCTTATATGATAACTTCTAATGGTGCTATAATTTTAAATCCTGAAAAAAAAATTATATTTTCTAAAAATTTGAATAAAAATATTGCTAAAAATCTTATAAGTATTGCTTATGAAGATATAAATATTTTTACAAATGTGTTTAGACATAATTCATGGTTTACAAATAGAAATAAAATTGATTACAAAAATTTTTTTTATGAATCTAATTTCAGTAATAAAATTTTCGAAAAAGAGAATTTTTCTACAGAAGGTATATATAAAGTTTATTTTACATCAAATTACCACGAGAAACTTATGGTTTTATATAATAAATTAATAGATAGATGGGGTAATAAGATTAATGCGAGTTTTTCTTCATTACTGTGTTTAGAGGTTACAGACGGAAAAATTTCTAAAGGGAACGCTCTTAAAAAAGTAGTAAAATTATTGGGTTATAAATTAAAAGATTGTATTTCTTTCGGAGACGGTATGAATGATAAAGAAATGTTACAAATTTCAGGAAAAGGATGCATAATGAAAAATGCTTCAAATTTATTAAAGGAATGTTTACCTAAATTAGAGATTATTGGAAGTAATAAGAATGATGCTGTAGCTAAATATTTAGACAATTTATATTTATAATAACAAAATATTTTATTTTTATAAAAAAAATGAAAAAAGTTGGATTAATAGGATGGAGAGGTATAGTTGGAACAGCTTTATTAAAAAGAATGGAAGAAAAAAAAGATTTTATTAAATTTAATTCATTTTTTTTCTCTAGATCGTATGTTAACAAGAATTACTTTATAAGTAAATATGGTAATTCTATTACATACAATTCCTTAAATATTAGTCATTTAAATGACATGGATATTATAATTAATTGTAGTGGAAGTAAATATAGTAAAAAAATGTACAAAAACGTACGTTTATCTGGATGGGATGGATATTGGATTGACACGTCTTCATACCTGCGTATGAAAAATAATGTGATTCTAGCATTGTATCCAATTAATTATAAATCAATATTATTTGGATTGAAAAATGGAATAAAAACTTATTCAATAGCTAATTGTACAGTTAATATTATACTAATGTCATTAAAATATTTTTTTTTTGAAGAACTATTAGATTGGATAATACTATCTACATATCAATCTGTTTCTGGAGGAGGAACAAATTATTTTCAGAATTTCTTAAGTCATGTCAAGTACATTTCTAAAATAATTAAAAAAAATGAAAATATTTTAGATATAGAGGAAAAAATTTCAAATAATATAAATAATCTTTCCACAAATAAACATAATTTTTCCATATTAGGAAATTTATTACCATGGATAGGAGACAAAAAAGTTTGTTATAAAACTGAAGAAGAATTTAAAAATGAGTCAGAAATAAATAAAATATTAAATTTTAAAAAAAAAATTATAGTTGAAAGTACCTGTGTTAGAGTGCCTAGTTTAAGATGTCATGCTAACTCTTGTACTTTGAAATTGAATAAATATGTTCACATAAAGGAAATAGAAAAGAAAATAAAATTAAATAAATGGATTAAATTAATACCAAATGATAGATTACACACAATAAAATATCTTTATCCTTCTAAAATATCTGGAAGTCTTAAATTGTTTATAGGAAGATTAAGAAAATTAAAATTAGGGGAAAAATATTTATCTTTATTTGTTATAGGTGATCAATTACTATGGGGAACAGTTGAGCCATTAAGGAAAATGTTGAATGAATTATTAAATCATTTAAATTAATTAAAATAAAAAAAATTTGTTTTAATAAAATATTTATTTTATGGATATAAATTACAAAGTTTTGGGAAAAGGTAATTATAATATAGTTTTAATTCATGGATTTGGAGTAAACTCTTATATTTGGAAGTCAATGGTTAAAAATTTAGTAAATTATTTTAGTGTTTGTTTAATAGATTTACCTGGATATAACAATACCAGTTATACTTTTTGTAAAAATTATTTTGATAATTTAGTTTATAATATATTTAAATTAGTTAATAAACCTTCTATATGGATAGGATGGTCTTTTGGAGGGTTAATAGCAACTAAAATAGTGTATTTATGGCCTGAATACTCTATATCTTTAATTACTATTTCTTCTTCACCTTGTTTTAAATCTAAAAAATCGTGGCCAGGAATATCATCATTAAAGTTTTCTGACTTTACTAGAAGCATAAAAAAAAACAAGGTTGATTCTTTAAAAAAATTTTTTATTTTTAAAGTTATTGGAATAAATTTTTATAAAACTTTTAGAAATTTAAATATTAATTTATTTATATTTCCAATACCAAATACAAAAATATTGTTAAATGAAATAAAAATAATTCATAATTTAGATTTAAGAAAAGAAATTACAGAAATTAATGTACCTTACTTAAGAATTTATGGTGATTCAGATTTATTAGTCCCTTATAGGATATCAAAAATTATAGATGTTTTATGTCCAAAAAGTAAAAGTTTTGTTATTTATAATTCTTCACATGCTATATTTTTTAATAATTTATCTAAATTATTTAAAATAATATTTAACTTTTTAACACTGCTAATGATAAATAGATAAATTTACTTAAATAATGAAAAAAAAGTATTTTAATTATTTTAGGTATTTAAATATATTTTTAATTGGTCCAACTGGTTCTGGTAAAACGTTTATAGGAAAAATGTTATCATTTTATTTAGGTAAAATTTTTTTTGATTTAGATGAATTAGTGTCTTTAAGTGTTAAAATGAAAATAAACGAAATTTTTTCTAAAAAAAAAGAAAAATTTTTTAGAAAAAAAGAAGAGGAAATATCGTGTAAAACAATTAAGAGTAATAAAGGATTTATTCTATCTTTTGGAGCTGGGTCTATAAGTTCTATAAATATAACAAATTTGTTAAATTATGGTTTGGTTATTTATTTAAAAAGTAATATAAAAACTCAAATTAATAGATTAATTTATAAAAAAAATAGACCTTTAATTAAAAATTTTAATAATTATAAAAAATCAAAAAAGTTAAAAAAAATTCTTTTGAAAATGTCTAAAACTAGGAATTTTATTTATAAAAAATTTTCAGATATAGAAGTAATTACTGATGATAAAAATTTTTTAGAAGTAATTAATGATATTATTTTTAAAATATTAAATATAATAAAAAGACTAAATGTTAAAGGATAAAATTTTATTAAAATCTAAGAATTTTAAATATTTTATAAAAATAAATAGAAATTTTTTTAATAATGATAAAAAATTATTTTCGATTATAAATAATAAAAAAGTTATTTTGATAATAAGTAATAAAGTTTCTTTTATTTATTTAAATAAAATTATTTCTTTAATAAAACCTAAAGTTAAAAAATTTTTTTACTTTTGTTTTGAAGATAAGGAAGTAAATAAATCATTTAAAACTGTATCTAAAATATTAAAGTTTTTATTTATTAACAATTGTAATAAATCCACTATAATTTTATCTATAGGTGGTGGTGTTGTCGGGGACATCACTGGATTTGTTTCTTCTATATATAAAAGAGGTTTAAAATATATAAATATTCCTACTACTTTAGTTTCGCAAATAGATTCATCTATTGGAGGTAAAAATGCTATCAATTATAAGTATTATAAAAATGCGTTAGGAACTTTTCATCAACCTAAGTATGTTTCAGTATGTATAGATTTTTTGTTTTCTCTTTCAAAAAGACAATTTATTTCTGGTTTATCAGAAGCAATTAAATATGGAATAATATTTAATAAAAAATTTTTTAACTGGATAGAACTAAATGTCAAAAAAATATTAAATTTAGATTTAAATACACTTTATTATTTTGTTTATATGTGCTGTAAAATGAAGAGTTATATAGTTTCTTTAGATGAAAAAGATAAAAATTTAAGATTGCTTTTAAATCTTGGTCATACTTATGGTCACGCTATAGAATCTTATTATAAGTATAAAAATGTACTTCATGGAGAAGCAGTTTCAATAGGTATAGTTATGTCAGCGTATTCGTCTTATTTTTTAAAAATAATTGATATTTATGAAGTTATAAGAATAGAAAGATTATTTAAAAAAATAGGCCTTCCTACAAGGATCTCTAAAAAAGTTTCAGTAATAAAATTATTAAAATATATAAAATTAGATAAAAAAAATTTTTTTAATTTTATTAGATTAATAATACCTGTTAGAATAGGTTTTTCTAAAATTATAAATAATGTTCCTGAAAGGGTAATAAAAAAATCTATTGAAATATGTCAAATAAATTTTTAGATATATAAATTTTTTGTATAATAAAGTAAATATATGTTCAATATTTTTTTTAATAATTTCATTAAATGAATACCAATAAAAAGTTAGTGTTTAGTGCAATACAGCCTTCTGGCTCTATAACTATAGGAAATTATTTTGGTGTTATAAAAAAATGGTTAGAAATTCAATATAAATACAAATGTTTCTATTGTATAGCTGATTTACATGCTATGACAAATATATTTGAAAATAAAAACAATATTAATTCTAAATCTTTAGATTTATTATCTTTACTTATTTCCTGTGGCATTAATCCTAATAAAAATGTAATTTTTATGCAATCTCAAATTCCAGAGCATACTCAATTGTATTGGGTATTAAGTTGTTATTTAAGTTATAAAAAAATTTCTTCAATACCGCAATTTAAATATAGCTTAAAAGAAAAAAATAGTATAAATTTAGGTTACTTTAATTATCCTGTATTAATGGCAGCTGATATTTTACTTTATAAGTCTAATTATGTTCCTGTCGGATTAGATCAAATAAAAAATATAGAATTTACAAGATATATAGCTAAAAAATTTAATAATTTAAAGAAAAATATGTTTGTAGTTCCTAAACCTATTTTTTCAAAAAGTGAATTTTACGTTATGTCTTTAAAGAATCCAAAAAAGAAAATGTCAAAATCTGACATTAATAAAAAAAATTCTATTTTTTTATTAGAAGATATAACAATTTCTATAAGGAAAATATTTAGTGCAGTGACAGATTCAGACAAAAAAAATAGAATAATTTATGATAAAAAAAATAAGCCAGGAATTTCTAATTTATTAAATATTTTGTCCTCTATTAAAGGCATTTCAGTAAAACATTTAGAAATAAAGTTTAAAAATAAAAATTATTTTCATTTAAAAAATGAAGTTTCAAATGAATTGTCAAAAGTAATATTAAAAATACAAAATAAATATAAATATATAAGGAAAAATGAATTATATTTAAAAAAGATTCTAGAAAAAGGAAAAGAAAAAGCTTCTTTCATAGCTAAATATAATTTAAAAAAGGTGTACAAAAAATTAGAATTAATATGATAATAAATAAATGAAAAAAAAACTTCTTATTATAGATAATTATGATTCTTTCACTTGGAATATTTATCAATATTTTTGTATTTTAGGTGTTAACGTTTTTGTCGTAAAAAATGACAAAATAAACATATTTGGAATAAAAAAATTTAATCCTAGTTGGATAGTTATTTCTCCTGGACCGGGAAATCCGAAGGATTCAGGAATATCTTCAGATGTAGTTAAATACTTTTATAAAAAAATTCCTATATTAGGAGTATGTTTAGGGCATCAAATTATAGGAAATTTTTTTAAAGCGAAAATAATAAGATCAAAAAGAGTATTTCATGGAAAAACATCTCATATACTTCATGACAATAATGGTGTTTTTAAAAATTTAAAAAATCCTTTATTAGTTACAAGATATCATTCTTTAGTCATAAGTAATAAATATGTTCCTGATAATTTAAAAGTAACATCTTACGTTAAAGATAAATATAAAGAAATTATGGGTATAAGACATAAAAAATATTTTATTGAAGGAGTTCAATTTCATCCAGAAAGTATATTAACAGAAAATGGAATAGATTTATTTCATAATTTTTTAAGGTTTAGAAATAAATAACTCGAATAAATTTAACTATAGACAATAAATTACATTTTGTTTATAATTTAAATCAAAATATTAATTTTTTTATTTTATTAAATAAATGGCAACAATTAATCAGTTAATTCGTCGTTCTAGAGTCTTAAAAACTAACAAAAATAACGTACCAGCGTTATCTAAGTGCCCTCAAAAAAGAGGTGTTTGCTTGAAAGTTTATACAATAACACCAAAAAAACCTAATTCTGCTTTAAGAAAAGTTTGTAGGGTTAAACTCACTAATAAATTTGAAGTTACAGCTTATATTGGAGGAGAAGGTCATAATCTACAGGAACATTCAGTTGTTTTAATAAGAGGAGGTAGAGTTAAAGATTTACCAGGAGTTAGATATCATGTAGTAAGAGGTGCTTTAGATTGTGAGGGTGTAAAAAATAGAAAAAAAAGTAGATCTAAATACGGTAAGAAAAAATCTTAAAATAACTGAATTATATAATAATTATGTCAAGAAGAAAATTACTAAATAGACCTAATAAATACTTAGAAATAAAACATTCTTCAGTTTTACTATCTAAGTTTATAAATATGATTATGTTAAATGGTAAAAAAAATATAGCTGAAAAAATAATTTATAAAACTTTAAGTTATGTATCTAAAAAAATAAAGAAAGATGAAATTTTAATATTAGAATCTGTACTTGATAAAGTTAGACCTATAGTAGAAGTTAAATCTAGAAGAGTAGGCGGTTCTACTTATCAAGTTCCAATAGAAATTAGACCAGAAAGAAGAGATTCTTTAGCCATCCGTTGGATTATTGAGTCTGCTAGAAATAAAAAGGGAAAATCTATGATTGAAGGTCTTATAAGTGAGTTTTTAGATATCATAGAAAATAAAGGAATGGCGATTAAGAAAAGAGATGAATTACATAAAATAGCTGAAGCTAATAAAGCTTTTGCGCATTATCGTTGGTAGTTTTTATAAATAATTTTAATTAATTAAATGAATAGAAAAATACCTATTGAAGTTTACAGAAATATTGGAATAAGTGCACACATAGATGCTGGCAAAACAACAACAACAGAAAGGATATTATTTTATACTGGAGTAAATTATAAAATAGGTGAAGTACATCATGGATCTGCAACTATGGATTGGATGGAGCAAGAACAAGAAAGAGGTATAACAATAACGTCTGCAGCTACTACTTGTTTTTGGTCTGGTACTAACAAAGATTATTTACCACATAAAATAAATATAATTGATACACCCGGTCATGTAGATTTTACTGCTGAAGTTGAAAGATCCTTTAGAATTTTGGATGGGGTTGTTATGGTATATTGTGCTGTTGGCGGAGTTCAGCCTCAATCTGAAACTGTATGGAAACAAGCAAACAAGTATAATGTTCCTAAAATAGCTTTTATAAATAAAATGGATAGAGTAGGAGCTAATTTTTTTAAAGTTATAGAACAAATAAAAAATAAATTGTCTATTATTCCAGTTCCAATATATATACCTGTAGGAGCAGGGGAAAATTTCAAAGGTCTTATAGATTTAATAAAAATGAAAATGATAAATTGGAGTGAGGACAATTATGGTTCTTCAGTATCTTATGTAGATATACCTAAAAAAATGATTGATATTTCAAATAAGTTTAGAACTTTTTTGATAGAAACAGCTGTAGAGATTTCGGAAGAATTAATGGATAAATACTTAGGAGGTATAGAGATCAAAGAGAAAGAAATAAAAAAATGTTTACGTAAAAGATCAATAAATAATGAGATATATTTAGTAACTTGTGGTTCTGCCTTTAAAAATAAAGGTATACAATCTTTATTAGATTCTATAATTGATTATTTACCTTCTCCAATTGATATACCTTCAGTAAAAGGAACTAAAAATGGTAAAACTGAATTAAGAAAGGCAGATGATAAAGAACATTTTTCTTCTTTAGCATTCAAAATATCTTCAGATCCATTTGTTGGTAATTTAACTTTTTTTAGAGTTTATTCTGGGGTTGTAAAATCAGGTGATTTGGTATTAAATTCAAGAAATAAAAAATATGAAAGGTTTGGGAGAATTGTTCAAATGCACGCTAATAAAAGAGAAGAAATTAAAGAAGTAAGATCTGGAGATATAGCTGCAGCTATTGGATTAAAAAATGTTTCTACAGGAGATACACTTTGTAACTTAGATCATCCAATATTATTAGAAGATATAAAATTTCCGAAACCTGTTATGTCAATTTCTGTAGAGCCTAAAACTAAATCTGATCAAGAAAAAATGGGAGTAGCATTATCTAAATTGTCAAAAGAAGATCCTTCTTTAAAGGTATCTATAGATAGAGAATCTGGGCAAACTATAATATCTGGAATGGGAGAACTGCATCTCGAAATTATAGTAGATAGAATGAAAAGAGAGTTCAATGTAAATTCTAAAATTGGAAAACCTCAAGTAGCTTATCGTGAGACTGTAAAGAAAACTGTAAAACAAGAAGGTAAATTTATTAGACAATCTGGCGGAAGAGGACAATATGGGCATGTTTGGATAAAAATAGAACCATTTATAAACGATAAAAAAGAATATAAATTTGTTAACAATATAGTTGGAGGAGTTATTCCAAAAGAATATATACCTTCTATTAATAAAGGTATACAAGAACAAATGAAAAATGGTATATTAGCAGGCTATCCTGTTGTAAATGTTAAAGTTACAGTTTTTGATGGTTCGTATCACGACGTTGATTCATCTGAAATTGCATTTAAAATAGCTGGATCAATTGCTTTTAGAGAAGGTTTTTTAAGAGCTGATCCTGTTATTTTAGAGCCAATTATGAAAGTAGAGACAATTGTACCTGAAACATATATTGGAGATGTTATTGGAGATATAAATCGTAGAAGAGGTATTATAGACTCTGTAAATGATTGTGAACTTGGCAAAATTATATTTTCTAAGACGCCATTATCTGAAATGTTTGGTTATGCTACAGATCTTAGGTCTTATACTCAAGGAAGGGGCTGTTATTCTATGGAATTTAGCAATTATTTAGAAGTTCCTGTTAGTATTACGAACAAAATAATTGAAAGAAGAAGAAAATAAAAATATAAATAGAGGGTTATGAAAGTGTCTAAAGAAAAATTTCAAAGATTAAAAACACATTTAAACGTAGGAACAATAGGTCATGTAGATCATGGTAAAACTACTTTAACTTCAGCTATAACTACAATATTATCTAAAAAATATGGAGGTGATTCTTATGCTTTTGAACAAATAGACAATGCGCCTGAAGAAAAAGCTAGAGGTATAACAATAAATACATCTCATGTTGAATACGATACAAAAAATAGACATTATGCTCACGTTGATTGCCCTGGTCACGCAGATTACGTTAAAAATATGATTACAGGTGCAGCTCAAATGGATGGTGCTATTTTAGTTGTTGCCGCTACAGATGGTCCTATGCCTCAAACAAGAGAACATATATTATTAGGAAGACAAGTAGGTGTTCCACATATAATAGTATTTATGAATAAATGTGATATGGTCGAAGATGAAGAACTTTTAGAGTTAGTCGAAATGGAAGTAAGAGATTTATTGAGTCAATATAATTTCCCGGGAGATAAAGTTCCTGTTATTAGAGGATCGGCTTTAAAAGCATTAGAAGGGGATGAAAAATGGATAAAAAAAATATTAGAATTATCAGATGCTTTAGATACATATATTCCAGAACCCAAAAGATTAATTGATAAACCATTTTTACTACCTATAGAAGATGTTTTTTCTATACCAGGAAGAGGTACAGTAGTAACTGGACGTGTGGAGCAAGGAATAATAAAGATAGGAGAAGAAGTAGAGATAATAGGAATAAAAAATACTATAAAAACAATTTGTACAGGAGTAGAAATGTTCAGAAAGTTGTTAGATGAAGGTAGAGCAGGAGAAAATGTAGGTATACTGTTAAGAGGTATAAAAAGGGAAGATGTTGAAAGAGGTCAAGTTTTAGCTAAAACTAACTCTATAAAACCACATATTAAATTTGTTGCGGAAGTTTATATTCTTAATAAAGATGAAGGCGGACGTCATACACCATTTTTTAAGGGATATAAGCCTCAATTTTATTTTCGTACAACAGATGTTACAGGATTAATAGAGTTAGACAAAAGTATAGAAATGGTAATGCCAGGGGACACAATTAAAATGCAAGTACATCTTATAGTTCCTATAGCTATGAATGAGGGGTTAAGATTTGCTATAAGAGAGGGAGGAAGAACTGTGGGTGCTGGTATAGTGACAAAAATAATAGAATAGATTAATTTTAAATAATTTAAATAGATTTTTACAAATATGAGTAAATTTATATTTTTTTCTGCATTTTTTGTTTTTCTTTTTTTTATGAGAAATTTAATTTTAAATTTTGTAAATTTAACAAAAAAAGAAATTTTTGGAATTTTTTGGCCATCTTATAAAGAGACTTTTTTAATTACTTTAATTGTTTTTTTTATAAGTTTAATAATTTCTATATTATTATGGTTAATAGATAATTCTTTACTAAGATTAGTTTCTTTATTTATGCTAATAAAAGTATGAAGTTGTTTAAAAAAATGGATAAGAAATGGTATGTTATACAATCTTTTTCTGGTTACGAAAAATATGTTGTTCGTTGTTTACGTGAACATATTAAAATAAAGAATATGCAATCTTTTTTTGGAAAAATAATAGTACCTTCTGAAGATATCATAGAAATACGTTTTGGTAAAAGAAGAAAAAGTGAAAGAAAGTTTTTTCCAGGATATGTGTTAATTCAAATGGTGATTAATGAAAAAAGTTGGAATTTAGTAAGAAATATACCTAGAATCACTGGATTTGTAGGATCTACGTCTGATCAACCTATTCCTATAAGTGATAAAGAAATAGATTCTATAATGAATAGATTAAAACAGTCTAAAGACAAACCTAGACCTAAAATACTTTTTGAATTAGGTGAATTAATTAGAGTGAAAGATGGTCCTTTTTCTGATTTTAATGGAGTTGTAGAAGAAGTAGATTATGAAAAAAATAGACTAAAAGTTTCTGTTTCTATATTTGGTAGATCAACTCCTGTTGAACTAGATTTTAGTCAAGTAGAAAAAAATTAAAATAATTAGAGTGTTTTTATGGAAAAAAATTTAAAATCTAAAATTAAATTATATATACATCCTGGATCGGCGAATCCTTCTCCACCAATTGGGCCAGCTTTAGGACAGTATGGTATAAATATATTAGATTTTTGTAAAGAATTTAATTTTAAAAGTAAGCTTTTAGACAAAGATAATCTTTTATCTGTAGAAGTTTTTATTTTTTCTGACAGATCGTTTACTTTTAATATAAAAAGTCCTCCAACTTCTTTTTTAATAAAGAAATTTGCTATTTTTAAAAAAAAATTAATAAAAAACGAAGATAAATGTATTGGATTAATAAATTTTTCAAAAATAGTTGAAATAGCAAAGATTAAATCCGATGATTTGACAGGTTCAAATCTAGAAAAAAATGTATCATCAATAATTGGAACAGCTAAGTCAATGAACATTAAAGTAGAAAAATAGAATGGTTAAATATTATAAAAAAAAGTTTTTTAAAGAAAAAAAAATACAAAGTTTAAAAAAATCTTTAATTCTATTAAAAAAATATTCTTGTCGGAAATTTAACGAAAGTCTAGATATTTCAGTAATTATAGATTTAAAAAAAAATAAAAATGTTAATATAGTAAACTGTGTTAAACTGCCTTATTTAGCTAATTTTAATACAAAAATATTAGTTTTTTTATCAGAAGATCAAAGAAGATATAAATTAGAAATAAAAAAATTGTATAATGATGTAAAAGTTATAATATTGAAAGAAAATTTATCAAAAAATTTAAAAAAATATTTAAAATGTAATATAGTTATATCTTCTTTAAAAGCTTTAAAGTTTATTAAAAAAATTAGCAGTTTGTTGTCTCCTAGAAATTTTGTATTAAATGAAAATTTTGGAACCATTACAGACGATGTTTTAAATAGTATAAAAGATTTTAAGAAAAATAAAATTATTTATAAAAGTGATAAGTATGGAGTCATTAATTCTAAAATAGGCGATTTAATTTTAGAAAACAAAAAACTTGAAAATAATTTTATTAAGTTTATAAACTCTGTTAAATACTATAAAACGAGAGAAAATATTTCTTTAAAAATAAAAAGAGTTTATTTAACTACCACTATGGGGCTATCTTTTATAATAAAAAGTGATTTTTTTTAAATATCTTATTTTAATGAATTATTTTTTTTTATATTGTATAATTAGTTGTTTTTAATTTTTAAAAAATTAATTAGATAATAAATGCCTTTATCAATAAAAAGAAAAAAAAACATTTATAAAAAAATTAAATTAATTTTACAACAATCTAAGTCAATTTTGATTGTTAAGATAAATAAATTGAATTCAGGTAACATTAATTCAATAAGGAAAATTCTAAGATCTAGTGAAGTTAAGTTAATATTTGTAAAAAATAGTATTTTTCGACTTATTATAAAAGATAGTAAATTTAAATGTTTACATAATTTTATAAAAAATCAAATAGCTATAGTTTTTTCTATGAATCATCCAGGTATTGGTGCTAGATTGTTTGAAAATTTTTGTAAAGAGTATAACGGTATAGATATAATTTCTGCATCATTTAATGGAGAACTTATATTACCAAACGAAATATTTAAATTAACTAGTTTATTAACTAAAGAAGAAGCTATATTAAAATTAATAAATACTTTGAAAAAAATATCTGTTATTAATTTATTGACTTTACTAAATAATATTATTAATCTGAGAAATTAATTTTTTTATTAATTTAAACAAAATTGGTAAATAAATATGTCTATTTCTAAAGAAAAAATAGTTAGCGAAATAAACTCAATGTCTACTAAAGATTTAATTGATTTAATAAAATTGATAGAAAGTAAATTTAATATATCTTCTGATAATTATCCTACTTCTAGTAATAAAAATATTGATGTTAAAAAGGAAGAACAACAAACAGAATTTAGTGTAACGTTAAAATCTATTGGAACAAATAAAATATCTGTTATTAAAGCGATAAGAACTTTGATTCAATTAGGATTAAAAGAAGCTAAAGATTTAGTAGAATCAGCACCTGTTTTAATTAAAGAGAATTTAAAAAAAGAAGAAGTTGAAATTTTTAGAAAAACGTTAGAATCGGCTGGAGCTATATTAGAAATAAAATAATTATTTATTTATATTATTTTTGTAATAAGGAGGATTATGCAATATTCTTATACGGAAAAAAAAAGAATTAGAAAAAATTTTTGTAAGCAACCTAAAATATTAGATATTCCTTATTTGTTTGACATTCAAGTAAATTCTTTTAATAAATTCATTGGTAAAAATAATTATTATAAATCTGGAATAGAAAATGTTTTTAATTCTATTTTTCCAATAAAAAGTTATAACAAAATGGTAGAACTACAGTATCTAAGATACAAAATAAACGAGTCTAATACTAAAGTAAATGAGTGCAAAATTAGAGGATCTACTTATTCTGTATCTTTAAAAGCTGTTTTGAAGCTAGTTATTTATAATGACAATAGTTCTAAAAATGTTAAATCTTCTATAGAACAGGAAGTTTATATGGGAGAAATACCAATGATGACAAATAGTGGAACTTTTGTAGTAAATGGTACAGAAAGAGTAGTTGTTTCACAACTTCATCGTAGTCCAGGTGTGTTTTTTGACAGTGATAAAGGTAAAAGTCATTCTTCAGGTAAAATTTTATATAGTGCTAGAATTATACCTTACAGAGGATCTTGGTTAGATTTTGAATTTGATCATAAAGATAACTTATTTTTTCGTATTGATAGAAAACGTAAAGTTCCTGTTACAACTATGCTAAGAGCAATGAATTATAGTACAAGTGAAATATTAAATTTGTTCTTTGATAAAAAAAATTATTTGTTAAAAAACGGGAATTTATATTTTTATTTAAACTTTTTTAATCTTTTAGGAAAAAAATTGGATTTCGATATATACAAAAATGAAATTTTGTATATAAAGAAAGGTACTTTAATTAATGAAAATCATATTAAATTATTGAGAAATAATAACATAAAAAAAATAAAAATACCTAAGGATTTTATAATTGGAAAAATATTACTAAACGATATAAAAAATACTAAAGGAAATTTATTTTTGTCTAACACTAAAATAGACAATAATGTGTTAGATGAATTGTTAAAATTAAAATATGTAAAAATAGATACTATTTATGAAAATAGTTTAGATAATAATTATATATCAGAAACATTGAAAATAGATACTTCAACAGATCGTCAAAGCGCTCTTCTAGAGATTTATAAAATAATTAAGCCAGGAGAACCTCCTATTAAAGAAGCTACAGAAAATTTATTTGATAATATGTTTTTTTCTGAAGATAAATATGATTTGTCTAAAGTAGGAAGAATGAAATTTAATAAATCTTTAAATTGTTACGATAACAACTTAACTATTTTGACAAAAAATGACATAGTAAAGGTGATAAGGAAATTGATAGAAATTCGTGACGGAAAAGGAAATGTAGATGATATAGATCATTTAGGAAACCGACGTGTTAGATCTGTAGGAGAAATGATGGAAAATCAATTTCGTATAGGTTTGTTGCGTATAGAAAGATCTGTAAAAGAAAAATTATCTTTAAACGATGTATTTTCTTTAACACCTCAAGATATAATAAATTCTAAACCAATATCTGCTACAATAAAAGAATTTTTTTGTTCAAGTCAACTATCTCAATTTATGGATCAAAATAACCCTTTATCAGAAATAACGCATAAAAGAAGAATATCTGCTTTAGGGCCTGGAGGATTAACAAGAGAAAGAGCTGGTTTTGAAGTAAGAGATGTACATCCCACTCATTATGGTAAAGTTTGTCCCATAGAAACCCCTGAAGGTCCAAATATAGGTCTAATAAATTCTTTATCTGTTTATGCTAGAACTAATAAATATGGATTTTTAGAGACTCCTTATAGAAAAGTGACAAAAGGTATTGTTTCTAATGAAATAAAATATTTATCTGCAATTGAAGAAGAAGATTTTATAATAGCTCAAGCAAGCACTAATTTGGATAACAACGGAAATTTTTTAGAAGATTTAGTAATATGTAGGTATAAAAATGAATCTGGAATATTTAATCGTAAAGAAGTGGATTACATGGATGTTTCCACTCAACAAATAGTTTCAATAGGCGCTTCCTTAATTCCTTTTTTAGAACATGATGATGCAAATCGTGCTCTAATGGGAGCTAATATGCAAAGGCAAGCCATACCAACAATGAAGTCAGAAAAACCATTGGTAGGTACCGGTATGGAAAGAATTGTAGCTATAGATTCCGGAGTTACTGTTGTGGCTAAAAGATCTGGCGTTGTTAAATATGTCGATTCAAAAAGAATTGTTGTAGAATCTAAAGAAAATATTTTTGATGATGACATAAATGTAGATATATATGCTTTAGATAAATATTTAAGATCTAATCAAAATACATGTATTAATCAAAGACCATGTGTAAGTTTAGGGGAAAAAATTAAAAAAGGAGACGTTTTAGCAGACGGACAATCTACAGATTTAGGTGAACTGGCTCTTGGTCAAAATATGAGAATAGCTTTTATGCCATGGAATGGATATAATTTTGAAGATTCTATGTTAATTTCTGAAAAAGTAGTTCATGATAATAGATTTACTACAATACATATACAAGAACTTTCATGTATATCAAGAGACACAAAATTAGGCCCAGAAGAAATAACATCTGATATACCAAATATTAGCGAAAATTTACTGTCAAAGTTAGATGAATCTGGAATAGTATATATTGGCGCGGAGGTAAAAGAAGGTGATATTTTGGTAGGGAAAGTTACTCCTAAAAGGGAAACTCAGTTAACTCCAGAAGAGAAGTTGTTAAGAGCTATATTTGGGGAAAAAGCTTCTGATGTTAAAGATTCTTCTTTGAGAGTTCCGAACGGAATGTTTGGTACTATAATAGATGTTCAGGTTTTTACTAGAGACGGTGTGAAAAAAGATAAGAGAACATTAAAAATAGAGGAAAATCAATTAAATAAAATAAAAGAAGAGTTGTTTGAAGAATTTAGTATCATTAAAATAACTTTATTTAACAAAA
This sequence comes from Enterobacteriaceae bacterium entHe1, assembly GCA_050108195.1. Taxonomy (GTDB): domain Bacteria; phylum Pseudomonadota; class Gammaproteobacteria; order Enterobacterales; family Enterobacteriaceae; genus JBNIDL01. The sequence goes on from JBNIDL010000001.1 coordinate 128,074, forward strand.
TTAAAAAAATACTAAATTTATGTGATAAAAAAATTTTTTATAAATTAAAAAAGTTTTCATATAAAGAATATTTAAAAAATAAAGTTAAAGATTGTGATAAAAACAAAATATTAAAAAAATTGTTCAAAAAATATGACAATTTAAAGATTTCATTGAAGAAGAAGATAAATTTTCAAAAAAGCAAATTTTCTAACGGAGACGATTTAGCGCCTGGGATATTAAAAATTGTTAAAGTTTATTTGGCAGTTAAAAGGTATATACAACCTGGAGATAAAATGGCTGGAAGACATGGAAACAAAGGAGTAATATCAAGAATATGTCCAGTTGAAGATATGCCATATGACGAATATGGTAATCCGGTAGATATTGTTTTAAATCCACTTGGTGTTCCTTCTAGAATGAATATAGGACAGATATTGGAAGCTCATTTAGGAATGGCTGCTAAAGAAATAGGGAATAAAATAAATTTAATGATAAATGAAAATTGTTCTTTAAAAAAGATAAAAAAATTTATTCAAAATGTTTACAATATTGGAGAAAATATTTGTAATAAAGTTGACTTAGAAGAGTTTTCAGAAGAAGATATAATTAATTTATCAAATAATTTATCTAAAGGGTTTCCTGTAGCTACACCAGTTTTTGATGGAGCTAAAGAAAATGAAATAAAATCTTTATTAAAATTAAGTGGACTTCCTGAGTCAGGTCAAATTACGTTGTTTGATGGAAGAACAGGAGAAAAATTTGAAAGACCTGTTACTGTTGGGTATATGTACATGTTAAAACTTAATCATTTAATAGATGATAAAATGCATGCAAGATCTACTGGTTCTTATAGTTTAATAACTCAACAACCACTTGGAGGTAAAGCTCAATTTGGTGGCCAAAGATTTGGAGAAATGGAGGTTTGGGCTCTTGAAGCTTATGGAGCAGCTCATACTCTGCAAGAAATGTTAACAGTTAAGTCTGATGATGTTTATGGAAGAACTAAAATGTATAAAAATATAATAGATGGAAATGAAAGTATGAATCCTAATATACCTGAATCTTTTAATGTTTTGTTAAAAGAAATAAGATCTTTAGCAATTAATATAGAACTAAAAAAAAATTAAAATTTTATAGGAAATATGAGTCGTGAATGATTTTAAAAATTTTATTAACAAAAATTTAGAAATAAATGAGTTTAATTCTATTAAAATATCTTTAGCCTCCCCAGAAGTAATAAGGTCGTGGTCTTTTGGAGAAGTTAAAAAACCTGAAACGATAAATTATCGTACTTTTAAACCTGAAAGAGATGGATTGTTTTGTGCAAAAATATTTGGTCCTGTTAAAGACTATGAATGTTTATGTGGAAAATATAAAAGATTGAAACATAGAGGAGTTATATGTGAGAAATGTGGAGTAGAGGTCACTCAAACCAAGGTAAGACGAGAAAGGATGGGTCATATAGAATTAGCTTCACCAATAGCACATATATGGTTTTTAAGATCTTTGCCTTCTAGGATTGGATTATTGTTAGATATGCCGTTACGTGATGTAGAAAAAGTTTTATATTTTGAATCTTATGTGGTTACTAAAGTTGGTGATAGTGATTTGTATAAATGTCAAATACTTAACGAAAATGAATATTTAGAGTCTTTAGAAAAATTTGGATATGCTTTTGAAGCCAAAATGGGCGCAGAAGGAATTAGAGACTTATTAAAAAAAATAAATGTTAAAAAAGAATATAAAGATTTGTTTTATTTATTAAAAAAAACTAATGCAGAAACAAAAAGAAAAAAAATATCAAAAAGAATAAAATTATTAGAATCTTTTATAGAAAGTAAAAATAAACCTGAATGGATGATTTTAACCGTTCTTCCTGTGTTGCCTCCAGATTTAAGACCACTTGTTCCATTAGATGGTGGAAGGTTTGCAACATCTGATCTTAATGATTTATATAGAAGAGTGATAAACAGAAACAATAGATTAAAAAGATTAATTGATTTGTCAGCACCAGAAATAATAATAAAAAATGAAAAAAGAATGTTACAAGAATCAGTAGATGCTTTGTTGGATAATGGAAGAAGAGGTAGAGCTATAATAGGCTCTAATAAAAGGCCTTTAAAATCATTGTCTGACATGATAAAAGGTAAACAAGGTAGATTTAGACAAAATTTGTTAGGTAAAAGAGTAGATTATTCTGGAAGATCTGTTATAACAGTCGGTCCTTATTTAAGATTAAATCAGTGTGGTTTACCTAAAAAAATGGCACTAGAATTATTTAAACCTTTTATATATGGAAAACTAGAAAGATATGGTATAGCAAATACCATAAAGTCTGCAAAGAAAATGATAGAAAAAGAAGAACCAATTGTTTGGGATATTTTAGAAGAAATAATAAAAAAGTATCCAATTATGCTTAACAGGGCACCAACATTACATAGATTAGGAATACAGGCTTTTGAACCTATACTTATTGAAGGTAAAGCCATACAGTTGCATCCTTTGGTTTGTGCTGCTTATAATGCAGATTTTGATGGAGATCAAATGGCTGTACATATACCACTTACAAAAAATTCTAAAGAAGAAGCATGTAAGTTGATGATGTCTAGTAATAACATACTATCTCCAGCTAATGGAGAACCTATTATAGTTCCCTCTCAAGATGTAGTTTTAGGCTTGTATTATATGACAAGGACTAAAATAGGAGCTAATGGAGAAAATATGGTTTTTAAAAATGTTAAAGAAGTGGAAAGATTGTACCAGTTAGGAATTTTAGATTTACATGCAAGAATAAAAGTTAAAATATCAGAATATTATTATAATTTTAAAGGTGAGCTAAATTATAAAAATTTTATAAAAAATACTACTGTAGGAAGATCGATTTTGTGGAATATAATTCCAAAAGGATTGTCTTTTGATTTAATAAATAAAACTTTAGAAAAGAATCAGATTTCTTATTTGTTGAATATATGTTATAGAAAATTGGGTTTGTGTAAAACTGTAAAATTTGCTGATAGTATAATGTATACAGGTTTTGCTTACGCGGCAAAATCCGGATCTTCAGTTGGCATGGACGATATGATTATTCCTAAAGAAAAGTATGAAATAATAAAAAAAGCAGAAAAAGAAGTTTCCGAAATACAAAAACAATTTCAATCTGGACTTGTAACTTCCGGAGAAAAACACAATAAAATTATAGATATTTGGGCTAATGCTAGTGATTCTATATCTAGGGCTATGATGAAAGCTATATCTCATGATAAAGTATTTGATGTAAATGGTATAAAACATAAGCAAATTTCATTTAATAGTATATTTATGATGGCAGATTCTGGGGCAAGAGGTTCAGCTGCTCAGTTAAGACAGTTAGCTGGAATGAGAGGTTTAATGGCTAAACCTGACGGCTCTATAATAGAAACTCCCATTACAGCTAATTTTAAGGAAGGACTAAATGTGTTGCAGTACTTTATTTCAACTCATGGAGCTAGAAAAGGTTTAGCTGACACTGCTTTAAAAACTGCTAATTCAGGATATCTTACTAGAAGACTTGTAGACGTAGCACAAGATCTAGTAGTTACGGAAATAGATTGTAAAACAGATTCAGGAATATTGATCACTCATGTAATAGAAGGAGGAGAAATAAAAGAATCGTTATTTGATAGAGTTTTAGGAAGATTTACTTTAAAAGACATTAAAGTTTCTAATAATGAAGAAAATATTTTAATAAAAAAGAATACTTTAATAGACGAAAATTATTGTGAAATTTTAGAAAAATTTAATGTAGAAAATATTTTTGTAAGGTCAGTGGTAACATGTGAAACTGATTTTGGCGTTTGCTCAAGATGTTATGGAAGGGATTTAGCTAGAGGGGATATAGTGAAATTAGGTGAAGCTATAGGTGTAATTGCAGCTCAATCCATAGGAGAGCCTGGTACTCAGTTAACTATGAGGACATTTCATATAGGAGGCGCAGCATCAAGGTCTGCAACTGAATCCAGTATTCAAGCAAGAAATAGCGGCTATATAAAATTAAGCAATGAAAGATTTGTAATTAACAGTTTTGGGAAAATAGTGATAACTTCAAGAAATACAGAATTAAAGATAGTAGATGAATTTGGAATCACTAAAGAAAATTATAAAATATCTTATGGAGCTGTTGTTGAATACGGAAATAACTCAAAAGTTAATTCTGGTGATATAATAGCGCAGTGGGATCCACATACTTTTCCTATTATTTCTGAAGAAAGTGGTTATTTGAAGTTTGTAGATATGATAGAGGGACAAACAATTATTAGACAAACTGATGAATTTACTGGAATAACTTCTATTGTCGTTTTAGATAGTTCTGAAAGACAAGGTATTTATAAAGAATTAAGACCTTCTTTAATAATAGTTAATAATTTAAACAGTGATAAGAATTTAGCTCAATATTTTCTACCTGGAAAGTCAATAGTTCAATTAGAAAACTATGTGGAGATTTCTAAAGGTGACATATTAGCTAGATTACCACAAGATACCAGTGGAATCAAAGATATAACTGGAGGATTGCCTAGAGTAGCTGATTTATTTGAAGCTAGAAAACCAAAAGAACCTGCGATTTTAGCTGAAATAAGTGGAATAGTTTCTTTTGGAAAAGAAACTAAGGGAAAACATAGACTTATAATTACTTCTTTAACCAAACAAAATTTAGTTCATGAAGAAATGATTCCAAAATGGAGGCAATTGAATGTTTTTGAAGGAGAAAAAGTAGAAAAAGGAAATATTATATCAGACGGTCCAGAGTCTTCTCATGACATCTTAAGATTGAAAGGCGTAAATTTTGTTACTCAATATATAGTAAATGAGATACAGAATATTTATAGGTTGCAAGGAGTTAGAATAAATGATAAACATATAGAAGTTATCATTAGACAAATGTTAAGAAAAGCTACTGTAATTTCTGGAGGCGATTCAAAATTGTTACCTGGTGAACAAGTTGAATATTCATACATAAATTCACTAAATAAATCTTTAATAAAAAAGGGAAAATTGCCTATAACATACAAAAGAAATCTTTTAGGAATTACTAAAGCTTCTTTATCTACAGAATCTTTTATTTCTGCAGCTTCTTTTCAAGAAACAACTAGAGTTCTTACAGAATCAGCTATATCTGGAAAAATAGATGAATTAAGAGGACTTAAAGAAAACGTAATAGTTGGAAGACTTATACCTGCTGGTACTGGATACGATAAAACTAATAATAAAAAAATAAAAGACGATAATTTAATAAATTTTAAAGAAGATAATAAAAATAACTTTACTTGGAATTCGTCTAGATGACAAATATAATATCTAAAATAGATTATTATGTAATAAATTATTTAGATATTTTATATTTAAGTAATAGTACATCATATTTTAATAAAATAGGGTTATTTTTATCTTTAAATTCTATATTAATAACAATGTCTTTAATTGCGATTATTATTGCAATAAATTTTAAAAATAAAGATATAATAAAAATTATAAAATTCTTACTGTCAAATATATTTATTTCAATAGCAATAAACTTCGTTATTAGAAAATTGCTTTATAGGCCTAGACCTTTTGTTTATTTTAGCAATACTTATGATGACATTATAAGTCACAAAAAAAATAGTTCGTTTCCTAGCAATCATGCTTCCGCAATGTGCTCTATATATATAAGTTTAAGTAAGAACAATAAAATAAAACATAAAAGCATCATTCTTTTCTTAAGTTTTTTTATAATTTTTTTTAGAATATATTTTAAATTACATTTTTTTAGTGATATTTTAGGATCTTTTTTCGTATCTTTTATAAGTTATTTTATTTGTTCAAAATTATTTTATGAATAAAAAAAATTGGAGCTGGTGGGAGTCGAACCCACGTCCGAATTTTTTAATTATATATCGATTTTTTACATATATATTCTAATTGTTATATTTTTTTTAAAATTTATTAGAAATAATTTTAAAAAATGTTTCAAATTTAATTTTTTAAGACATATTTTTAAAATTTGAATAAAAATATGAATCTCCTTTTATAATCCCTATTGATTTAGAATAAAGAGTAAAATCTAAAAAAGAGAGAATCTAATCTTTTAAATAAAAGATTTTTAAAGCTTTATGATGCTAAAGCAAAAGATTCATTTTTACTAAATTTTGCAACTATTTTAAGTATGATATTTTTATACAAGTTTATCAAAACTTGATATGAATCGATTTATAAAAAAAACCGTCAAATCCTTAACAGCCCCTTTTATATTTAATTTTGTTTAAATTTCTAAATTCTTTTATCTTTTTCTTTTCTTTTTTATTTATTATTTTATTAAACTTAGATAAACTTATTTTAAGTTTTATCAAGTTTTTTATTACGTATATAAAATGTAATAAAATAATACAACGATGTTTTTTTTTGTATCCTAATATAAAATTTATTTCATTTTTGTTTAAAAGAAGTTTTTTATTTTTATCATTTTCTTTATAAAAAAAAGAATTTTTTAATATATTTATGTTTAAATTTATCAAAAATATTTCTTTATTTTTAATTTTTATGTAACTCTTGCTTATGTCTACTCTGTTATCTTTTATTAATTTAACTTCATATCCTTTTAAAACAATTCCAGCATTAAAATATTTTATAAAATTATACTTATATGATGGATACCTATTTCTTGATATAATTTTAAAAATATTTTCTTTCATAATATCTATAAATTAAATATTAAAACATCTCTTTTTTTTTAAAGAGAAAAACCTATTTTCTTTAACTTATTGAAGTGATTATAATTGTTAATATGTATTAAATCAAGGTAATATTTAGTTCTATTTATTAAAATTTCTTTTCCTTCTTTTATAAAAAGAATGTCTTGATTATCATGTCTTATATTTAATTTTAAGTTGATATTTTTAATTTTTATTTTTATTATTTTTTGATTATCAATAATTATAGGTCTAAAAGAAAGTGAGTGTGGAAATATTGGAGAAATTAATATTGCATTTAAACTAGGATGTATAATTGGTCCTCCTATAGACAATGAATAAGCAGTAGATCCTGTCGGGGTAGATATTACTAGACCATCAGATTTACAAGAAAAAGCAAAAACTTCATCAATATATACACTGAAGTTTATCATTTCAAAAAACTTGTTAGCATGTATAATTATTTCGTTTATAGCGTTTTTTGAAATAATTTTTTTTTTTTTATCAACTATTTTAGTTTCTAAAAGAAATCTTTTATCTGAAACAAAATTTCCTTTTAAGATTAATTTTAATTTTTTTTTTAAATTTTTTGTTTCTAAGTCTGTTAAAAATCCTAAATTTCCTAAATTTAACCCTATTACTTTAACATTATATTTAGCTAAGATCCTACAAGACTTTAACATACTTCCATCGCCACCTAAAATTATAACTAAATCTGATTTTTTTGCAATTTTTTTAATATTACATGATTTAGAAAAATTAAAAGAAAATTTTTTATTCATTTTTTTTTCTGTTATAACATTATATTTTTTTTTTAATAACCATTTATATATTTTTTTATATATTAAAAATTTTTTTTTCTCTTTTACGAAACTTATTATACCTATATTAAAAAAAAATCTTTTTAATTTATTTTGTTTTTTAAATTTCATTATAATTAATCCTTGAATAAATGTTTTTTATCCCCAAAAATATTGTGGAAGTAATTAAAAAAGTAATTAAATATGGAGAATTCTTATGAAAAAAAGTAATGAATCAGATATTACTAATATACAAGAAATTCCTTCTGCCGAAAATAACAAAAATGAAACATTGCAACTAAAAGAAGAGATTGAAGAAAAAAGTATTATAATAAAAGAACTAAAAAAAAAAATAAAAAAAATAAAAAAAAACGAAAAAGATATAATAATAAGATGTAAAGCTGAAATAGAAAATATGTTAAAAAGGAATAAAAATGAAATAGATAAAATTTATAAATTTTCTCTAGAAAAAATAATCTTTGAATTACTTCCTGTGGTAGATAATTTAGAAAGAACTTTAGATATACTAGATAAGAAAAATAAAAAAACATTTGATTTTATAAAAGGAGTTGAATTAACTTTAAAATTACTAACTAACACACTAAGTAAATTTGGAGTAACAACAATTAACGAAGAAAACGTTAATTTTGATCCAAAAATACATCAAGCTATGAAAATAATAAAATCTGAAAATTTTAAATCTGATAAAGTGGTTAGAATTATCCAAAAAGGATATTTACTTAATAAAAGATTAATAAGAGCTGCAATGGTGGAAGTATCTAAAAGTAAATAAATAAAAATTTTTTAATAAATGTTCCAATCTATTGCTTTTTTTTTTATTTTTTCTAAAAAATTATTTGTTTTTATAAAATGGTTGCACCCATAAAAACTTATTTTTACTGATTTAGGAGATGGATGAGATGATATCATAATTTTATTATTTTTATAATTTTTTATGTATTTTATTGATTCTTGAGCATTTTTTCCCCATAATAAAAAAACCGTGTTTTTGTTTAATTTAGATATATACTTAATTATTTTGTTTGTAAAAATATTCCATCCGATATCTGAATGAGAGTTTGGCGATTTATATTCTACTGTCAATGATTTATTTAATAAAAGTACACCTTGTTTTGACCAATTATCTAAACAACCATGATTTGCTTTAAATTTATTAAATTCGTTTTTTATCTCTCTAAAAATATTAATTAAAGATGGAGGCATTTTAGTATTTTTATTTACAGAAAAAGCTAATCCATCAGCTTGATCATAATAACAATAAGGATCTTGCCCTACGATTACAACTTTAATATCTTCGAATTTATTGAAATAACTAAAAGCTCTAAATATTAAGTTTTTAGGTGGAAATACTCTATAACCTTGTTTAATTCTCTTTTTTATATAATATAATATATTTTTAAAATATTTTTTTTTAAATTCTTGTTTTATAAAATTTTTTAAATTCATATAAAAAATTATTATTTAAATAATTTAAAAAATATAAAAAACCAACATTCTAATAATATACTATATTTAAATAAAAAATAGTTATGACAAAAATAAAAAATATTAGAAATTTTTCCATAATAGCTCATGTAGATCATGGAAAATCCACTTTTGCAAACTGTTTAATTAAAAAATGTAAAAATATAAAATATATAAAAAACAGAATTTTAGACTCTATGGATTTAGAAATAGAGAAAGGAGTTACTATTAAATCTAGTAATGTATCGCTAGATTATACCTCGTTGAAAGGAGAAAAATATCAATTAAATATAATAGATACTCCAGGTCACGCAGATTTTTATTATGAAGTGCACAAATCTTTATCAATATGTGACGGAGCTATTTTACTAGTAGATATTACAAAAGGAATAGAATCACAAACTATTTTTAATTATAAATTAGCTCTAAAAATGGGGGTAAAAATAATATTAGTAATAAATAAAATTGATTTAATGAAAAATAATTCTAATATTTTTTTAGAAAATATATTAAAGGTAATAAAAGTTAGTAAGGATGATATTATATTTTGTTCGTCAAAAACTTGTTTAGGTATAGATGAAGTGTTAGAGAAAATAGTTAAAAATATACCTTCGCCTTCTTTAAAACATAAAAACAAACTAAAAGCTCTAATAATAGATTCTTATTTTGATAATTATTTAGGAATAATATTTTCAGTTTATTTAAAAAGTGGAAAATTATATAAAGGCAAAAAAATAAAATTGTCTAATAATGAAATATATACTATAAACAAAATAGGTAAATTTCTTCCTAATATGAAAGAATGTAATAATTTGACATACGGAGAAATTGGATGGATAACAGCTTTTGTAAAAAATATAAAAAAAGTATCAAATTGGACTTATATAGTTTCATCAAATAATAAATTATTTTTAAAGAACAAAAAAAAAATAAAGCACAATGTTTATTCAACTTTTTTTCCAAAAATATCTTCTAATTATGAAAAAATGAAGAATTCTATAGAAAAACTTCAATTAAATGATACTTCATTTAGTTATAAAAAAATTAATTCTAGCTTTTTTGGTAATGGATTTAATTGTGGTTTTTTAGGATTATTTCATATGGAAATAATACAAGAAAGATTAAAAAGAGAGTATAAATTAGATTTAATAACCACACTTCCTTCAATAAAATATAGAGTTTTAACTAAAAAAAACAAATTAATAGAGATTGACAGCTTAGATAAAATGTTAAAAATTTCTTTAATAAAAAAAATATATGAACCCATAAGTTATTGTAAAATAGAAACTCCTAAAAAATATATAGGTAACATAATTTCTTTATGTTCAGAAAAAAGAGGCATTCAAAAGGAAATTATTTACAAAAATTTTGATGAAATTATATTAATTTATTATATTCCTACACAAGAAATATTATTAAATTTTTTCAATGAAATTAAATCTATATCTAATGGTTACGCTACATTAAATTATAAATTTAAATTTTTTAAAGAATCTAAAATAGTATTTATGAACGTCCTAATAAATAAAAAAAAAATAGATTTTTTTTCAATGATGATTCATAAAAACAACGCATACAATATAGGTAAATATATAATAAAAAAATTAAAAAATAGTTTAAAAAAAAAATTGTTTCTTATAAACATACAGATTCTTTGTAATAACAGAATTATAATTTCTGATAAAATTAAACCATTGAGAAAAAATGTTATTAGCAAATGTTACGGAGGAGACGTAAGTAGAAAAAAAAAATTATTAATGAAACAGAAAATCGGTAAAAAGAAATTAAAAAAAAGTGGAGATATTAAAATAGATAAAAACATATTTATTAATTTTTTTAATAACAAATATTAAAAATGAAATATGTTAATCATACCTATTTTGAAAATTTTTTAGAAATAATTGTAATATTTTTGTTTTTCTGTAAATTTTTTTCCTTATTTAATTTTTTTTCTTTAAAAAAGAAAAATATTTTTAAAAATTTTATTTTAAATAACATCTTTAGTTTTTATTTTTATTTAGAAAATAGATTTTTTTTGTTTTTTTTTGTATTCTTTATAAGATCCTTTTTATTTGAAATATTTTATGTTCCTTCACGTTCTATGAAACCATTAATAAATAGAGGAGATTTAATATACGTAGAAAAATTTACTTACAGGATAATAGATCCTTTAACTAAATTTATATTAAAAGAAAATAAATTACCAAAACACATGGATGTTATTTTATTTAAAAAAAATAAAAAAGAATTTTTTGTAAAAAGAATAATTGGAATTCCAGGTGATTTTATTTATAAAAATTTAATTAATAAAGAATTCGTAATATTTATAGATAAAGATAAACTAGAAAAACTGCAAGAAAACATTAATTTAAAAAAAAAAATAAAATTGTTTAGAATTTTGTGTAATTTTCTTATTGAAGAAAAAGAAAAAATTTTAAATTATGATAAACATTATATTAAAATTAAAATACCAAAAAATAAATATTTTGTAATAGGAGATAATTGTTTAAATAGCTTTGATAGTAGATTTATTGGATTAATCTCGTTAGACGATATAATAGGAAAATTCAGATTTGTTCTTTTTAATATTTTTTTCAAAAAATTAATGTAATAAAAATACTATTTTTTTTTAAATTAATAAAATTAATTTACATGAAACTTAAAAAACTACAAAATAAAATAAATTATATCTTTAGATCAACTGACATATTGAATCAAGCATTAACGCATTGTAGTTTCAAAATAAATAATAACGAAAGACTAGAATTCTTAGGAGATTCAATTTTAAATTATATTATTTCTAAAGAAATATATTTTAGATATTTTAATTTGAATGAAGGTTATATGAGTTTAATAAAATCAAATTTAGTTAGTAAAAAAATATTATTTTCGATATCAAAAAAGTTCGAATTACAAAAATATATAAAAACCAATTCTTTTAATATAAATAAAAAAGAAAATTATTATTCATCTATTATGTCAAATGCTATGGAAGCTTTAATAGGAGCGATATTTTTAGATAGTTCTATTTATATAGTTCAAAAATTAATTATAAATTGGTATACTCCTTATTTAAAAAACATTAAAAGTAAAATTAGTAAAAAAGATTTTAAAACTAAACTACAAGAGTATACTCAAAAATATAATTCAAGTTTGCCAAATTATAAAATAAGAAGAATTATTGGAAAATCTAATAATTTAATTTTTGTTGTTTATTGTAAAATTTTTGGATTAAAACATAGAACATTTGGTGTTGGAAAAACAATAAAACAAGCTGAACAAAAATCGGCTAAAAAAATGCTAGAATTAATAAACTTTTAACTAATTATGGTAATCTTATGGAAAAATTGTTAGGTGTTAATATAGATCATTTTGCTTCATTAAGAAATTTAAGAAAAAATGTTTTTTATCCAGATCCAGTACAAGCTGTTTTTATTGCAGAAGATTCTGGAGCTGACAATATTACAGTCCATTTAAGGGAAGATAGAAGGCATATAACAGAACGTGATTTATATATAATAAAAAAAATTGTAAAAACACGTATGAACCTAGAAATATCCACTAATGAAGATATGATTAATATAGCTTGCAAAATAAAACCTGATTCATGTTGTTTAGTTCCAGAAAAAAGATATGAATTAACTACAGAATCTGGATTAAATATTAATGAAAAAAATATGAAATATTTAGAATTAATAATAAATAAATTAAAAAAAAATAATGTACAAGTTTCTATTTTTTTAAATCCAGAAAAAGACCAAGTTGATAAAGCTTTAAATGTTGGTGCTACAGACATAGAAATACATACTGGATTTTATGCTGATTCAAAAGATCGCAAAATCGAAAAAGAAGAAATTGAAAAAATTAGGAACACAGCAAAGTACGCAAATTCTTTAGGTTTAAATGTTAATGCAGGTCATGGATTAAATTATCAAAACATAAAGAAAATATTAAAAATAAAATATATAAGAGAATTTAATATAGGTCATTCTATAATTAGTTATGCATTAATATATGGATTAAAGAAAGCTGTAATAAATATGAAAAAAATTATCAAAAATGAATAATGATTATAGGAATAGGAACTGATTTAGTAGAAATATCTAGAATTAAAAATGTTATTTTAAGAAAAAAAAATAAATTTATAAAATACGTATTAAGTAATTTTGAATATAAAGAATATTCGATTAGTAAATTTCCTGTAAGATTTATAGCTAAAAGATTCGCTATAAAAGAAGCCACTTTAAAAGCTTTTGGCATTGGGTTAAGAAACGGTATATCTTTTAAACAATTAGAAATATTTCATAATTATTTAGGTAAGCCATTTTTAAGATTTTTTGAAAAATCTAAAAATTTATTAAAAGAACTTAAAATTAACTCTGTTCATATAACTCTTTCTGATACAAAAAAATATGTTTGTTCAACTGTTATATTTGAAAGAAATTAATTATAATTTATGAAATTTAAATCTATAGATGAAAAATGGATGAAGTATGCTTTTAATTTAGCTAAAAAATCTAAATTAGATGTCCCTGTAGGATCAGTTTTAGTATTAAATGACATAATTATAGGAAAAGGTTATAATAGTATTCTAAAAAGTAAAGACCCTACTGCTCATGCAGAAATTATTGCAATAAGAGCTGGAAGTAAAAAAATTAATAACTATAGAATAAATAATTCAATTTTATATGTTACTTTAGAACCTTGTATTATGTGCATAGGCGCTATATTGCACGCTAGGATAAAAAAAATTATTTTTAGTTTATTTAATAAAACAAAGTTATCTTACAAAAAATTTCATTTTATTTTAAAATCTTTAGATATGAAAGATTTTAAAAATATTCATTTAAAAAAAAAATGTAATAAACAAATAAAAGACTTTTTCAAAAAAATTAGATAATTTAAAATAAAATGTTAAAAAAAATAAAAATTAGTGATCCACAAATTTGGAATGTATTAAAAAAAGAAAAATTACGTCAAGATAAATGTATTAACTTGATTGCTTCTGAAAATTATGCAAGTGAAGCTGTTATGCAAGCTCAAGGTTCTTTTTTAACGAACAAATATGCTGAAGGTTATCCACATAAAAGATATTATGGAGGTTGTAAATATGTAGATGTGATAGAGCAAATTGCAATTGAAAGAGCTAAAATATTATTTAGAGCAAATTATGCGAATGTTCAACCACATTCTGGATCTCAAGCTAATTTTGCTATTTATAATGCTTTTCTTAACCCAGGTGACTGTATATTAAGTATGGATCTGTCTCACGGTGGTCATTTAACGCATGGTTCAAATGTAAATTTTTCAGGAAAACTTTTTAATGTTATTTCGTATGGTGTAAATGAAAATGGTGAAATAAACTATGAACAAATTTATGAATTAGCTAAAATATATAATCCAAAAATGATAATAGCAGGATTTTCTTCATATTCAAGAATAGTAAATTGGAAAAAAATAAGTCATATAGCTAATAGTGTTAAATCTTATTTTTTAGCAGATATTGCTCATGTAGCTGGATTAGTAGCTGCAGGAATTTATCCTAGTCCAATAAAATATGCTGATTTTGTAACTGCCACTACACATAAAACATTAGGCGGGCCAAGAGGAGGGATTATACTATCTAAAAGTTCTAGTAAAAACATACATAAAAAAATAAACTCTTCTGTATTTCCAGGAATTCAAGGAGGGCCTTTATTACATGTAATAGCCGCAAAAGCAATATCTTTTAAAGAAGCTATGAAAAAATCCTTTAAGGATTATCAAAAAAAAGTTATATTGAATGCAAATATATTAGCTGATGTATTTATATCACGTAATTTTAAATTAACATCAAATGTAATTAACAATCATTTATTTGTAGTAAATTTAACAAATAGAAATATAACTGGAAAACAAGCAGAAGTTTTACTAAACAAAGCGAATATTGTAGTTAACAAAAACAGTGTACCAAATGATAATTTACCTCCTTCAATATCATCTGGAATAAGAATAGGTACTGCATCTATAACTAAAAGAAAATTAAATAGAAATATTATAGTTAACATTGGAAATTGGATCTGCGATATATTAGATAACGAAAAAGATCATAAAAATTTAAATATAATAAAAAAAAATGTAATTAATATATGCATAAATAATCCTATTTATTTTTAAAAATCATTAAATTTATAATTATGTTTTCAAAAAAGTTAAATATTTTAAATGTAGAAAAAAAAAAATTAAATATTTTTTTATCTTCTATAAATGAAAAATCTTTTCGTTCTTCTCAAATAATGAAATGGATTTATCAAATATTTTTAAAAAACTTTGATAAAATGAGTAACTTACCTTTAAAATTAAGAGAAAATTTGAAAAAATTTTTTTTTATTAAAACTCCAAAAGTACTTAAAAAATTAATTTCTTCTGACGGAACAATCAAGTTTTTGATGAAACTGGAAGACAATCAAATAATAGAAGCAGTTTATATACCAAAAAAAAAAAAATCTACATTATGTATATCATCTCAAGTTGGATGTATGGTCGGATGTAATTTTTGTTACACATCTGCTCAAGGATTCAACAGAAATCTTTATTTATATGAAATTATAGGTCAAGTATGGAACGTTTTTAAGATTTTAGGAAGAAATCTTATAAAAAATGTAGTATTTATGGGAATGGGAGAACCTTTATTCAATTTAAAAAATGTTGTTTCTTCAATAAAATTAATGATGGATAATAGTTGTTTTAATATTTCTAGAAAAAATATAATTGTATCAACATCAGGAATAGTTCCAGCAATATATAAATTTTCAAATGAATTAAATATACCACTATCTGTATCTTTACATGCTCCTAATGATAATGTAAGAAATAAAATAATGCCAATAAACAAAAAATATAATATTAGCAAATTATTAAGATCTCTTGAATATTATTTAAGTAAACCTAAAAACAAAAAATTATTAACTATTGAGTATATTATGATAAATAATTTAAATGATAAGAAGACACACGCATGTCAATTATTAAATATATTAAAAAAAATAAAATGTAAAGTTAATCTTATTCCTTTAAACAATTTTCCAAAATTAAAATATAAATGCAGTAAAATCGTAAAAATAAGAAAGTTTTTTAAATTACTTGTAAAAAATAAAATTATTACTACTATAAGGAAACAAAGAGGTAATGATATTTATGCTTCTTGTGGCCAGTTAGCAGGAAAAATAAACAATAAATTAAAAAAAATACAATAAAAATTAATTAAAAAAAATGAGAATTTTTAAATCTATAAAAGGAATGCATGATATTTTAGATGAAGATATTATAATTTATAGAAAGATAGAAAATATTTTTAGAAATATAGTTTCTGGATATGGTTATAAAGAAATAAGAACTCCAATTTTAGAAAGAACTG
Source organism: Enterobacteriaceae bacterium entHe1 (assembly GCA_050108195.1). Classification (GTDB taxonomy): domain Bacteria; phylum Pseudomonadota; class Gammaproteobacteria; order Enterobacterales; family Enterobacteriaceae; genus JBNIDL01. The sequence goes on from JBNIDL010000001.1 coordinate 144,438, forward strand.
AACTTTTCGAAAAGTCTATAGGAATTTCTACTGAAATATTATCTAAAGAAATGTACAGATTTATAGATCATGGCGAAAAAGTATCTTTAAGACCAGAAGGTACCATGAGTTGTATAAGATTTTTGATAGAAAAAAAACTTTTAAGATTAAATAAAGAACAGAGATTTTGGTATGTTGGCGCTATGTTTAGAAGAAATAAACCACAAAAAGGAAGATATAGACAATTTTATCAGATTGGCATTGAGCTTTTAGGTAATAGTTCTATAGAAACAAATTTAGAAATTATATTAATGGTAGAAAGGTATTTTAAAAAATTAAATATTAATAAATATATTTTTTTAGAAATAAATTGTATAGGTTCTTTTGAAGATAGAGAGATATATAAAAAAAAATTATTAAATTTTTTAATTAAAAATAAAAAAAAATTTAATAAATTAGAAATAAATTCTTTTACAAAAAATCCTTTAAGACTATTAGATAGTAAAAATTCAAAAATTCAAGAAAAAATAAAAAAAGCACCAAATATAAAGGAATATATAAGTAAAAAATCTTTTTTTATATTTAATTATATTTGCAGAAAATTAAAAGATATGAAAATTTTATATAAAATTAACAGAAGACTAGTTAGAGGTATAGATTATTATGACAATTTTGTTTTTGAATGGAAAACAAAAATGTTAGGCTCCCAATGTTCTGTTGGTGGTGGTGGAAGATATGACTTTTTAATAAAAAAATTAAATAATAATTTCGTACCAGCAATTGGATTCGCTTTAGGAGTAGACAGATTGGCGCTTCTTATAAAAAAATTAAATTATAGTTTTTACATAAATAATAATAAATTGGATATATATTTTATATCTTTGTTTAAGGAAATAAATATTTTATCTTTGAAAATTTCTGAAGAAATAAGAAACAAATTTCCAAATATTAAATTAATAATCGATTATAGTAACAGAAAGCTAAAAAAAACCATAAAAAAAGCACTTAAACTAAATTCAAAGTTAGTTTTAATACTTGGGAAAAAAGAGTTAATAAAAAAAACAATAATTATTAAATTTTTAGATAAAAATAAACAAATAGCTATATATCAAAAAGACTTAATTTTAAAATTATCTAATTTTTTAAAAAAAAATGAAAATAGTTTCAATAATAGGTAGAGAAAATGTAGGTAAATCTACTATTTTCAACAAAATAACTGCTGGTAATAACTCAATAACAAGTAAAATATCTGGAACGACATCTGACATCAAATATATGGAAGTTAAAATAAAAAACTTTTATTTCTTAATTGCCGATACATTTGGAATAAAATGTTCTAATCCAGTTAAATGTAAATGTAAAAAAATTTTACATTTAAAAAAATTAATAAAATTATCTGAAATAATATTATTTGTTTTAGATGTAAAAGCAGGCCTACTTAAATTAGATCAAGAAATTTTTTATTTTATAAAAAAAAATAATAAAAACATTTTGTTAGTTATAAACAAAATAGATTCTATTAAAAATTTAGATTTATTTGAATTTTATTCTTTTGGAATAAATAATTTATTTCCAATATCTTCAGAATTTAATATAGGAATTGACAAATTAATAAATTTTTTTAAAAATAAATTAAATATTAAAAAAAAAAAATTATTTTTAGAAAGAGATGAAAAAGATATCATAAAAATATCTGTAGTAGGATATGTAAACTCTGGAAAATCTACTTTAGTTAATAATATTTTAGGAGAAGAGAGAGTTTTAACTAATAAAAGACCTAATACCACCCATGATAGTATTTATACACCATTCAAATATTTAAATCAAAGATATATAATTATAGATACTGCAGGAATATGTAAGAAAAAAAGAAAAGATTTTTTATATAAAAAATACCTTAAAGAAACTATTTTTTCTATAAATTTTTCTGATGTCGTACTGATAGTGTTAGATGCTAGTAAAAATCTTTCTAAAAAAGAATTATTAATAATTAAATATGTTTTAAAGAAGAATAAAATAGTATTAATTTTAGTTAATAAAATAGACCTTATAAATAAAAAAGATCATTCTAATTTTAAAAATTATATTAAATTTAAATTAAAATTTTTAAAAATTAAGTATTTATATTTTATATCTGCGATTAGTTCAAACAAATTAACTAAAATATTAAAAGTTGCAAAAAAAATTTATTCTTCCATAAATTTATGTTTTGACAATTTAAAAAGTATACTAAATTTATCTTTAAAAAAAACAATTTATAAAAATGTCGTTAAAATAAAATTTATAAAATTAAAAAAGAAAGTTCCTTTAGTTATTAAAATATATGGAAAGAATGTAAGTTCTATTAATAAATCAAATATTAAATTTATTTGCAGATTCATAAGAAGAAAATTAATATTATATAATTTTCCAATAAAAATAAAATTATTTGAATACTAAGATAAATTAAATGGAAGAAAGTATGTTTTTTTTATCTTTTAATTATTTACTTATTTAAATTGAATTAATTATTTTATAATTATATGAAAAATTTTATAAAAGAAGGACTAACTTTTGATGATGTTCTTATAGAACCTAGATATTCTAACATTTTACCTAAGAATGTAAATTTAAAATCAAAATTGACAAAAAATATAAATATTAATATACCTATTTTATCCTCTGCTATGGACACCGTAACAGAATCAAAAATGGCTACTGCTTTAGCTAAAGAAGGTGGAATAGGGTTTATACATAAAAATATGAGTATTGAAAATCAAGTTAAAGAAGTATGTAAAGTAAAAAAAAATAGTAAATATGTAATAAAAAATATAATATGCGTCAATCCGTATACGAGTTTATTGGAAGCTAAACAGGCCATAATAAAAAATAATTCACTTGGCTGCCCAGTAATTGACAAAAATAACAATTTAGTAGGAATAATAACTAACAGGGACATAAGAAGTTGTAATGACTTTAAAAGTAACATTGTAAAATCGGTAATGACTCAGAAAAATAATCTTATAACAATTAAAGAAGTAAAAGAAAAAAAATTTTTGCTAAATATATTTAAGTTGTATTGCATAAAGCAAATAATTTTGATAGATGAAAAATTTAGTTTTATAGGTTTAATAACAAAAAAAAGTATTGAAAAAATTGATAAAATTAGTTCTGAATGTATTGACAAAAAAGGAAAACTAAGAATAGGAGCAGCCGTTGGGGTAACTAATTTTATAGAAAGAGTTGATGAATTAGTAAAAGCTGAAATAGATATTATACTAATAGATGCTTCTCATGGACATTCAAGAAATGTTATAAATTGCATAAAAAAAATAAGATTAAAATACGATAGTTTACAAATTATAGGAGGAAATATAGCTACTAAAGAGGCTGCAATTGATTTAAGAAAGGCAGGTGTCAATGCTGTAAAAGTTGGTATAGGTTGTGGTTCAATTTGCATAACAAGAATTGTTACAGGTGTCGGTGTACCACAAATTAGTGCAATATTTAACGTAGCAAAAGCTTTAAATAAAAGTGATATACCAATAATTGCAGATGGAGGTATAAGATTTTCCGGTGATATTGCAAAAGCTCTTTCCGCAGGAGCAAGTTGTGTCATGGTTGGATCCATGTTTGCTGGTACTAAAGAATCTCCAGGAAAGTTGATAAAATATAAAAATAAATTGTTTAAATCTTATAGAGGAATGGGATCAGAAGGAGCTATGCTAAAGGGTTCTTATGACAGATATTTTCAAGAGTTTAACAAAATAAATAAATTTGTCCCTGAAGGCGTTGAAGGCATAGTTCCTTATAAGGGAAAACTTAAGGACATTATATATCAACAAACAGGCGGATTAAGATCTTGTATGGGGTTAATTGGATGTAAAAACATAAAAGAGTTACATAAAAAAGCAAAATTTATTAAAATTAGCAATGCAAGTATAAAAGAAAATCATACTTACAATATTATTGTAACAAAAAAAACTACTAATTATTAAATTTGTTTTTTTTGATAAATTTAAAAAATAATAATAAAATTAAAAAATGAAAAAAAATTTTGAACACAAGATAATTATTATAGATTTTGGTTCACAATATACACAACTTATTGCTAGAAGGGTAAGAGAAATCGGAGTTTATTGTGAAGTAATTTATTGGAACACTGTTAATATTGTTAATATTTTTAGTGTTAGTAAACCAAAAGGAGTTATATTGTCTGGAGGACCTAACAGTGTTACAAAAAAAAATAGCCCTAAAATACCAGAGTTTATTTTTTGTTATGATATACCTGTTCTTGGTATATGTTATGGAATGCAAGCAATGATTTATCAATTAGGAGGAAAAGTAAAAAAGTCTAGAAAAAGAGAGTTTGGTTTCACTAAAGTTAAAATAATAAAAAAAAATAAATTAACTAAAAACATATATGATTACATAAACTCCAAGAAAGAACATATTCTTAACGTTTGGTCAAGTCATACAGATGTGGTATGTAAACTACCTGAAGGATTTTTAAATGTAGCTATAACAAAATCTTGTACTTCTATAGTAGTTAACGATAAAAGAAAATTATATGGCCTTCAGTTCCATCCTGAAGTCACTCAGACAAAACAAGGTAAAAATATAATAAAAAGATTTGTTATAGGTATATGTAAATGCAAAAATGATTGGATTACTAGTAATATTATAGATAAAAAAATTGAGTATATAAGAAAAAAAATAAAAAATGAAAGAGTAATATTAGGTTTTTCTGGAGGAATTGATTCTCTAGTAAGCGCTATTTTATTAAAAAAAGCTGTAAATAAACAACTAATATGTATATTTTTAGATAATGGTTTTTTAGATTCTAAAGAATATAAAAAAAATATAAAATATTTAAATAAAAAATTTAATTTAAAGGTTATATATGTTAGTTCAAAAAAAATTTTCTTTTCAGCAATATCAGGAATTTCAAATCCGGAAAAAAAAAGGAAAGTAGTAGGAAAAACTTTTATAAAAATTTTTAGAAAATATTCTAAATATTACAAAGCAAAGTTCTTTGCGCAAGGAACAGTTTACTCAGATGTAATAGAATCTAAAAAAAATAAATCCAGCAATATTAAATATATAAAATCTCATCATAATGTAGGGGGCTTGCCTAAAAGAATAAAATTAAATATATTAGAACCTTTAAAAGATTTATTTAAAGATGAAGTTAAAAAAATAGGAATTAAATTAGGTATTTCAGGAGAAATATTGAATAAATATCCTTTTCCTGGACCTGGGTTTTGTATAAGAATAATTGGAAAAGTTAAAAAAAAATATTGCAAAATATTATGTAAATCAGACAAAATATTTGTACAAGAACTGAAAAAAGCTAATATATATAATAAAATAAGTCAAGCTTTTACAATATTTGTCCCTATAAAATCTGTAAGTATATTAGGAGATTGTAGAAAATATAGTTGGATAATAGTTCTTAGGGCTGTTAAAACAACTGATTTTATGACAGCTAAATGGGTTTATATACCACATAAAATTTTAGAAAAAATATCTTGTAGGATGATAAATGAAATAGATAATATTTCAAGAGTTGTATATGATATTTCTGGTAAACCTCCGTCAACTATAGAGTGGGAATAAATTTGTTATGAAAAAATTATATGTAGGTAAAACAGATATTTATATTCCAAAAATTATATTTGGAGGAAATGTTTTAGGTTGGACTGTTAATGAAAAAAACGCATTTAAAATTTTAGATATTTTTTATAGAAATGGATTTAATTGTATAGATACAGCCGATATTTATCCTTATTGGATAAATAGAAAAGGAGGTTTATCTGAAAAGATTGTAGGAAATTGGATAAAAAAAAAAAAAATTAAAAGAGACAGTGTTATTATAGTTACAAAAGTAGGAAAAACTCTTCCTGATACAAAAATTGTTAATTTATCTTATAAATATATTATGCAATCTATAGATATGTCTTTAAAAAGATTGAAAACAGATTATGTAGATATATATTTGTCGCATGCAGAAGACAAAAATACAAATTTAGAAGAAACATTATATACTTTTGATAAATTAAAAAATTTAGGAAAAATTAGAGTAATAGGTGCGTCCAATTATACATACAAAAGCTTATTAAAGTCTTTTAAAGTTAGTAAAGAAAATAATTTTGTAAGATATGAATTAATTCAACCTGAATTTAATTTTTTGTATAGAAAATATTTTGATAATTATTTAAAAAAAATAGTTAAAAAATTCAAAATAAGTGTAATTAGTTATCGTTCTTTAGGCGAAGGTTTTTTTAGTGGAAAATATAGAAATGTATGTGATGCAAATAAAAGTGTAAGAGGTAAAAATATTATTAAAAACTATTTAAATGAAAGGGGATTAAAAATATTAGATGTTCTAGATGAAATTAGTAAAAAATATAATTCAACATTGTCTCAAATAACCATATCTTGGTTAATAAAATATAAATATATTACTTCTCCAATTGTTAGTGTAACTTCTAAAAAACAAGCTATAGATATAATTAATTCGGAAAAAATAAATCTAGATAAAAAAGATCATAAAGTTATTGATAACATAAGTAAGTATTTAAATATAACTTAGTTTTTTATTATGAAAATTATTGAAGTTAAACATCCATTAATACAACACAAATTAGGGTTAATGAGGGATATAAACATTGAAAACAAAATTTTTAGAGAATTGTCTGAAGATATAAGTAGTTTATTAACATATATAGCTAGTTCTAATATAAAAACAGATAATATTGTTATAAATAATTGGTGCGGAACATTGAAAGTTAAACATATAGAAGAAGAAAAAATTACCATAGTTCCGATTCTTAGGGCTGGCTTAGGAATGATGAATGGAGCTTTAAAATGTTTTCCAAATGCTAAAGTTGGAATGGTAGGAATTTACAGAAATGAAAAAACTTTGTTGCCAGTATCTTATTTTAAGAAATTAGTTTCTTGCATTAATAACCAGATAGCTATAGTAGTAGACCCTATGCTTGCTACAGGAGGTTCTATTGTTTCAACAGTAAATTTGCTTAAAAAACTTGGTTATAAAATTATAAAAATATTAGTTTTAGTAGCATCACCTCAAGGTATAAATTTTTTAAAAAAAAAACATTCAGATGTAGAACTTTATACCGCATCTATAGATTTAGGTTTAAATAAAAAAGGATATATAATTCCTGGATTAGGAGATGCTGGTGATAAAATGTTTGGAAAAAAATAAGTTATAAAAATATGAAAAAAAAGAATATAGTAGCTTTAATAACTCCTATGAATAAAGATAAATCTATAGACTATAGTAGTTTAAAAAATATAATTGACTATCATATTTACAATAAAACATCTTCAATTCTTATATGTGGCACTACTGGAGAAAGTCATAGTTTAAGTAGTAAAGAAAAGGAAGAAATATTAGATTATTCTATAGACTATATTGGCAATCGCATACCTTTAATATTGGGAGTTGGTGAAAACTCAATAGAAAAAACTGTCTTAAATCTAAAAAAATTTGCTAACAAAAAAAATATAAAATATTTTATGTTGATTCCTCCTAGTTTTGTGTTGCCGGATCAAAATGGATTATATTTATATTATAAAACTATAGTTTCTAAGGTGGATTTCATTAAATATATTTTATATAATAATCCAAAAAGGACAGTGAGTTATTTATTAAATAGAACGATATTAAATCTTTCAAAAATTGAAAATATTGTAGGAATAAAAGATTCAATTTGTGACTTCAATGAACTTTTAAAGTTAAAAAAAAAAATAAATAAAAAATTTCTTTTTTTTTGTGGCGAAGATAAGTTTATTTTTAAATTTTTGTTGTTTGGAGGGAATGGAGTTATATCTGTAATTTCAAATATAGCTGCTAAAACAATTTCTAATATATGTAAACTAATCGGAAAATCACACTTTAAAAAAGCAAAAATATTGTTTTATAAAATAAAAATTTTATATAAATACTTAAAACTTGCCCCAAATCCATCTTTTATAAAGTGGATTTGTATGAAATTGAATTTAATAAAAGGAAACTATACTAGACTTCCAATAGTAGAAATTAATGAAAAATACTATAATATAAAAAAATATGAAACTTTAATAAAAATAATAAAACTTAATATTAAGTAATAACTTCATATAATATTTTTTCATAAATATTAGTTAGTTTTTCTAAATCTGATATTTTCGCAAATTCGTTTTCGCAGTGAATTTTGTTATTTAATAATCCTAATTCAATTACTTGATCGCATATTTCTGATATATATCTACCATCTGAAGTACCTCCTTCTGTAGAAATTTTAGGTTTAAATTTAAGATTTTTTTCTATAACTTTAGAAATTTTTTTTATTAAATTACAATTTTTTTTTGTATAAAATGGTTTTCCATAAATAAAAAATTTTATTTTAAATTTTATTTTATGATATTCAATAATATTTTTTATTTCATTTTTTATATAAGTTATTTTTAATGTGTCGTTAAATCTAAAATTTATATAAAAATTTATATTATTTGGTGTAGAATTTAGGGAGTTAGATAAACTATAAATTTTAGTTAATTGAACTGAGTTATAAGGCAATATTAAGCTTTTTTTTTTATTCCAATTAAAAGATAATATTTCATTGATTACTTTTATTATTAATAATATTGGATTTTTATTGCAATAAGCAACATGCAACGATTTAAAATATGTATGTATTTTAAAAGTTAAAGAGCCTCTTCTACCGTTTTTTATTGTATCGCATATTTTTTTTTTACTTGTAGGCTCGCCTACTATACAATAGTCTATTTTTTCATTTCTTTTTTTTAATTTTTTTAAAACTTTTTTTATTCCATTTTTCCCATTGCCTTCTTCATCTGAAGTAAGTAATAAAGCTATCCTACCTCTATATTTTTTCCCACTTTTTATAAATCTGTTTATTGCGATAATCATAGAAGATATAGCGCCTTTCATATCTAAAACGCCTCTACCGTATATTTTGCTATTTTTTATAGTTGCAGAAAAAGGAGGGTATTTCCATAAGTTTAAATTATTAGCATCTACGACGTCTGTATGCCCTAAAAATAATAAAGTTTTTTTACCTGAACCTTTATATGCCCATAAATTTTTAGTGTTTTTATAATTAAAAAACTCTACATTAAAATTTAATTTAATTAATATTTTTGATATAATGTTTTGACATCCTTTATCATTAGGTGTTATTGACTTTATTCTTACTAATTTTTTTGTTAATTTTAACAGGAAGTTTTTCATTTTTTAATAAGATTGTTTTTTTTTAATAAAATATATGATTTCTTTAAAATGTTAAAAATATTAATTTTAAAAAAATTCATCAAAATTTTCTCTGACCCTGATATCCCAAAATTATTTAATCCTATTACAGTTCCATCATTATATTTTAAATATTTATACCAAAATGTTTTTACTCCTGCTTCTATTATTAATAATGGTACCAATTTAGGTAAAATATAATTTTTATATTTTTTAGATTGAAAATCAAATACTCTAGTTGAAGGTATAGATACTATTCTTATATTATAACCTTGTTTTTTCAATATGTTTTTAGCTTCAATTGCTAAAATTAATTCGGAGCCGTTAGACATTATTATTAAATGTATTGGTTTTTTGCAATCTACAAAAATGTACCCTCCTCTTAAAGTTTCTTGTAAAGAAATCTTATCTTTTTTTTTTTCAGAGTTAACTATTTTTTTAGATATTATTATTACTGTAGGTCCATTTTTTCTTTCTATAGCATATTTCCAAGAAGCAATAGTTTCCGTTTTATTACACGGTCTCCATACAATTAAATTAGGAATTATTCTTAAGCTAGATAATTGTTCTATAGGTTGATGTGTAGGCCCATCTTCTCCAATATTTATTGAATCATGACTATATACCATAATGTGTCTTAGTTTCATTAATGAAGCCATCCTAATAGCGTTTTTTGCATATTCAGAAAAAATTAGAAAAGTAGAAGTATATGGTATAAAACCTCCGTATGCAGAAATTCCGTTTGCGATTGCTGTCATACCAAATTCTCTTACTCCGTAATGAATATAGTTGCCTTCTATTTTATTTTTATTTATAGGTAGAGATTTAGAATTTAATAATCCACTACTTAAAGATAAATCTGCTGAACCACCTATAATTTCAGGTATAAAATTGTTTAATTTTTTTACAATATATCTAGACGCGCTATTAGTAGATAAAATATTTTTTTTTTTTATTAAATTTAGTAATATATTATTTATTATTTTTTCCCAATTGAAGGGTAATTTCATGAATAATCTTCTAATTAGTTCTTTAGCTAATTTAGGGTACTTTTTCTTATATTTGTAAAATAGTGTTTTCCATTTTTTTTCTTTTTTCCTGCCACTTTTTTTTTTATTCCAATTTTTATAAATTTTTTTAGGTATAAAGAAATCTTCTGTTTTCCATCTTATAGATTTTTTAAATTCTTTTATTTCTTTCTCTCCTAATGGAGAGCTGTGAGTTTTATAATCTCCAGCTTTGTTTGGAGATTTATAAGCTATTATTGTTTTACAAATTATTAAAGAAGGTTTATTTATTATTTTTTTAGATTTTTTAATAGCTAAAGTTATTGATTGTTTGTCATGTCCATCTACATTGTTAATTACGTGCCATCCATAAGATTTAAATCTTTTTTCTGTATTATCTGTAAAAAAATTATTTATATTTCCATCTATGGATACATTATTACTATCATAGAAAGCTATTAATTTACCTAATTTCATTGTTCCTGCAAAAGAGCAAGCTTCATGAGATATACCTTCCATCATACATCCGTCTCCTAAAAAAACATATGTATAATTATCTATTATTTTTAATTTTTTTTTATTGAATAAATTAGATAATATTTTTTCTGATATAGCTATTCCTACAGCATTAGCAATGCCTTGTCCTAAAGGTCCTGTAGAAACTTCTACTCCAGGTGTGCACAATCTTTCAGGATGCCCTGGAGTTATAGATTTAAATTTTCTGAAATTTTTTATATCTTCTATTTTAATATTATATCCTGTTAAATGTAACACACTATATAATAACATAGATGCATGACCGTTAGACAGAATAAACCTATCTCTGTTTATCCAATTTGGATTTTCTGGATTATAAGATAAAAAATTTCTCCATAGAACTTCGGCAATTTCTGCCATACCCATAACTGCTCCAGGATGACCTGATTTAGCACTTTGAATTGCATCTAAACTTAATACTCTAATTGCATCAGACAAATATTTCTTATATTTTGTCATTATATTTTATCATTTTATTAAAATTTTTTATTTCTTTAAAAATATCTTTGTGATACTTTTTAGAAATTATTTGATTAAATAGTATTTTTGCTTCTTTTAATCTAATGTTTCTTATTATTCTTTTAATTTTTGGTATACAAGATAGACTCATACTAAATATATCTAATCCCATACCTATTAAAATTGCCGTAAAATTTTCATCCCCAGCTAGTTCTCCGCACATTTCTATTTTTTTATTAAAAAAATGAGAAGAATCTATAACTTTTTTTATGAGTAACAAAACTGATAAAGATAAAGGATTATATAGTTTTGAAACCATCTTATTTCCTCTATCAACTGCAAGTGTATACTGTATTAAATCGTTCGTTCCTATGCTAAAAAAGTCAACTTCTTTAATTAAATATTCTGCTAATATTGCAGAAGATGGTGTTTCTATCATTATTCCTATTTTAATATTTTTTTTAAAAGGTATTTTTTCTTTGTATAAAGAATTTTTAGCTATTTCTAATTCTATTTTCAATAATTTTATTTCTTCTATAGAAGTAATCATTGGATAAAGTATTTTAACATTACCAAATATAGATGCTCTTAATATAGCTCTTAGTTGTGTATAAAGAATATTTTTTTTATCTAAACATACTCTTATACCTCTCCATCCTAAAAAAGGATTATCTTCTTTAGGTATTTTTATACAATTTGTTTTTTTATCACCTCCTACATCTATAGTTCTTATTATTACAACTTTATCTTTCATAGATTTGACTATTTTTTTATATGAATTAAATTGTTCTTCTTCGTCAGGTAAACTATTTCTATTCATAAATAAATATTCTGTTCTATATAATCCTATTCCATCTATTTCATTTTTTTTTATATTATCTAGATCATATTCATTATTTATATTAGCAAATATTTTGAATTTAAATTTATCTAAAGTTATAGCTGGTAATAATCTTATTTTTTCTAATTTTTCTTTATTTTTTTTATAATTTTTTTTTATTTTTTTTATTTTTATAATTTCTTTTTTTTTTGGATTTATATGTATTTCATTATTTATTGCATCTAGTAAGATTGTATCGTTATTTTTAGCATATTTTGTAATTACATTAGTTCCAACTATTGCTGGTATTGAAAGGGATCTAGCTATTATAGATACATGAGAGTTATAACTTCCAATATCTGTAATCAGTCCTAATATTTTATTTTTTTTAAACTGTAGTATATCTGAAGGTGTTAATTCTTTTTTTATTAATATAAAATTTTCATTGTTTTTTTTTATATTTTTTATCGGATTAATATTAAGCACATTTTTAATTAATCTTTTGCCTATATCGTTTATATCAATAGCCCTTTCTTTCAAATATTTGTTCTTTATTTTTTCTATATTTTTTATTTGTTTATTTATTACTTTATAAATAGCTTTTTCTGAAGTAACTAATTTTTCCTTTATAGTATTTGTTATTTCTTTTTCTAGTTCTTCATCCATCAATAGCATTATATGTCCATTTAATATTTCTTTACTTTCTTTTTTTAAATCGTTTTCTCTGCTATTTTTTATTTTTTTTAATTGAGAAACAGAATTTTTCCTAGATAAGTAAAATTTATTTATTTCTTTTTCTACTTGCTTTTTATTAATTTTTTTATTTTTAATTAAAATACTACTTTCTTCAATAATTAAAGATTTACCTATAACTATACCTTTAGACACTATAATACCAGACAACATGTATGTTACCTTTTTATAATTTTTAAAAAAGACATTCGAATTATTTTTTATTTTTAATAAATTCACATAAATTTTCTACTGCTTTTTTTTCATCTTTTCCATTTGCACAAATTGTTATTATATCATTATATTTAACACCTAAAGATTGTAGTTTAAACAAACTTTTAGCGTTAACTTGCAATCCTTCTTCTGAAATTATATATATATCAGATAAAAAACTCTTGGATTTTTTTACTAATTTAACAGCTGGTCTAATATGTAATCCGTCTTTAAAATTTACTTTAACTTTTTTTTTGTACATTGTTTTCTCCTATATATCAAAATAATAATACTTAAATATCAATATTGTCAATTTGTTATATTTATAAAAGATTTTTAATTAATAAAAAATTTATGTCAATATTTTTAATTTAAAAATTTAACAAAAATATTATTAATATATATTTTTAGAAAATAGAATTTAAATAATAATAATTTAAAAAAAATTAATATTTATCTTTCTCATATAATAATTTAAACATGGGCAAATATAATAATAAAATAAAAAATACAATAAAAAAACTAACTAAAAAAATAAACAAGTTAAACTACTATTATTATGTTAAAAATAAACATAAAGTTGAAGATTATGTTTATGATGCTATTTTAAATAAATTGAAAATTTTGGAAAATAAGCATCCTAAATATAATTATAAAGACTCACCTAATAATATAATTGGTAAAAACATAAATTTTAAATTAGGTGTAATAAAACATAAATTTAAAATGTTATCTTTGAAAAACGCATTTTCTAAAAAGGATATTATAAATTTTGATGAAAAAATAAAAAAGAAGTCAAAATTTAAAAATATTGAGTATTGTTGTGAACTAAAAATAGACGGCGTAGGAGTTAGTATAATTTATAATAACGGAATTTTAATTAATGCTTCTACAAGAGGAGACGGTTACGTTGGAGAAGACATAACAAAAAATATAGTAAAAATAAAGGGATTACCAATAATTATAAAATCTAAAAAAAATATTCCTAAAATTTTAGAAGTAAGAGGAGAAGTTTTTATCTTAAAAAAAGATTTTAATAAAATAAATTATTTTCAAAAAAAAAATAGAAAAAAAATTTTTTCTAACCCTAGGAATACAGCTTCAGGTATATTAAGGAAAATAAAAGAAAAAAATTATTTAATTAAATATTTAAAATTTTATTGTTATAATATAAGTTACATAAAAAAATATTATAAAGTTTTTTATAAACATTCTGAACAAATAAAACAACTAAAAAATTGGAATTTTTCAATCTGTAGATTTTTTTATTTATATAAAGGAATTAAAAATTCTTTAGAATTTTATAATAGAATAGAAAAAATAAGAAAAAAAATACCTTTTAATATAGACGGAATAGTAATAAAGGTAAATTCTTTAAATTTACAAGAAAAATTAGGATACAGTTCTAAATTCCCAAAATGGGCTATAGCTTATAAATTTACACCTAAAACTAAAATAACAAAAATTAAAAAAATTTTTTTTAGTGTTGGAAGAACAGGAAACATAACACCTATAGCTGTCTTAAATCCCTTAAATTTTGATGGCATAGTAATAAAAAAAGCAACTTTACATAACATAAATGAAATAAAAAAAATAAAGTTAATGAACAATGATTTTGTATATGTTAGTCTAATTAGTGATATAATCCCTAAAATTATAAAACCTGTATTTAATTTAAGGACAAAAGAAAACTCTGATATAGAAATACCTGAATTATGTCCTATATGTAATTCTGTGTTAATTTATTCAAAAAATAAAAAAAACTTAAATTGTAAAAACAAGTTATTTTGTAAAGTACAAATAGAAGGTAACATATCTCACTTTATTTCAAAAAACGCTATAAATATACCTAAAATAGGAAAAAAAATATTAGGAAAACTAATAGAGAAAAGAATTATAACTAATATAGTAGATATTTATCAAATTAATAAAGAAAAATTATTAAAAGTTGTTAAAGAAAAAACCGCAAATAATATATTAGAATCTATAAAAAATTCTCCTAAAGAAATTAGTTTCTATAAATTTTTGTATTCTCTAAGTATTCCTACAATAGGATTAATACAATCAAAAAAAATATCTAAGAAAATAAAAGATATAAATATATTAATGAATTCTAACAAATGTATTATTAATAAAAAATATAATTTAAGTACTAATATTTCAAAAAGTTTAATAAATTTTTTTAAAGATAAAAATAATTTAAATTTGATAGATAAACTTATTAATATAAAAAAATATATAAAAATAAAATATTAAATTTTTAATAATATTCGATTTGGGTCGTGCAGGATTCGAACCTGCGACCAATTGATTAAAAGTCAACTGCTCTACCGAGCTGAGCTAACGACCCTATAAAAAAAATAAAAATGGGTGATGTCGGAATTGAACCGACGACCCCCTCCTTGTAAAAGAGGTACTCTCCCAATCTGAGCTAATCACCCTATTAATTAAAATAATTTAAATATTATAAAATACAAATAATCTAGTCAATATTTTTAATATATAATGATTTATATAATTTATTAAATTTTTTAATAAAAGGGTTTTAATATGATTATTACTAGATTTGCACCAAGTCCAACTGGAAATTTGCACATTGGAAATATAAGAACAGCTTTATATTCTTGGCTATTTGCTAAATCAAACAATGGAAAGTTCTTAATAAGAATAGAAGACACAGATAAAAAGAGGTCTAAAAGTAATTTTGCTAAATCTATAATAAAAATAATTAAATGGTTAAAATTAGATTGGGATAATAAAATATACTATCAAAGTAAAAGAAAAAAAAAATATGAAAAATATTTAAAATATATGTTAAAAACAGGATTAGCATATAAATGTTTTTGCTCAAAAGAAAGACTATTAAATATAAAAAAAATGCAAATTTTAAATAAAATAAAACCTAAATATGATCTTTTTTGCAGATATAAAAAAAATTACTTAAAGTTACATAATAAATTCGTTATAAGAGCAAAAATGCCAAAATCAGGAATAACTAGTTTTAATGATTTTGTATATGGTAATTTAACAATAAATAATAAAGAATTAGATGATTTTATAATTTGTCGTTCTAATGGAGATTTTACTTATAATTTTTGTTGCGCAATAGATGATTACGAAATGAAAATATCTCATGTAATTCGTGGAGAAGATCATTTAAATAACACACCTAAACAAATAAATTTATTGAGTTTATTAAATTTAAAGTTTCCTAAATATATTCATTTACCAATAATATTAAATTCATTTAATAAGAAACTATCAAAAAAAAATTTAGAATCTAATATAAAATTTTATAAAGAAGAAGGAATACTATCAGAATCTTTATTAAATTATTTACTAAGATTAGGATGGTCTTACAAAAATAAAGAAATTTTTACAATAGATGAAATGAAAAAGTATTTTTCTATAAAATCAATAAAAAAATCTCCATGTAAAATAAATTTTAAAAAATTACTTTGGATAAATAAAGAAAAAATAAAATTATATAGTACGAAAAAAATAAAAAAAATTTTAATAAATTTTTTAAAAAAAATGAAAATAAATTATCCAAAAAGATTGTCAAAAATAATAGATTTAGTTAAATTTAGGTGTAATACAATAAAAGAGATAGTCACTGATTTTAAATATTTATATGAAGGATTTTATATAGAAAAAGAAATTATATTTTCTAACTTTCATAAATTTGACATAAATATCCTGTATTTTATATATAAAGTTTTTTCTGAAATTAATAAATTTACTTATGATTCTATAAACGAAATTTTTAAAAAAATAAAAAATAATTTAAAAAAAGATATAAGTTTTGTATATAGATTAATAAGATTAATTATAACAGGTTCAGAAAGTACTCCTAATTTAAAAAAAATACTAATTATTTTAGGACAGAAGGATGTTTTAAAAAGAATATATTTTATTATAAAAACTTTAGAAAAAGATAAAAGAAAATGCCTGGAAATACTATAGGAAAATTATTTAAAGTAACGACTTTTGGTGAATCACATGGTTATGCAATTGGAGGTATAATAGACGGATGTCCTCCAGGATTATTTATAAATGTAAAAGATATACAAAATGATCTAAATAAAAGAAGGCCAAATGGTAAAAACTATTTGACTGAAAGAAATGAAAAAGATAAAGTAAGGTTTTTGTCTGGTATATTTAATAATGTTACTACAGGAACAAGTATAGGTTTTATTGTAATTAATAAAGATTGCAATACCCTTGATTATGAAATGTTAAAAAATATATATAGACCTAGTCATGCAGATTACACATATTATAATAAATATAAAATAAGAGATCACAGAGGTGGAGGTAGATCATCTGGAAGGGAAACAATTTCAAGAATTGTAGCAGGATCTATAGCAAAAAAATATTTAAAAATAAAAACAAAAATAAAAGTTTATACTTATTTGTCACAAATAGGTAATATATCTTGTGATAATATATATCATAACAAAATTTCTAGAAGTAATTTTTTTTTTGGAGATTTTAAAAAAATATCTAAAGTAAGAAAATTAATAAGAAAATTGAAAAAAAATGGGGATTCTATAGGAGGTAAGATTACCTTAGTTGCAGAAGATGTTCCGGTTGGATTAGGTGAGCCAGTTTTTGACAAATTAGATGCTGATTTATCACATTCCATAATGAGTATAGGAGGAACTAAAGGAATAGAAATAGGTTATGGATTTAAGTTTATAAAAAAAAAGGGAAGTTCAGTAAGAGACGAAATGAATAATTTAACTACTTTTACAACTAATTATTCAGGGGGTATATTAGGAGGCATAAGTAGTGGTCAACCTATCGTTTTAAATGTAGCATTTAAACCGACATCCAGTATAAATAAAAAATGTTGCACAATAGATTACAATAATAATTTAATTAGAAATCTCAAAATTTCTAATAGAAGGCATGATCCATGTATTGCAATAAGAGCAGTACCTATAGTTGAATCAATGTTTTATATTACTATTATGGATCATTATCTAAGACATAAATCTCAATGTAATTTAATAAAATAAATTTATAATAAAAATCTTATATTTTAATGAAGAGAGTTGTAATAACTGGAATAGGTATAGTTTCTAGTATAGGTAATAGTAAAAAAAAAGTGTTATATTCATTGAAAAATGGAAAATCTGGTATATCTTACTCAGAAGAATTAAAAGAACTTGGTCTAAAAAGTAATGTATGGGGTAAAATTGAAGTAGACAAGATTAAATTAAATAAAAAAAGAATTTTCAGATTTATGAACGACGGAAGTGTTTATGCGTACTTGTCTATGAAAAAAGCTATAAAAGATTCAAAATTAACAAACGATATAATTTCTAATATTAATACAGGTTTAATAATAGGATGTGGAGGTGGAACTCCAAAAACTCATTTCAACTGGGTAAGTAATTTAAAAAAAAAATTAAAAAAAAAAGTAAGTCCATACACAATTATAAAAACAATGCCTTCTAATGCTTGTGCTTGTTTATCTACTTTATTTAAAATTAAAGGCATAAGTTATTCAATTAGTTCAGCATGTTCTACATCTACTAATTGTATAGGAAATGCATTTGAAATAATAAGATTAGGTAAACAAAATTTAATGTTTACAGGAGGTTGTGAGGAATTATGTTGGGAAATGGCTTGTGAATTTGATTCTATGAATGCTTTATCATCTAAATATAATAAATCACCTGAAAAATCTTCTAGAGTTTATGATGTAAATAGAGATGGTTTTGTAATATCTGGTGGAGCAGGTATAATAGTTTTGGAGGAGTTAAAACATGCATTATCTAGAAATGCTAAAATATACGGAGAAATTATAGGCTATGGTACCGCTTCTGATGGAGAAAATATGACAACACCGTCAATAGACGGTGTTGTAAGATGTATGAAAATGGCATTAAATAAAATTAATTATTTAGATATAGATTATATAAATACACATGGTACTTCTACATTGGCTGGAGATATTACTGAAATTTTGGCTATAAAAAAAATATTTAAAAAATATAGACCTTATATATCTTCTACTAAATCAATTACAGGTCACTCTTTGGGAGCTTCTGGTGTACATGAAGTTATTTTTTCTTTATTAATGTTAGAAAATAATTTTATATCTCCTTGTATAAATATAGAAAAAATAGATGAAGAAGCAAAAAATATGAATATAGTAGAAAAAACTAAATTTTGTAAATTAGATACAATTATGACCAATAATTTAGGATTTGGGGGAGCAAATGCGACTTTAATTATTAAAAGATATCAACTTTTTTAAATAAATTTTTTAATATACTATATGAAAAAAAATAAAATTTTAATAGATAAAAGTGTATTTTTAGGAAAAAAAATATTTAGTAAAATAGAGGAAAATGACGTAATAGTAAAAAAAAATGTCTCTAATGTTGATTTAAGTAAAATACATACTTTAATAACAAAATCTAATTTTAGAATAGACAAAAATTTAATTAGAAACAGTAAAATTAAATTTATAGGATCAGCTACATCTGGGGTAGATCATGTGGATATAGATTTTTTAAAAAAAAAAAATATATTTTTTGCCTCAGCTACTGGAAGTAACTCTAAATCCGTCGTTGAATACGTTTTTACATCCTTATTATATTTATCTGAAAAACATAATTTTTTTTTAAAAGACAAAGTAGTAGGAATACTAGGAGTTGGTAATATAGGGCTTTCCTTAAGAAATAAATTAAGAGATTTCGGAATTCAAACTATGATATTTGATCCATTAAATAAAAAAATAAAAAAATTTGATGATTGTTTTCCTTTCGAGAAAATTATAAGTGACTCTGATATAATAACATTGCATACACCTCTAACCTATACAAAAGATTATCCAACTTACCATATGATAGATAAATATGTTTTAGATTCTATAAAAGAAAATTCAATATTGATAAATACTTCTAGAGGAAGTGTTGTAGATAATTTTAGTTTGTTAAAAATTTTGAAAAATAAAAAAAAGATGTTTGTTGTATTAGATGTTTGGGAAAATGAACCTAATATTTCTTGTGATTTATTAAATTTTGTAGAAATAGGCACTCCACATATAGCTGGGCATAGCTTGGAAGGCAAATTATCAGGAACTATTAATATTTTTAAAAAATATTCAAATTTTATAAAAAAAAAAGTTTTTTTTAGATTCAAAAAAAATTTACCTAAGTTTTGGATAAATAAAATAGAAATAAACAAAAAATTTGATCAAAAGTTATTTTATAATTTATCAAAGTTGTTTTTTAATATAAATGAATATAATATGAAATTAAATAATAAAAATTTTATTAAACTTAGAAATAGTCATATCAGAAGAGAATGGTCTTCTTTAAGTATTAGAGTTTATGACTGTTTTACTAAAAAAACTTTAGTTAAACTTGGTTTTAAATGTAGAAATAATTAAATTATAATGTTGAGAAAAAATGTCAAATTTTGATTTAAACTTAAATACTCCAATTTCTGTTTGGCTAAAATATATATCATCATTACATAGTAAGATAGATTTGACTCTTGATAGAATTAAAATAGTAGCAAAAAGATTAAAAATAATTAACAAGAATTATAGGCCTTTTATTATAACAATAGGTGGTACAAATGGTAAAGGTACAACATCTAGATTAATTGAATTAATATTAATAAATTCTGGAAAAAAAGTTGGTGTTTATAGTTCACCACATTTAATTAAATACGAAGAAAGAGCTAGAATACAAGGTAAAAATGTAAGTAGTAAATTACATGTTAAAGCAATGTATGAAGTAGAAAAAAAAAGAGGTGATATTCCTTTAACTTATTTTGAATTCAGTACTTTATCTATAATTTATATTTTTTATTCTATAAAATTAGATGTATTAATATTAGAAATTGGAATGGGAGGAATGTTTGATGCTGTTAATATAATAGAAAATGATATATCTGTAATTACTAGTGTTAGTTATGATCATACTTCTTATTTAGGAAATTCTATAGAAGATATAGCTTTGGAAAAATCTGGAATATTTAGATATAAGAAAGATGCTGTTATAGGAGAGAAATTTAACATTTCTCAACTTTATTACATGTCTAACTTTATAAAATCATATATTTATGCAATTAATAAAAACTGGTCTATAAGTATATTTAAAAATTTTTGGTTATGGAAAAATAACAAGTATATATTAGAAATGCCAATTCCTAATATACCAATACAAAATGCAGCTACAGCTTTAGCTGTTATTCATAGACTTCCATTTTTTAACATATCTTATAAAAATATTTTTAATTGTGTTAAGCAAGCCAACTTGCCTGGAAGATTTCAAATAATAAATAAAAAACCAATTATAGTATTAGATGTAGCACATAACCCTCAATCCTCTCTATATTTGTCAAAAAAAATAAAAAATTTAAATATTTCGGGAAATATTTACGTAATAATAGGTATGTTAAAAGATAAAGATATTTTTAATACCATAAAATATTTTAAAAAATACGTTGAAATAAAATTATGGATATGTATTTCATTAAAAAACAAAAGAGGAGCTAATTCTAAATATATATCATCTAATTTTGTAGAAAGCGAAAAATATGAAAATTTTTCTAAAATTTTAAAGGCTTGGAAAAAGTTAAAAAAAATACTTAATAAAGAAGATTGTGTAGTAATTTTTGGATCTTTTAAAACAGTTTCTTTATTTTTTAGTAAAATTTTTTATAAAAAATTTTCTATTTAATAAAACTAGATTGAATAGCTGTGACTGCTATAGTATAAACTATATCTTCAACTGAAGCTCCTCTAGATAAATCGTTTACAGGTTGGTTTATACCTTGTAAAATAGGGCCTATTGAAAGTATTTTAGCAGATCTTTGAACGGCTTTATATGTAGTGTTTCCAGTATTTAAATCAGGAAATATTATTACGTTAGCTTCACCTTTTAAAGGCGAATTTGGAGATTTTATTTTAGAAATTTTTGGAATAACAGCTGCATCATATTGAATCGGACCATCTATTATTATTTTTGGATTTTTTTCTTTTACAATTTCTGTAGCTATTTTTATTTTTTCCACTTCATATTTATTACTAGAATTTCCGGTAGAATAAGAAATCATAGCTACCATTGCAGGATTAATTCCAAATATATTAGCTGAATAAGCAGATTGTATTGCTATTTCAGATAATTGTTCAGATGTAGGATTTATATTTACTGCACAATCCCCATATACCAATACTTTTTTTTCAAATAACATGAAAAATATAGAAGAAACGAATGAATTGTTACTATTACTTTTTATTATTTGTAATGCAGGTCTTATCGTATTTGCTGTTGTATGTGAAATACCGGATACAATTCCATCTACTTCTTTATTTTTTAGAATTAAAGTAGCTAAAACTATGTTGTCTTTCACTTGTTCTTTAGCTAATTTTTTTATCATTCCTTTGTGCTTTCTTAATTCTATTAATTTATCTATATATTTTTCTCTTATTGAGTCAGGGTCTATTATTTTAATATTTTTATTTATTTTTATTTTGTTTTTTTCTGATATTTTTTTTATTTTTTCTTTTTTACCTAATAAAAAACAATTAGCTATTTTATTTTCTTCACACAAAGAAGCAGCTTTTATTATTTTCTTTTCTTCTCCTTCAGGCAATAAAATAGTTTTATTAATTTTTTTTGCTTTTTTTATCAAATTATATCTAAAAAAATAGGATGATTGTTTGATGTTTTTTATTAAATCGCCTTTTAAATTCTTTTCCATTTATTTAAATAATTTTTTTTATTAATATTCTAATTAGATATAATATTATATAGCATAAATATATTTTTTATGTAACTAATTTCTCCGCTTTTTTAGCTATCATTAATTCTTCTTCAGTATGGATAATTATTATTTTTCTACTTTTTTTTTTACTTATTATTTTGTATTCATTTAGACTATTAAAATAATTTTTTTTTTTTTCTAAGTAAAATTTTAATATTTCTAATTTTTTTATAACCTTTTCTCTTATTATTGAAGAGTTTTCTCCTATACCACCTGTAAACGTTATGGCATCTATGTTTTTTATTAAAGTAGTGTAAGATGCTATATATTTAGCAAGTCTGTGAACGTACATATTTATAGCTAATTTACATTTTTTATTTTTTTTATAGTTTTTTTCTATATATCTACAATCGTTGGTTTTTTCAGTTATTCCTAGGAAACCTGATTTTTTGTTTAAAATATTTTTAATTTTGTTGATAGAATAATTTAAATTTTTATTAAGATAAAATATTATAGATGGATCTATATCTCCACATCTAGTGCCCATAATTAAACCTTCTAGTGGTGTCATTCCCATAGAAGTATCAACACATTTACCGTTTTTTATAACAGATACAGAGCTTCCATTTCCTAAATGACAAGATATAAAGTTAATTTCATAAATTGGTTTTTTTATTATATTTGATAACTTATTTAAAATATATTCATGACTTATGCCATGAGCTCCATACTTTCTAATATTATATTTTTTATATAAATTATAAGGTATAGCGTACATATACGATGTTTTAGGAATAGTTTTATAAAAAGAAGTATCAAAAACTGCTACATTTTTTTTTTTTAATTTAGGAAATATTTTTAAACATATTTTTATACCCAATATATTAAATGGATTATGTAATGGAGCTAAATTAGAGCATTTTTCTAACTCTTTTAAATTTTCTTTATTTATTAAGATTGGATTTAAAAAAAAATTCCCTCCATGTACCACTCTATGACCGATTGCTAATATATTTAAATAACTCTTAGATGCTAATAATTTACATATTATAAATTTTATTGAATCTTCATATTTATTTTTTTTTATTTTTATTTCGGTTTTATATATTTTTTTTTTTTTTATATAGTTAATTACAATTAAATTATTATTAAACTCTAAAATTCCAGAAATTATTTTTTTTTCATTTGCAATATTAAGTAAGGCAAATTTTATAGAAGAACTACCACAATTTATAACTAAAACTAATTTTTTTTCCATAATTATGAAAATATTTTTGAATAAATGATAATTTTTTTAATATAATTATATTATAATTTATATTAAAAAAAAATACTAAATGATATAATATGTTTTATTTCTTAAAAAAAATTAATAAATAAAGGTAGAAATGTTATTTTTGAAAATTTTTATTTTTTTCTTTTTTTTTGTTTTATTTATTTTATTTATTTTTTTAAAAAAAAAAGTATTAAAATACAAAAACAATAAATCTAAAAATATACAATTTGAATCGGGTGTTAAGCCGTTCAATAACAGCAACAAAAATTTTTTTGTGAATTATTATTTGTTTTTATCACTTTTTATAATATTTGATATAGAAACTGTATATTTATATTTATTATCAACTCAAATAATAGATATTGGCTGGATAGGTTTTTTAGAAGTTTTTTCTTTTATATTCACTTTGTTAATTTGTATTTTATATATTATAAAAAGTAAAAGTTTAAATTTATAAATTTATTAAAAAAACTTAATATGAACAATTTTAAATTAAAAAAAGCAAATATATTTATTGATAAACTAAAAAATATAATTAATAAAATAATAAATTGGGGAAGATGTAATTCTATATGGCCTTATAATTTTGGTTTATCTTGTTGCTACGTAGAAATGGTTACAACATTTACTTCGTTCCATGATATAGCAAGATTTGGTTCTGAAGTTATAAGACCATCGCCAAGACAATCGGATTTAATGGTAATAGCAGGTACTCCATTTTTAAAAATGATACCAATAATAAAAAGGCTATATGATCAGATGTTAGAGCCTAAATGGGTTATATCTATGGGATCTTGTTCTAATTCAGGAGGAATGTACGATGTTTATTCTGTTGTTCAAGGAATAGATAGAATTTTGCCTGTAGACATTTATATACCTGGATGCCCACCTAGACCAGAATCTTATATTCAAGCAATAATGTTATTAAAAAAATCAATAAATAAAAAAAGACCCTTATCATACACAATTAAATAGTATTTTTTAAAAAATTTGTATATTTTTGCGAAAAATATGAAAAAAAAAGTAAACATTTACGCTATTAAAAAATTAAAAGAAAAATTTTTATTAGAAAATAGTGTAATTAAATATTATGAAAATTATACAGTTATATGGATAAATAAAATAAATATAAAAAAATGTCTAAAAACACTGAAATTAATAAATAAACCATATAATATGTTATATGACTTATACGGAGTTGACGAAAGGTTTAGAATTAATAAAAAAAATATGCCTAACTCTGATTTTACTATAAACTATCATGTTATTTCAATTTTAAGAAATGATGATATTTTATTTAAAGTTCCTCTATTAATGAAAGATTTGTCTTTAAAATCTATTACTAGT
The DNA here is from genome assembly GCA_050108195.1 of Enterobacteriaceae bacterium entHe1. Lineage (GTDB taxonomy): Bacteria > Pseudomonadota > Gammaproteobacteria > Enterobacterales > Enterobacteriaceae > JBNIDL01. The sequence continues at coordinate 169,805 of JBNIDL010000001.1, forward strand.
ATTTTTAAAAATTCTAATTGGTATGAAAGAGAAATTTGGGACATGTTTGGAATTAATTTTATCGGTCATCCAAATTTAACAAGAATTATTATGCCTAAATATTGGAAAGGACATCCATTAAGAAAGGATCATAAACTAAAATTTACAAAATTTGAGTTTAATGAAGAAGAAAATAATCTAATTATAGATAGTTTAAATTACAAAATATTCAATAATGATAAGGAAAACATAATATTAAATGTTGGTCCTAACCATCCATCAGTTCATGGAGTATTTAGAATAATATTAAAATTATACGGAGAAAAAATATTAGATTGTATACCAGAAATAGGATTTCATCATAGGGGGGTTGAAAAGATAGGAGAAAATAAAACTTGGCATAATTATATTCCATATACAGATAGAGTAGAGTATTTAGGTGGATGTATAAACGAAATGCCTTATGTTATATCTCTAGAAAAATTGGCAAATATTAAAGTTCCAGAAAAAGCAAAAGTAATAAGAATAATGCTATCAGAACTATTCAGAATAAACAGTCATTTAGTTTATATATCTACTTATATCCAGGATATTGGAGGAATGACTCCTGTATTTTTAGCTTTTGTTGATAGACAAAAAATATATGATATAATAGAATGCATAACTGGGGCTAGAATGCACCCAGCTTGGTTTAGAATAGGTGGAGTAGCAAAAGATTTGCCTAACAATTGGCATAAGCTTTTAAAAAACTTCCTTAAATGGATACCAGAAAGAATAAGTAAATATGTAAATATGTCAGTAAAAAACTCAATTTTAAAAAGTAGATCTATTGGAGTTGCTTCTTATAATTCCAAAGAGGCAATAGAATGGGGTGTTACTGGTTCATCTTTAAGAGCTACAGGCATTAATTTTGATGTAAGAAAAAATAGACCATATTCTGGTTATGAAAATTTTGAATTTGATATACCATTAGGAAACGGTACAAGTGATTGTTATAATAGGCTTCTTTTAAAAATAGAAGAAATTTACCAAAGTATAAAAATATTAAATCAATGTTTAAATAATATGCCTGAAGGGCCATATAAATCTGATGATTCACTTTCCACCCCTCAAGACAAAAAAAACACTTTAAATAATATAGAAACTTTAATAAATCATTTTTTACAAATGTCTTGGGGACCAGTTATTCCATTTGGCGAATCCTTTCAAATGGTAGAAGCTACAAAAGGTATAAATAGTTATTATATTATAAGTGATAATAGCACAAAGAGTTATAGAACTAGGATAAGAACTCCAAGCTTCGCTCATTTACAACAAATACCTAGTGTAATAAAAGGACATTTTATATCTGATTTAATTACATATCTTGGAAGTATTGATTTCGTTATGTCTGATGTAGATCGTTAAAAAATTGTTTATTTATCAAAAAATTAAAATATAAAATCTTAAAAAATTATGTTAAACGAATATGAAGTAAATAAAATTGAAAAAATATTAAAAAATTACGAAAATAAAAATTCAGCAATTATAGAAGTTATGAAAATAGTTCAAAAAAATAGAGGAGGATGGATATCAAATAAATCAATGGAAGATATATCTAAATTTTTAAAGATTGATTTAGATTATCTGGAAGAAATTGCTACTTTTTATAGCCAAATTTTTAGAAAACCAGTAGGTAAATATATAATTAAATTTTGTGACGGTATAGTATGTTATATAAATGGTTATAAAGAAATAAAGAAAATAATAGAAAGTATGATTAAAATAAAATCTGGAGATACAACTAAAGATAAAAAATTTACTCTTCTTCCAATATCCTGTTTAGGAAATTGTGATAAAAGTCCTACTATTTTAATAAATGAAAAATTATATTCTAATTTAAATAAAATTAATGTTAGTTTAATATTAAAAAAATATATATGAAGTTTTTAAAAAAAAATGAATTTACTCATCCAATAACTTGGATGATAAAAAATAAAAATTGCACTATTGATATAAAGAGTTATAAAAAAAATAATGGATATGAAACTTTTAGAAAATCTATTAACAAGTATTCTTCAATAGATATTATAAAGATAATAGAAAACTCTAAATTAAGAGGAAGAGGTGGCGCTGGATTTTTTACAGGAATAAAGTGGAAATTAGTAAAAGAAAGTACCAAATCTAATAAAAAGTGTTACCTAATATGTAATGCAGACGAAATGGAGCCAGGTTCCTACAAAGATAGGTTTTTAATAGAAAAAAATCCACATCTGTTAATAGAAGGAATTTTAATAACAGCTTATGCTTTAAAATCAAAAATAGGTTATATTTTTATAAGGAACGAGTATTTTTACGCAGAGAAATGTTTAAAAAAAGCTATAATTGAAGCTAAAAATAATAATTTATTAGGAAAAAATATTTTAAACACAAATTTTGAGTTTAATTTATTTATACATACAGGTGCTGGAAGATATATATGTGGTGAAGAAACTGCTTTAATAAACTGTTTGGAAGGTAAAAGAGCTAATCCAAGATTAAAACCTCCATTTCCTACATCAGTAGGCTTTTTAGGAAAACCTACTTGCGTAAATAACGTAGAAACTTTATGCAACGTTCCAGTGGTATTAAAACTAGGATCAAAAGCTTATAGAAATATATCAATTAAAAAAAGTAAAGATGCTGGTACCAAATTAATGGGTGTTTCTGGAAGAGTTAAAAATCCAGGAATATGGGAAGTTCCTTTCGGAACAACTATAAGAGAACTTTTAGAAAAATATGCTAAAGGTATGGAAAAAGGTTATAATTTAAAAGCTATACAACCAGGTGGAGGAAGTACTGGTTTTTTACTGCCTAGACATTTAGATACTCCTATGGACTTCGAAAATATAAGCAAAGTTGGCAGCAGATTAGGCACAGCAACTATTACAATAATAGATAAAAATATTAGTATGATATCTGTTTTAAAAAATTTAGAAACGTTTTTCTCAAGAGAGTCATGCGGATGGTGCTCTCCATGCAGAGAAGGTCTTTCATGGTCTGTAAATATATTAAAGGATTTAGAAAATAAAATTGGGTCTAAAGAAGATATAAAAATTTTGAGAAATATATGTAATTTAGCAAATAATTTCTCTTTTTGTGCGCATGCTATTGGTGCTGTAAGTCCTTTAATAAGTGCTTTAGACAATTTTGAAGAAGATTTTGAAAAATGTATTAAATTTTAATATTTAAATATAAATATGATAGATATTTTTATAAATAAAAAAAAATATAAAACTTTATCAAACTATAATATATTGAAAGCTTGTTTATCTTTAGGATTCAATATTCCGTATTTTTGTTGGCATCCTTCAATAGGAAGTGTAGGATCGTGCAGACAATGTATAGTTAAAATATATAAAAATTTTGATGATAAATTAGGTAAATTTGTTATATCTTGTATTACTCCTTTAAAAAAAAATTTAATAATTTCAACTGTTGAAAAATGTATATTGAAGAATAGAAAAAATATATCAGAACTTATTATGTTAAATCATCCACATGACTGCCCTATTTGTGTAGAAGCAGGGAACTGTCATCTACAAGATATGATAGTAATGAACAAACTTAATAAAAGAAGATATAAATATGAAAAAAAAGTTTATACTAGTCAATATTTGGGTCCTTTTATAACACACAACATAAACAGATGCATAAAATGTTATCGTTGTATTAGATATTATAAAAATTATAGTGGAGGTAAGGATTTTGGAGTGTATTCCAGTTCAAATGAAGTTTATTTTGGCAGATATAAGGATGGTAAGTTAGAAAATGAATTTTCCGGAAATTTAGTAGAAATTTGTCCTACCGGTGTATTTAGTGATAAATTACATGAAAAAAATTTTTATAGAAAATGGGATTTAAGTTTTTCTTCAAGTATATGTCATTCTTGTTGTATAGGTTGTAATGTTATTTTAGGATGTAAATTTAATAAAATAAGTAGAGTAGATAATAGATACAATAAATATATAAACAAATATTTTATATGTGATTTAGGACGATTTGGAAATGAGCACTTAAATAAAATAAGTAGACCAAAATATCCAATTTTTAATAAAAAAAAAAAATGGAAAAAATTAAATTTAAACGAAACCTTGATAGAAATTAATAAAATATTTAAATCGTCAAAATCAGTAATAGGTATAGGATCAGATAGAGCTAGTTTGGAAAGTAATTATTCATTAATAAAATTAGTAGGGAAGAATAATTTTTATAACGGTATATCATCCGAAGAAAATTTATGTTTAAATAGAATTTTAAAAATAATAAAATTTGGAAATATTAAGATACCATCGATTAATGAAATAAAAAATTATGATTCTATATTGATAATAGGAGAAGATATAATACAGACAAGTCCAATAATTGGTTTATATGTAAGACGTTTAGCTTCAAAAAAGAAGGAAAAAATTGCTAAAATTAAATATAATATAGAAAGTTGGGATTCTTTAGCTATTGAAAATACAGGGCAAAACATAATTTATCCTATTTTAATAATAAATAATAAATCAACAAAATTAGATGAAATATCTTATTGTAAATACAATTCTTGTATTAACGATCAAATAATCTTATGTTCTAAAATATTAGATAACTTAAAAAAAAGAAAATATAAGAAATGTTTTAATAAAGAAATTTTAAAAAAATCTGAAATTTTTTCAGAAATTTTAAAGAATTCAAAAAAACCTTTAATAATATCAGGAATAAGTAATAGAAATTTGTGTATAATTGAATTGTCTTTTAGAATTGCAATATCTTTAAAAAAAATGAATAAAGATGTTGGTATAATATATACTTTACCTAGTGTTAATAGTATGGGACTTTCTATAATAAACAAAAAAAATTTAGTTGAAATTTTAAAAAAAAAAAAAAAAATAGATTGTGCGATTATTTTAGAAAATAATTTATATCAACATTATTCTAATGAAACGATTATTAAAATTTTTAACAAAATAAAAAACATAATAATTTTAGATAATCATATAAGTAAAATGAAATATGTATCAAAATTATTTATTCCTTCTACTAACTTTATGGAAAGTGATGGAACAGTTATAAATTATGAAGGTAGAGCTCAAAGATTTTTTAAAAATTATGATTTACATAAATATAATAAAAATTTTTTAATTTTCGAAAGTTGGAAATGGATAAATTTTATAAAAAATTTTATAAAAAAAAATATTATTAAGGGAACTTGTATAAGAGAAGTTATTAAAAAATTTTTGGAAGATTTTAAAGAATTTAAAAAAATTTTGAATTTATTTCATGAAAGTAACTTTAAAAAATTTATAAAAAAAAAAATTTGTAACGGTAAGATTTGTAATATTTGTAATTTAAATTTAGAAAAAAATTATGTTAATAATATTTTTTACTCATCTAAAATAAAATCTAAGAATTTTAAGTTTTATGATAAAAATATTTCTTATTTATGGTATCCTGAATTTAATTCATCTAATGCTTGGATTAAATATAAAAATAAAATAGGTAATGACTTGAATTTTGGTAGCCCAGGTGTAAAAATAATAGATAATTTTTGTTCTAATAAAAATAACTTTTATAAAATTAAATATAATAATATTAACGAAAATTCAAAAGAAATAAGTTGGTATATTTCTCCTCATTGGGAAATGTTCGGTATTAACTATATATCTAATTATTCAAGAATATTAAATAAATGTTTAAAAATAAATTATGTCAGAATAAATACTATTTTAAAAAAAATTTTAAAATTAAAAAATTATAAAAATGTTTATTTTAATTTTAAACGTTTAGGTCTAAATTTTAATATACCAGTTATATTTGATAAAAATATTAAAATAGGTCAAATAGTTGTTCCTTTTACTGGGAAAAATTTAATTCCCAAGGAATATGTATGGATGAAAATAAATAATATTAAGGATTTTTTTATATACAAAAAATTATGATTTTTTTAGAAAATTTTTTAAATTTATTTTTTAAAATATTTGTAGTATTTTTTTCAGTTATAATTATATCATCATATATAAGTTTGTTTGAAAGAAAACTTTTAGCTTATTTTCAAAATAGACATGGTCCTAACGAAGTAGGATGGCACGGTATATTACAAGTTTTTGCTGATTTTATAAAAGTAGCTTTTAAGGAAAATTGGACACCTAGATTTTCTTATAAATTTGCATTTAATTTAGCACCTGTTTTGGGTTTTATTATTCCTTTGCTAGGTTTTATTTTCATACCTTTTGATTCAAATAATTTTATTTTAAGTACTAATCTAGATTTGCTTTTTTTTTTAGTTTTTTCTGTTTTAAATGTTTATTCAATAGTTTTAGCAGGTTGGTCAAGCAATAATAATTACTCATTATTAGGGGTAATTAGATCTATTTTAATATTTATAAGTTATGAAGTATTTATTGGTTTATCTTTAATGGGAATAATTATACAATGTTCCACATTTAATATATTAAAAATTATAGAATTTCAGAAAAGAACATGGAACGTTTTTCCTCAATTTTTGAGTTTTGTAAATTTTTTAATAGCTAGTATAGCTAGTTGTCATAGACATCCATTCGATTTACCTGAAGCAGAACAAGAAATATCTGATGGATATAGAATAGAATATTCAGGTTTGAAATTTAGTTTGTTTTTTATTGGAGAATATATTAATATTTTATTACATTCCATAATGATATCTATTCTTTTTTTTGGAGGTTGGAATGGTCCTTTTTTTAGTTCTTTTATTTTTTTTATATTAAAAACATTTATATTTATATTTTGTTTTATATTAATAAGGGCGTCTTTACCTAGACCTAAATATATTCAAATATTAAAATTAGGCTGGATTATTTGTTTACCTTTGTCCTTATTTAATATAATTTTAAACATGTTAGCAAAGTTGTACTTTTTATAAGAGAATTTTATGATAAATAGTTTTTTGGAGAATTTATTTTCTATAGCAAAAAGCATTATAATAGTTTTTGCTCAATTGTTTAAAAAAAAAGAAACTTATATATATCCAAAGAAAAAAGTTAAGCTTTCTTATAGATTTAGAGGAAAAATAGTTTTAACTAAAAATAAAGATGGTACTGAACGTTGCGTAGCTTGTGGATTATGTTCTTCTGTATGTCCAGTAAAATGTATATATTTAGAAAAAGGTCTTACAAAAAATAAAAAATGGTTCGCAAAAATTTTTCGTATAAATTTTTCACGTTGTATTTTTTGTGGATTTTGTGAAGAAGCATGCCCTACTATGTCAATTCAGTTAACTCCTGATTTTGAAATGTGTGAATATAAAAAAGTTAAATTAATTTACGAAAAAGATGACTTATTAGTAGAAGATTGTGGAAAAAATAAGAAATATAATTTTTATAATTTAACAGGAAATTATAAAAGTAATAATTTGAAAAAATGTGTAAATAGAAAAAAAATATTACCTTAAAAAAAATGTTTAATATAATATTAATATTTGTTATATACTTTATTTCTTTTTTAATTACTCAAAATAATATATCTAAATTTTCTCTTTATCTACTGTTATTTTTTTTATTTATTTCTTTAAGCTTATTTTTCTATAAATTATACTTGTTAAGTTTAATAACATTGTTAGTTTATTCTGGATCATGTTTGATTCTTTTCGCTTTTTCTATTATGTTAATTAAAATAAATGATTCAGAAAAAAAAAATTTTTTTAAAAAAAATTTTTATTTTCTAATTGGTATTCTGTTAAATTTTTTTTTAAAAAAAAAATTATTTTTTAAAAATTTTAGATTTTTTACAACTAATAAAGTAAATTTAGAAAAAAATTTATCAAAAATTATATTATTAAAAAATTTATTTTTTTTAGAATTAATATCTTTAGTACTGGTTTTAGGTTTTATTATTATAATAAATTTAAAAATAAGAAAATAATTAGATATTAGCATGACTATACTTTTTTCAGATGTGTTGTGTTTATTTGTGACTTTATTTGTTTTATTATGGATAAATATTATTTTTTGTAAAAATTTATTTATTTTTTTTTTAAATTTAGAAATCTTTTTTGGAATTCTGTCTTTTATGTTTGCTATATCAAATTACTATCTAAATTTAACAGATGGATTTTTAATGTATTTTGCAATAATTTCTTGTACTTCTGTTGAGACTGCTATAGTTACTATAATTTTGTTATTAATAAAAAACAAATATAAAAATATAAAATTGAACAAAATAATTAAAAAATGCTAAAAAACTTGTTATTTATTATTGTTTTCACACCTTTTTCTTTATTTATTTTATTTACATTTTTTTGTAAAAAAATTTCAAAAGAAATAACAAAAAATGTAGTTATATTTTTTTCTATTTTAGAATTTTTATTAATTCTAAAAATTTTTCATTTATATCGTAATTTTTTCTTAAATTATAATAGATCAGTAATAAATATAAGTTATAAATTTATAGATATAAACAATTTTAATTTTAATTTAATATTTGTTTTAGATTTTTATTCAATATTAATGTTATTAGTTACTTCTAGTATATTCTTTGTTATATGCTTATATGCTACATGGTATATGTATGAAGACAAAGAATATACAAAATTTTTTTCATATTTTTACTTATTTATTTTTAGTGTCCTTTCTTTTATACTATCCGGAAATTTTATATTAAGTTATTATTTTTGGGAATTAATTAGTTTTTGTAGTTATTTCCTTATAGGTTTTTATAAAAGTTCTTTTAACAATGGATTTAACTCTTCTAAATCATTAATTATAACAAGATTAGGCGACGTTTTTTTTATAATAGGTGTATTTTATTTATCTGCAAATTTAAAAACATTTAATATCCTTGATATAATTAATAATTTATACTTTTTATATGAAAAAAATTGTTTTTTAATAAAACTATCTATTATATTTATATTATTTGGTATTTTAAGCAAGTGTTCACAATTTCCTTTTATTTGGTTGAATAAAGCAATGTCTGGGCCAGTGCCAGCTTCAGCTTTAATACATTCATCAACAATGGTTATGTCTGGAATTTACGTATTAATAAGAATAAAAAATTTGTTTACACTTTATAATATTAACAATTTTTTAATGTTATTATCAGTATTTACTATAATTATTTCTAGTTTTTTATCTTTAACTAAAGATAACATAAAAAAAATTTTAGCTTACTCGACAATAAGTCAAGTTGGATACATGTTTTTTTTAATTGGAATAAAAGAGTACAATTTAGCACTTATGTATCAAATATTGCATTCTTTTACAAAAAGTTTATTATTTTTATCTTCTGGAGTAATTATAATCAACTCTAAAAATAACAATAATTTATATAAGTTAGATAATTTATTAAATAAATTTCCTATAATTTATTTTTACTTTATTATGTCAGGATTATCATTGACTGGATTTCCTATAATAACTTCTGGCTTTTATGTAAAAGAAATAATTTTAGTAAAATTGATAAAAGTAAATAGTGTTTTATTTTTATTAGTTAATTTTATATTTTTATTAACCAATATTTATTTTTATAGAACAATTATAATTTTATTAAATAAAAAAGTGAAGAATAAGGAAAAAAGAATATACAAATTAAATAAATGTAGCAAAATTTCATTATTTTTTTTATTAGTTTTAACAACTTCTTTAGGCTATACGTTAATTTTAAAAATATTTAATTTATTTAACAATTTTATTATCAAAAAAAATAATTATTTAAATAAATATTTCATAATAAATTCATTAATATTTCATATAACATCATTAATTTTAAGTAAATTCTTTTTTCTTAACAGTAAAAGTTTAATTTTTTTTAAAATAAAAAAATATATTTCAAAAATTGAAATATTTTGTATACATAATTTTTTAATTAACATTTATTCATTGGTTTATAATTTATTAAAGTTTAATTTATTTAAAAAAATTATAAATATTTTTAATTGTTATAATATCTTTGCATATTTTTATGATTTTTGTTTATTTAAAAAATTTAACAATTACTTAATATGGATCACTTTAGGAATATTTTTTATAATTTCTTTTTATTTTTATACGATTTAATATTTTTTTATCAGATTTAATAAATTTTTATGATGAAACTAATTTTATTAATTATATTCGTTTTTACTAGTGTTTTATATGTAACAAGAAAATTGAATAGTGCTTATATTTATGTTATTTATTTTTTATTAATTTTATTTTCGAAAATAAAGAATGTTTTATTTTTAACAAAGATTTATCATACATATTTAAGTGATAAAATTTTTTTGGATAACCTTTCATATTTAATGATTTTAATTTCTTTATTTTTATATATTTTGTCTATTTTTCTTATAAAAAAGTTTAGTAATTGTGAAAAAAAATATCTTTATTTTCATTCATCTTTGTTTTTATTTAGTATATTAGGCTTATTTTTATCAAAAAATTTGTTACTTGTTTTTACTTTTTTAGAAATTTCTATAATTTCCGTTTATTTTTTAATTTCTTTTTGTAATAAAGCAGGAAATTTTAGTTTAGTTAAATATTATATTTATATGAAAAAATTCTTATTTTACAATTTTTTAAGTAGTACACTTTTTCTGATTTCAGTGTTAGGCTTATCAATAAATTATTACAATAATTTTAATTATTTAAGTTTTTATTATGATGATATTGTTAAATCGCATTTTTACTTAAATAAAAATTTAGAATATTTTTTAATGTTAAGCATGTTAGTATCACTATTAATAAAATTTCCAATATTTCCGTTTCACTCATGGTACATTAAAATATATAAAATATCTCCTAATGGTAATTTTTTAGAAGTTTTGAATATTCTGACTAAAGTACCATTCTATTTAACTTTAAGGTTTTTAATTCCATTTTTCCCTGAAACTTCTTTTTGTTTATCAAAATTAATATTCTTTTTAGGAGGATTAAACATATTTTGTAATTTTTTACTTGCCTTTTATAAAAGTAATTTAAAGGATATTATTTTATACGCAAATATTGCTCATACTGGTTATATTTTAATATCTATATATAGTCGCAATGAATATTCGTATATAGGAATGTTTATTTATTTACTAACTAATATTTTAATTACATCTGGAATGTTAATTATTTGTAATATATTGCAAATAAAATTTAATACTTTAGAAATAGATAAAATTTTTTTAAATGACAAATTTGATAAAATTCTACCATATTTAAGCTTTCTTACACTGTCCTCTATGAATATTCCAGGTACTGGAAATTTCATAGGAGAATTATTGATAATTTATGGTTTAGTTATAAATAATTATGTTATATCTATATTTTCAGCATTTGGAGTTGTTTTTAGCACAATTTATAATCTTAGAATTATTCAATACATCTTTTATAATTTTAAAATATTTATAAAAGATAAATATAATTTTAAAGATTTTTATTTAGAATTTTTAATATTATTTTTAATTTGTTTTTTTATTTTATATTTAGGTATTTATCCTAAAGCTTTTATTGGTTATATTTATAATTATATAAATTTTTTTTTAGAAGAAATTAATTAAAAAAAATAAACTACTTTAATATAACAAAACTATTATGGAATACGTTTTATTTTTTATATCTATATTCATATTATTAATTTTGAGTATAATTTTTTTTAGAAATAATTTTTTCATATTTATAGTTACTTTGTTAAGTATATTTGTCTCTATAATATTTAATTTTTTTAAAAATAACAGAAAAAATTATATTAATTTTTCTCTATTTAACTTAGATAAATTTTCTAATAATGTTATTCTTTTAATATTAATATTTGGGTTATTTAGTACTTTAATATTTCACTCTTTGAAAGAACCATTTGAAATAAAGAAAGAAGAATATTATTTAATGATTATTTCTAACATTATTGGTGACATAACTATTTTATGTTCATCTAATATGATTGGATTATTTATAGGAATAGAAATTGTTTCTATATCTCTGTTAGGAATGATAACGTATAGTTACAATCAAGAATTTTATTTGGAAACTTGTATTAAATATTTAGTTTATTCTTCAATTTTCTCAGTTTTGTTTTTGCTAAGTTCTTTTTTAATTTATATAAATTCAAAAAGTTTTTATTTTGATAAAATTTTTAACATAACAAATTACTTCAATAAAACAGAATCTTTTAAATTAGGATTAATTTTACTATTTACATTTTTTATATTTAAGTTTTCTTTATTTCCATTTATTTTTTGGAACAGCTTAATATACAAAGGAAGCAGCAATATTAGTTTATTTTTTTTTTCTACAATAAATAAGATTTCTATGTTTTCAGTTTTTATAAAATTATTTTATTTTTCTAAAATACTTTTTATAAAAAATATAAATTACTTAATATTTTTAATTTCATTGTTGTCTATGTTTTTAAGCAACTTTTTAAATTTAAAACAAAAGAATCTAAGAAATATTTTTAGTTATTCATCTGTTTACTATTTCAGTCAATTAATTTTAATTATAGGTATTAAAGAAATAGATAAAAGTAAATTAATTTCTTTAGTCTTTATTTATTTTTTAAATTATTTATTATCTAATTTAATAATAAATACAAACTTTTGTATTTTAAATAATTACGAGCATGCTGACACATTTATATTCAATGACTATAGAAGAATATCAAAAGTTAATAAAATACAATTATTTTCAATAATCGTCGCAATAATGTCTTTAGTAGGTTTTCCGATGACGATAGGATTTTTATCTAAAATATATACTTTCTTGTTTATGTTTAAATATGATTATAATAAAATAATTACATTAATAATTATAAATAGTATTTTATCTTATTTATACTATTTTAAACTTTTAATATATCTATTTGCTAATAAATATTCTTTAAGAAAATATATTTGCAATAAAAAATGTGATTTTGTTTTAATGTTTATTTCAATTATAATTCTAATTATAGGAAGTTTTCCTAATTTGTTAAAAATATATGTTTAAATATTTAAATATATATTTGTTATAGGGAAACTAATACAGGAAAGTATTACTTTATTGTTTAAATTAAAAAAATTATTATTATTTAAATAACTTACAAATCCTTTTATTAAGCTAACATTACATATACCACAAAGTCCTATTTTACATTGATACAATATTTTTATTTTGTTTTTTAATAGAACTTGTAATATATTTTTATCTTTTTTTTTATTGTAAATAATTACAGATTTTTTTTTTATTAAAAATATTTTTTTCATTTATAATTTAAATTTAGATAATATTTTTTTATCTAAATTTGAATTTATTTGATTAGTTAAGTAAGAAGATGATTCCGTCTCTTGAGGAGCTACTTGTATATTATCTGATTTTAACCAATGATTTATCCAAGGTATAGGATTTTCCTTTATATGGAACATTTTTTTTAATCCTATATATTGCATTCTAACATTTGTTATATATTCTATGTATAAATGTAAAATTTTTTTATTTAACCCAATAATTGATTTTTTTTTAAATAAAAAATTTACCCATATTTTTTCTTGTTTAACTACTTTTTTAAACAAACTATAAACTTTATTTTTACTTTTTTTTGAAATTATAAACATTTCTTCATCGTCGTTATTATTATGTATTATATTTAATATTTGTTGTATTGCTGACACGTGCAAGGCTTCATCTCTAGCTATTAATTTAATTATTTTTGCATTTCCTTCCATAAGATTTCTTTCTGCAAAAGAAAAAGAACATGCAAAACTCACGTAAAATCTTATGCTTTCTAATGCATTAATACTTATTAAACATAAATATATTTTTTCTTTTATTTTTTTTGAATTTATGTTTATTTTTTTTTTATTTATAATATGATCTCCGTATCCTAATATATTATATAAATTTGAATACATTATTAAATCGTCGTAATACTTAGATATATCTTTAGCTCTATCTATTATTTCTTTTATAGAAACTATTTTATTAAGTATAATAGATGGATTATCAAATATATTTCTTATTATGTAGGTATAAGACCTAGAATGTATAGTCTCGAAGAATGACCAAGTTTCTATCCAAGTTTCAAGTTCAGGTATAGAAACCAAATTTAAAAGAGCAACATTTGGCCCTCTACTTTGTATTGAATCTAGTAATATTTGGTATTTTAAGTTATTTATAAATATTTCTTTTTCATTTTTTGTTAGTTTTTTGAAATCTATTCTATCTTGACTAAGATCTATTTCTTCAGGTCTCCAAAAAAATGATAGTTGTGCTTCAGTTAATTTTTCCAAAATTGGATATTTTTGTTGATCAAATCTAGAAATATTTACATTTTGACCTAAGAACATGTTTTCAAAAAGGAAATTATTTTTTTTTTTAGAAAAAGTAGTGTATTTCATTTTTTTTATTTAAATTTTACATGCATATTCACATGAATTTTTTTTATTTTTAATTTTATCTCTAGTATTTTGATAATAAAGAGTTTTTATACCAAGCTTATAAGCCATTAAAATATCTTTTATCAACTGATTCATAGATATTTTACCATCTTTAAATTTATTAGGATCATAATTTATATTTGTTGATATTGATTGATCTATAAATTTTTGCATAATTCCAACTAGTTTCAAATAACCGTTGTTATTTGGCATACTCCAGATTAGTTCATATTCGTTTTTTAATTTATTGAATTCAGGAACTATTTGCCTTAAAACACCGTCTTTTGAAACTTTTATATTAATTAAACTCCTTACTGGTTCTATTCCGTTTGTAGCATTAGCTATTTGTGAAGAAGTTTCAGAAGGCATAATAGCAGAAAGAGTAGAATTTCTTAGTCCATATTTAACTATTTTTTTTCTTAATCTTTCCCAATCATATAATAAAGGTTCACTTATTATTTTATCAATATATTTTTTATAATTATCTATAGGCAATATACCTTTAGAATAATTTGTATCGCTAAAATATTCGCACTTTCCTAACTCTTTGGCTAAATTGCATGAAGCTTCAAGCAAGTTATATTGTATAGCTTCAAATGTTTTATGAGTTAATTTATTTGCACTACCATCTGAATATTTTCTTTTATTTTTAGCTAAATAATAAGCGAAATTAATTACTCCTATCCCTAAAGCCCTTCTTTTTAAAGCTGATTTTTTTGCTGAAGGAATAAGATATGACTGATAGTCAATTAGAGAATCTAGCGCTCTAACAATTAAATTAGATAAATTTTTTAGTTCTTTCAAATCTTTTATTAAACCTAAATTAAAAGCAGATAATATACATAAGGCAACTTCTCCTTTTTTATCATTTATGTTATTTATCGGTTTTGTTGGAAGTAATACTTCTAAACATAAATTAGATTGCTTAATAGGAGCAAATTTCATATTAAAAGGACTATGACTATTACAGTGATCTATATTTTGTATATATATTCTACCTGTGGATGTTCTTTCTTTCATTAACAAAGAAAACAATTCTACTGCTTTTATTGTCTTTTTTCTTATTTTTTCGTTTTTTTCATATTTTTTATATAAAAAATTAAATTTTTTTTGATTTGAAAAAAAAGAGTCGTATAAATCAGGAACATCAGAAGGACTGAATAGAGATATATTTTTATTTTTTATAAGTCTTTTGTACATTAATTTATTTATTTGTACTCCATAATCTACATGTCTTACTCTATTTGAGTCTACTCCTCTATTATTTTTCAATACTATTAAGCTTTCTACTTCTAAGTGCCATATGGGATAAAACAAGGTAGCTGCGCCTCCTCTTACACCACCTTGAGAACAAGATTTTACTGCGCTTTGAAAATGTTTATAAAAAGGTATACAACCAGTATGAAATGCTTCTCCGCCTCTTATCGGACTTCCTAATGCCCTAATTCTTCCTACGTTGATTCCTATCCCAGCTCTTTGTGAAACATATTTAACTATAGCACTAGAAGTAGCATTAATTGAATCTAAACTATCATCGCAGTCAATTAAAACACAAGAACTAAATTGACGAGTTGGAGTTCTTACACCAGCCATTATAGGAGTAGGTAAAGTTATTTTGAATAATGATATAGCATCGTAAAATTTTTTTATATACTTTAATCTAAGATTTTTTGGATAATTATAAAATAAACAAGCTGAAATAAGAATATATAAGAATTGAGCGCTTTCGTATACTTTTTTAGTTACCCTATTTTGTACTAAATATTTGCCTTCAAGCTGCTTTACTGCAGCATAAGAAAAATTCATATCTCTTTCGTGATTTATAAATTTATCCATTATTTTAAAATCTTCTATATTATAATATTCTAATATTTTTGGATCATATTTTTTAAGCTTAACTAATTTGGTTACATGATTGTACAAAGACGGCGGGTTAAATTGACCATATGCTTCCTTTCTTAAATAAGATATTGCTAATCTTGAAGCTAAATACTGATAATTTGGAGAATAATAAGAAATCAAGTCAGCAGATAATTTAATCATATTTTTATGAATTTCATCAGTAGTTATATTATTATAAATTTGAGAAATTAACTTATTTCTAATTTTAGAAATAGATACATTTTTTAAACCTATTGAATTCAAACTTAAAATTTTATTAATTTTAGTATAATTTATTTTTTCTGTTTTTCCATCTCTTTTTGTTACTGACAAAATTTTTTTCATATTATTTCCCTATTGCTTTATACTTAAATTATTTATTAATATATAAAAAATTAGAAAATATAATTTTCTAAATAAATGATATAATACATAATAAACTTACTTATTTAAGTAATTAAATATTATAATTATAAAATAATATAAAAGGATAATTAACTAATCTTTTTTTAATATATATTAATAATTTTAATTTTTATATATTATTTGATATAAAAAAATTAAAAAATTTTGGAGATTTAACTTATTTATGAATAATTTAATAAAAAATGTAATGTCTGTTCCAATTGAAGATGAATTAAAAAAATCTTATTTGGATTATGCTATGTCCGTAATTATAGGCAGAGCACTTCCTGACGTTAGAGATGGTCTTAAACCTGTTCATAGAAGAATTCTTTATGCAATGATTATATTAAAAAATCATTATAATAAACCTTATAAAAAATCAGCAAGAATTGTAGGAGACGTTATAGGAAAATATCATCCACATGGAGATACTGCTGTATATGACGCAATTGTACGTATGGCTCAAAATTTTTCTTTAAGATATACTCTCATAGATGGTCAAGGAAATTTTGGATCTTTAGACGGGGATTCAGCTGCTGCTATGCGTTATACAGAAATAAGAATGAGTCATATAGCAAATGAAATGCTATTAGATCTAGAAAAAAATACGGTGGATTATCATCCAAATTATGATAATTCTGAACAAATACCTTGTATTCTACCTACTAGAATACCTAATTTGTTAATAAATGGTTCTTCTGGTATAGCAGTAGGTATGGCAACAAACATTCCTCCACATAATATAAATGAAATCATTAACGGATGTATAGCATACTTAGATGACGAAAATATTTCGTTAAAAAGCTTAATGTCTTATATAAAAGGCCCAGATTTTCCTACAGGAGGAATAATAGATGGAATAAAAGGTATAAAATCAGCATATAAGAATGGATATGGAAAAATAAAAATTAGAGCTTTGTCTGAAATAAAAAGGAATAAAAAAACAAATAGAGATATCATTATAATAAAAGAAATACCATATCAAGTGAACAAGTCTTCTTTAGTTGAAAAAATAGCTATTCTATCAAAAGAAAAAAAAATTGCTGGAATATATAATATAAGAGATGAATCAGATCAAGAAGGAGTTAGAATTGTAATAGAAATAAAAAAAGATTTCTCTGCAGAAGTCGTTTTAAATAATCTATATTCTATGACAAATCTTCAATCATCATTTGGAATTAATATGGTAGCTTTAGTTAATAATAAACCTAAAGTTCTTTCTTTAAAAGATATGATTTCAAAATTTATACAACATAGAAAAGAAGTTATTACAAGAAGAAGTATTTTTGAAATAAAAAAAATTAAAAAAAATCTTTCATCATTAGAAGCGTTATTAGTGACAACAATAAATACTGAAAAAATAATAAAAATTATAAAAAGTTCTTCCAATAAAAATCAAGCCATATATTTATTGTCAAATTGTTCTTGGTGTGTAAATTATTTATTTAATAAATTTATAAAAAAAGACTATTTTTTAGATTTAAAGAAAAAAAACGAAGATAGATATTTCAACATAAAAAATAACAAATATTTTCTTTCTAAATATCAATCTAAAAAAATTCTTGGGTTAAAACTAGAAAAATTTACAAAATTAGAAAAAAATAATTTTATTAAAAAGTATAAACATTTATTAAAAGAGTATAGTGAACTAAAACTAATACTAAACAATAATAGGAAAATGTTAAAAATAATAAAGAATGAATTGATAAAAATAAAAAATATTCATTCTGACAATAGAAAAACCAAAATATTAATGAATTCTTATAATCTTGATAAAGAAGATTTAATTACACAAGAAAATGTTGTCGTAACTTTGTCTCATAAAGGATATGTAAAATATCAACCTTTAATCGAATATGAAGCTCAACATAGAGGTGGAAAAGGTAAGTTAGCTGCAAGTATAAAAGAAAAAGATTTTATTAACCATTTATTAATAGCTAATACACATGACAATATTCTACTATTTTCAAATTTTGGAAAAATGTTTCGTATGAAAGTTTATCAACTTCCTGAAGCAAGTAGAGAAAGTAGAGGTAAACCAATAGTTAATTTAATTCCTTTGCATAAAAATGAGGTAATAACAGCTTTATTAAGAGTGAAAGAATATAAAGAAAAACTATATGTTTTTATGGCCACTGAAAAAGGGTTTGTAAAGAAAACTTCTTTGAATAAATTTGGTAAGCCTAGAAGTAACGGAGTAATAGCCATAAAGTTAAATAAAAACGATAAATTAATTGGAGTAGATTTGACAAATGGAAACGATGAAATAATGTTATTTTCGACATACGGTAAAGTTGTAAGATTTTCTGAAAAAAGTGTTAGAAATATGGGAAGAAGTGCATATGGAGTTAGAGGTATAATATTATCGAATATTAATGACCATATAGTATCTTTAATAGTCCCTAAGGGAAAGGGATCAATATTAACTGTTACTCATAATGGATACGGTAAAAGGACAAACAAATCCGAATTTCCAGTAAGATCTCGTTATACAAAAGGAGTAATATCTATTAAAACTAGCAATAGAAATGGGAATGTAGTCGGATCTATACAAGTAAATAGTTTTGATCAAATAATGATGATAACTGATTCTGGTAATTTAGTAAGAATTAAAGTTTGCGAAATTAATGTAATAAGTAGAAATACAAAAGGAGTTACCTTAATAAAAACAAAAAAAAATGAAAAAGTTGTAGGTTTACAAAAAATAGCCGAATGATTTAATAAGTTAAATCTAAATGGATTATCTTGTTACTTATAGGATGATATTGTATATTTTTTACTTTAACACTTATTTCTCTATTTTCAATTTTTATGTAAAAAGTTTTTTTTTTTAAAATATTTACTAAATAAATAGAGTTTTTTATTTTTAAGTTTATATTTTTTTTATTTTTACCATATAAAATTGCTGGTATTTCATCATTTAATCTAAGCTTTTTACTATTTTTCGTACCTAAATGTCTTCTTAAATAGAAGGTTAAAATATTTTTCTTCTTTTCCATAAAATTTTTTTTTATATTATATTAAATTAAATTTGATAAATGTTATCATTAATTTTAAATAAATTGAAATTATATTTTTATATTTTTTTATAATGAAAATATTAATAATTAATTTTTTTTAAAGTGAAAGAAAAAGGATCATACAAAAATTTAAAAATAAGACATTTAAAAATGTTAGCTATAGGGAGCTCTATAGGTACTGGTTTATTTATTAATTTTGGTTTTATAATATTTAAAGCTGGTATATTAATGTCTATTTTTTTATGTTTTTTAATTGTAATAATTACTTATTTTTTAATGATTAATTTGTACGAGATGTCTTTATATGACATAAAATACAATTCTTTTTTTAGTTATGGGACTGAATTTGTAAATAAAGAATTTGGTTTTGCTTTAGGATGGAACTATTGGTGGAATTGGTCAATTACAACTTCAATAAATTTGATAGCCATACAAATGATTATAAAATATTGGTTCATTTATCCACCTGGATGGGTTTGGAGTCTTTTATTTCTATTTCTTTTTATATTATTTAATGCCATATCTAACAAAATTTTTGGTGAGATAGAGTACTTGTTGTCATTAATTAAAATATTTTTTGTTTTTTTATTTATAATTTTAGGAATATATTTTATTTTAAATAAAATAATTTATGAAAATAAAACACCAATTATAGAAAATTTATTATTTAAGGATTTTTACTCTACATTAAATGTAATACCTTCAATTAGTTTTTGTTTTCAAGGTATAGAATTATTTGGCATTTCTCTAAAAGATTATAAAAATTATGATAAGAACATATTTTTAATATTAACTAAAATTATTTTTAAAATATTTTTTTTATATGTTTTTTCTATTTTAGTAATAGGACTCATATTATCTAAATATGACTTAAATAATTTATACTATAATAAGCAAAATGTAATAAATAGTCCATTTACAATAGTTTTATATAAAATAAACTTTATTGGTTTTTCTTCTATAGTTAATTTTGTTATATTAATGTCTGTTTTTTCTTCAGGTAATTATAGTATATATGCATCTACAAGAATACTATATATATTGTCAAAAGAATCTAAGGCTCCTAAGATTTTTTCTAAAATTTCTAGAAATGGAGTTCCTTACTTTTCCTTGTTATGTAACGTTATAATATCCATGTTATTTTTTTTATATTTTCTGTATAAAGAAAATTTAATTTACGTTTGGTTAATAAATTTATCTAGTATAACTGGTATTGTAGCTTGGTTATGTATATCTATAAGTTATTTGTTTTATATGAAAAAAAGTTCTGATTTTAAATTTTATAATTTAAAAACAATATTTACTTTTATTTCGATATTTTTTTGCTTATTTATAATAATTGTACAAAACTATATAGAATTTTATATAAACTATAATATAAATCTATTTAAATTCATATCTATAAATGGAGGAATATTATTGTTTATAGCTTACTGGATGTATTATTATTTAAAAAAAAAATTTTTAAATAGTTTTAAACATTTTTTTTAAATCTTTTTCCTTTATTTTTTTTAAAAGATGATTAAATCTATTTATTTTATGATTTCCTTTCATTGGGTTTTTTATATCTTTCCATGATAAGCTTTTTACGTTAAGGAATTTTTTAGAATTTTTTGCTAAATT
This sequence comes from Enterobacteriaceae bacterium entHe1, assembly GCA_050108195.1. Taxonomy (GTDB): domain Bacteria; phylum Pseudomonadota; class Gammaproteobacteria; order Enterobacterales; family Enterobacteriaceae; genus JBNIDL01. Next base: position 191,063 of record JBNIDL010000001.1, read on the forward strand.
TGGAACTATAGGTTTTAAATAAATTATAATTATTCTAAATAATTGTATACCCATAGTGCAAATTTCATGTAGTTTTTTTTTATTTTTTATTTTCCAAGGAGTTTTTTTGTCTATATATTTATTTGCTGATTTTGATAAACTTATTATTTTTTTAATAACTTTAAAAAATTCACTTTCTTCAAAATATTTTTCTATTTTTTTAGAACATTTAGAAAATTTATTGTATAAATTTATGCATGTAATTTTTTTAGATAATCTGTTATTAAATATTTTGTTTATAAATTTAGACGTTCTAGAGGCTAGATTTATAACTTTATTTATTAGATCAGAATTTATTTTTTCTAAAAAATTTTTTGCATTTATATTTACATCATTTATTTCAGAAGAAATTTTAGTGGAATAATAATATCTTAAATAATCAGTATCAAAATTATTTTTTATATATGAATTTAATTTAATACTTTTTCCTTTTGACTTAGATATTTTTCTTTTGTTAAAAACTACATGTCCATGAACAAATATTTTTGTAGGTTTCCTAAATTTTATACATTCTAATATTGAAGGGAAAAGTATACTATGAAAATACAATATATCCTTGCCTATAAATTGATAAAACTCAAATTTTTTTTCACCTTCCCAAAAATCTTTGAAAGAAATTTCATTATTTTTTTTAAAAAAATCTTTGAATAAACTTATATAACCTATTATTGCATCAAACCAAACATAAAAATACTTGTTAGATTCGTTTGGTATTTTAAATCCAAAGTAAGGATGGTCTCTCGAAATATTCCAGTAATTTAAATTAGAATCTATAAATTCTAGTATTTTTTTTAAACATTTTTTTGAAACAAATGTTTTAAATATCCATTTTTTTATATATTTTTTAAATGGACTTATTTTAAAAAATAGATGTTTTGATTTCCTTAAAATTAGTCTATTTCTTGAAAGGACAGATACAGGTTCTATTAATTTTACTGAACTGTATATCATACCACATTTATCACAACTATCTCCACTTTGACCTTTAGATTTACAAAAAGGACATATACCTTCTACAAATCTATCAGGAAGAAAAATTTTTTCAATAGGATCATATAATTGATATATAATTTTTTTTTCTATAAAATTTTTTTTTTTTATTTTTTTATAAATATGTCTAGACATTAACAAATTTGTTAAACTATGTGTGGAAGAGTAATAGTCATGAATTATATTAAACTTTTTGAAATCCTCCATATGTGAGTTTTTATTTTTTTTTATTATTTCTTTAATTGGTATATTTGATTTTTTATGGTTTAACATAATTGGAGTTCCATGTGAATCATCTGAACATAAAAAATAGACTATATTTCCTTTTATTTTTTGATATCTTACCCAAATATCAGCTTGTATTTGTTCTAATAAATGGCCTATGTGAAGTTTCCCATTAGAATAAGGAAAAGCGCAAGTAACTATTATCCTTTTTTTTTTCATATTTTTATTTAAATTGTTATTTTGTTGGAAAATATTTTGTAATAATTTTATTTATTTTTTTTTAAACTTAAATTATTATATACCAAGTTTTAAACAAAGTGGAATATAAAAAAATATGATATTATGCGATTATGATATTAAAAACTATATATTAAAAAAAAAGATAATTATTTCTCCTAAACCTGATTTCAATAATATAAATGGTATAAAATTAGATTTTTGCCTTGGTAACAAATTTTATAAGTTTAATAAAAAAATCAAACATATAGATTTAAGAAAAAGCAAAAAAATTTTTGATAATTTAGAAGAAATATACGTAAAAGATAATAAATATTTTAAATTATATCCGAACAGTATGGTTTTATCCGTCACTTTTGAATCTTTTACTTTACCTGACAATTTATTTGGAATATTGAATGGTAATTCTTCAATGGCTAGATTAGGTTTAAATATACATATAACTTCTCAAATAGTAGATCCAGGATGGAGTGGAAATATTGTTCTTGAATGCTACAATATGAATAATGTGAATTTGCTTTTGAGACCAAAAACAATAATAGGTTCTATTATATTCAATAAATTAGATAGTTCTGTAAAAATTCCATATAATTTGAAAAAAAATTCAAAATTTTATAAGAAAAACAATATAATTATTACTTAATTATTTATTTAACTTTTTAGGTTACAAAAATTATGAAATTAGGTGATTTAGGAATAATAGGAATGTCATTAATGGGAACTAATTTATCTTTAAATTTTGAAGATAATGGATACTGTGTTTCTTTGTTTAATAGAACTTACTCTAAGACTGAGAAATTTTTTAAAAAAAATAAAAACAGGAACTTTATACCTTGTAAATCTATAAAAGATTTAGTTTTATCCTTAAAGAAGCCTAGAATTATTTTTATAATAATAAAATCTGGAAAACCTGTAGATGAAGTAATAAAAAATGTAGTAATTTATTTAAGTAGCGAAGATATTGTAATTGACTGTGGAAATAGTTTTTACTTAGATTCTATAAGAAGATATAAAGAATTAAAGTCAATTAAACTAAAATTTGCAGAAATAGGTATCTCTGGAGGTGAAAAAGGCGCTAGAAATGGAGCTTGCATTATGTTTGGTGGAAATAAAAAAATATATAAAGAAATATACCCTTATTTAAAATCTATATCTGCATCTTTTAATAAAGAAAGATGCTTAGAAATTGTAGGGCCAAATGGATCTGGACATTATTTAAAAATGGTTCACAATGGTATAGAATATGGAAATATGCAATCAATAGCAGATGTTTATATTTTATTAAAACAATTATTAAAACTAAATAATAAACAAATATCTGACGTTTTTTTTAATTGGAACAAAGGAAAATTAAATAGTTATTTAATAGAAATAACTTCAAAAATTTTTTTAATAAAATATAAAAAATCTTACTTAATAGACAATATTTTGGATATTGCTGAAGATAACTATTCTTGCAGATGGTTTTGTAAAAATTCTATAGATTTGTGTTCCACATCTAATATTATAATAGAATCTCTTATTAGTAGATTCATTTCTATTTCTAAAAATAATAGAATTTATTTTAGCAAATTATTTAAAAAAAACGAAAATTATAAAAAATATGATTTAAACTTGATAAATAACATAAAAAAATCTTTATTTTTTGTTAATGTAATAACATTGCTACAAGGTTTTGAACAATTAAATAAAATGTACGTAAAAAAAAAATGGAATATCGATATGGTCAAAATATCTAAAATTTTTAGGTCAGGATGTATTATAAAATCCAACTTAATTAATAAAATAAGTAATATATATAAAAAAAATAATAAATTAAAGAATTTATTATTTGATAAATATATACAAAAAATAGTTTCTAAATATGAAAAAGATTTAAGAAAAGTTGTTTTGGTATCTGTAAAAGCTGGTATTTATGTACCCTCTTTTTCTTCAGCGTTATCTTACTTTGATAGTATTAGGTCAAAGTTTCTTCCTTTAAATTTGATTCAAGCTCAAAGATATTTTTTTGGCAAACATAAATATGTTTTATATAAAAAATAAAACATTAATAAATATAAAAAATTTTCTCCTCTGACTGGATTCGAACCAGTGACATACGGATTAACAGTCCGCCGTTCTACCAACTGAACTACAGAGGAATTTAAAAAAAATATAATACATTTTATATATAATAATTGTCAATACCAACGAAAAAGCTAGGAGAGGTGCCGGAGAGGTTTAACGGAACGATTTCGAAAATCGTGAGGATTATAAAACATCTTACCAGGGTTCGAATCCCTGCCTCTCCTTTTTTTTTAAAGAATAAGATAAATAATAAAAATAAAATAGGTGAGAGAGGGATTCGAACCCTCGATACAATATAATATGTATACATGCTTTCCAAGCATGCTCTTTAATCCACTCAGACATCTCACCTTATTTTATGAAATTTTTTTACTATTTAAATAACATGATGCAAAGTTAAAATTTTTTTTAAAAAAAATTTCTAAACAATTAATAGAATTTATAATAACTTTATTTAGTATTTTATTTTCTTCTAAATTGAATTTAGTCATAACAAAATCTTTAATATTTAATATTTTTTTTCCATTTTTTCCAATTCCTATTTTAATTTGAAAAAAATTTTTACTTTTTAATTTATTGATGATATTTTTCACTCCATTATGCCCTCCATGTCCACATCCAAATTTTATTTTTGCTAATCCTAACGGCAAATACACATCATCACGTATTATTATAATATTTTTTGTATGTATATTATAAATCTTTTTGAAGTTTAATAAAGAAATCCAACTTAAATTAATAAAATTTTTTGTTAATATTATATATAAAACAAATTTGCTAATATTCATCTTAAATATTTTATAATTAAAATTTTTTATAAGTTTAAGTTCATTTTTGTACTTTTCTATAAAAAATTTTGAAAATTTATATCCGACATTATGTTTTGTATCTTTATAAAACTTCCCATAATTATATAATCCAATAACTGCATACTTAAATTTTCTCATTTTTTAATAAATATTGTTTGTTGAATATAGATCTAATTGATTTTTTATTAGTTTTTATTTTTATATATTTAGCTAACAATTTAGATAAATCTAAAATTCTTATTTTTTCTATTTGTTTTATTTTACAATTATTTAATGGTATTGTATTACATACAACTATTTCTTCAAATTTTAAGTTTTTAATGTCTTTTAAAGATTTTAAAGAAAAAACTGGATGCGTTATATAAACGAATATTTTATTAACTTTATTTTTATTTAATATATTTATAGCGTTTATTAATGTATTACCAGTGTCAATTATATCATCTACTAAAATACAATTTTTTTTGTATACGTTTCCTATTATGTGTAAAGTCTTAACTAATCCGTTTTTTGATCTTTTTTTATTTATTATAGCAATATCATCTATTTTTAATAATTTTGAGATAGAATTTATTCTATTTATTCCTCCTACATCTAAAGAAACAATTACTGAATTTATATTTCTTTTTTTAGAAATTATATCTCTTGAAAATATAAAATTGCTTGAAATATTATCTATTGGTATGTTAAAAAAACCTTGAATTTGATCTACGTGTAATTCTATTGTTAAAATATCATCCAATCCAGAATTAGATATTAAATTAGCTATTACTTTAGATGTAATTGAAGATCTGTTAAAACCTATTTTTCTATCTTGTCTTGAATAACCTAAATAAGTTATTATTGCAGTTATTTTTTTTGCAAAAGCTTTTTTTAAAGCATCGACAATAAATATTAATTCCATTAAATTATCATTTACTGGTGTACAAAGAGACTGTATTACGAATACATTCTTACCTCTTACACTTTCATTTATTTTTACACTTATCTCTCCATCATTAAATTTTTTTATTTCTATTTTTCCTAAATTTAAGTTTAAGTTATTAACTATACTTTTAGATAAAGATTGAATAGAACTTCCTGAAAATATTTTAGTATTTAACACACTATTGACCTCAAATTTTTATTTTCCAACAGTTAAATTTTACAATAAAATAGTTACCGTCATATAATATGTCTATTATATACGGTAAATTTATCGGAGATTTATAATATTTAGAATATTTTATTGTTATTAATTGCGATTTTTTGTAAATATAAGATAAACATTTCAAATATCCATCTTTATATAAATTAAACAAATTTGATTTTCCTGGCAATCCAATACTCCAATATAAAATATCATCTATTGGTAAATTAACATCAAAATTTTTTTTTAATATGTTTGATAAACTTCTATCTATATAACAATTACTTTTATTAAAAAAAACTTTTACATAATTAGGCTTAGAAGATATACTTAATATATTTTTAAAAAAACTATATAATTCTGCTTCATAACTATTTTTTTTATTTAATATACTAAATTTAAATTTAACACTTATATTTTTATATTTTCCAACATGGGTGATAGTTCCGTTGGTACTAAAATATTTTATTTTATCAATTTCTTGTTTATTTTTCTCAAATTTTTTTAAAATTTCACATTTGTAATTATTAGAAGTATAAAAATAATTAGAAGATAATAAAATTATGTTTGATAGAATTACAAATATATAAGATAACATAATAAAAACATACAATATTATTTTTTTTAGAATTAATATAAAATTAATGAAAATATATCATAAATTTGTTATGACTATAATAATTAAGGAATAAAAAAAATAAATTTTACTGTCTATAAAATAAAATGGAAAAAATAATAAAAAAAAAAATAGAAGATTTATCAAATATTAATAAAAAAAAAAAGGGAATAATAAATTCAAAAAAATTCGATAATAAAAAAATTTATAATTTGTATAATGAAATAAATGAAAATTATAAAAAAATAAAACTTTTAAAAAATTGGGAAAAATTAAAAAAAGAGATAATAGAAATTAAAAAACTTTTATTAGATGAAGAAATGTACGATATAGCTAAGAAAGAGTTATCTTTAGTTTTAAAAAAAAAAGTTAATTTAGAAAAAGAAATATTTATACTATTTTCTAAAAATGATTTAGATTTTAAAAAAATAAATGGTTGCTTTTTAGAAATAAGAGCAGCTACAGGCGGTAATGAAGCTTCTTTATTTGCAAAAGAATTATTAAAAATGTATATAAAATTTATAGAAAAAAAAAAATGGAAACTAAAGATAGTTCATTGTAATTCAAACGAATATGGTGGATACAAAGAAGTAATATTGAAAATATATGATAAAAATTCTTATTATTTTTTACAGTTTGAATCTGGAGGTCACAGAGTTCAAAGAGTACCTAAAACTGAAGCTAAAAATAGAATACATACGTCTTCTTGTACTGTTGCTGTTTTACAAAAAACTTCAAAAGAAATTTTGCCAAAAATTAATAGCAAAGATTTAAGAATTGACACTTTTAGATCTTCTGGAGCTGGGGGTCAACATACCAATAAGACTGATTCTGCTATAAGAATAGTACATATGCCTAGTGGTATAACCGTTGAATGTCAAAATGAAAGATCACAACATAAAAACAAAAAAAGAGCTATGGATATATTAAAAAATAAAATTAGGTATTTTAATTTGAGAAAAATAAAGAAAGAACAGTCAGAAAAAAGAAAAACTCTTTTAGGAAGTGGATACAGGTCTGATAGAATAAGAACTTATAATTTTCAAAAAAAAAGAGTGACAGATCATCGTATTGGTTTAACTTTATATAGTTTAGAAGAAATAATTTCTGGAAAATTAGAACTATTAGTATATCCTATTTTAAAAAAATATAGTATTAGTTATTTATCATTTAAAGAAAATAAATGAAAATAAAACATTGTATAAAGATAATTTCATCTTTACTAAATAAATTTAAATATCGTAATTGTGTTCAAAAATCAGAAAGAATAATATCATTATTAATAAAAAAAAAAGATACTTATCTAGTAAAAAATGAAAATAAAAAACTTAAATATAAATATTTAAAAAAAATAAAAATTTTTATGAAAAAAATAAAAAATGAAGAATCAATTGAACATGCTTTAGGATATTGTAATTTTTGGAAATTTAAGTTGTTTACGTCTATTTATACAATAGTACCTAGATATGAAACTGAATGTTTAATAGAAAAAATATTAAAAATGTATGAAAATAGAAAATTAAAGGTATTAGAGTTAGGTACAGGTATAGGTAATATATCTATATCCTTAGCATATGAAAGGAAAATGTGGAAAATAACTGCTATAGATTTTATAGAAAATTTAATAAAAATTTCAAAAAAAAATGCAAAAAATTTAAATTTGAAAAATATAAAGTTTATAACAGGTTCTTGGTTTCATCCTGTGAAATATAAAAAATATAATATAATAGTAAGTAACCCCCCATATTTAACTAAAAAATATATAAATACTTTAATTGAAAATTATCAATATGAATGCATTAGTTCTTTAATTGGAGGTGAAGATGGATTAATCTACATTAATTATATATGCAAAAATGCTTATAAATATCTTTTTAAATATGGTTCTTTATTTATAGAACATGCATGCGATCAAGGAAGTAAAGTTAGAAGAATTATGAAAGACAGTAATTTATCTTTTGTTAAAACTTATACTGATTATAGCAAAAAAGAAAGATTTACTTTTGGTAAATTAATTTTTTAAATATTTATTTATAAAATTTTGTTAAATTCATAGGAAAAGATCTTTTATGTTTTGTTATTTCGTACATATATTCTATTAATAGTTCACTATATGGATTTATACTTTTCCCTTCTAAATAATCATCTATATCTTTATATGACACTCTCAATTCATATTCGTCTGCAAGTGAAGGATATATATCGCTTAAACCAGACATAGGTATTTTATTATATAAATTTTTTGGACAATTAATGCTTTTTAAAATTAAACTTATTTGCCTTTTATTAAGATGTATTATTGGATTAATATCAACACCGTTATCTCCATGTTTTGTAAAAAATCCTGTTAAAGCTTCTGATGCGTTATTTGTCCCTACAACTATTCCTGAATTAGAATAAGCTATGCTATATTGTATCTTCATTCTTTCTCTAGATTTTAAATTTGATTTTAAATTATCTGTAATTTTTATTCCTTTATTTCTTATTTCTCTAACGTTTTTATCAACTATTTTTTTTATATTTATATTTAGAACTTCATCTGGTTTTATAAATTTAATTGATTCGTTACAATCTTCTTCATCAATTTGATTACCGTATGGTAAATTTAAAGCTATAAATTTATATTTTTTTTTGTTTTTATATCCTCTAAATTCTTCAATTGATTTTTGACATATTTTACCAACTAAAGTAGAGTCTTGCCCGCCACTTATTCCAACTACAAAAGAATACACTTTTTTATTTTCAATCAAATATTTTTTTAAAAAATTTATAATTCTACGTAATTCTATTTTTGGATAAATAAAAGATTTAACTTTAAATTTATTTATTATTTCTTTTTGTTTTTTTTTTATCATATATAGACTCATAATTAATTTATAAATATTTGATATTAACATATATTAAAAATTATTTTTAATACTATTACATTAGTGTTAGTATTAATACAACAATATTAACTAAAATTAATATAATTAATATGAAAAAAATTAATCATAAGAAAATAGGCAAAAAACTTGATTTGTATTATTTTGATAAAGATTCGCCTGGAATGATTTTTTGGAAAAAAAATGGTTTATTAATATATAATAATTTAAAAAAAATAATAAAAAAAAAAATAAATAGTCTAAATTATATTGAAGTAAAAACTCCATCTTTGTTAAAAAAAGTTTTATGGGAAAATACCGGACATTATTCAAATTTTAAAAAAAACATTTTTAAAGTAAAAAAAAATAATGTTAGCTTTTGTATAAAACCTATGAATTGTCCTGGTCATATAAAAATTTTCAAGAGTGAATTAAGATCTTATAAAAATTTACCTATGAAAATATTTGAATTCGGAGAATGTTACAGATATGAGCCTTCTGGTTCTTTATATGGATTAATGAGAACTAGACATTTTACTCAAGATGATGGGCATATATTTTGTAGGGAAAGTCAAATAATTAATGAAATAACTGAATGTATAGAATTTATCTATGAAACTTATAATTTATTTGGATTAAAAAAAATAAAAGTAAAACTTTCTACATCTTCTATAGGTAAAAACAATAAATATTATTATAAAGCTGAAAGATTTTTAGAATATTCTTTAATAAAAAAAAAAATTAAATTTTATAAAAATTTAGAAGATGGAGCATTTTACGGGCCTAAAATAGAATTTATTTTATTTGATTATTTAGATAGAGAATGGCAATGTGGAACAATCCAGTTAGATTTTTTGTTATCCAAAAAGTTAAATGTTTTTTATATAAATAAAAACAATGAAAAATTATCACCTGTTATTATACATAGAGCTATATTTGGTTCAATAGAAAGATTTATAGGAATTATTTTAGAGAAATTTAATGGAAATTTACCATTATGGATAGTTCCAATACAAGTGATAATATTAAGTATAAATTCAAATCAAAAAGATTATATAAAAAAAGTATTTAAAATTTTATTAAAAAATAAAATAAGAGTAGATAAAGATGTAACTAACAAAACATTAAATAATAAGATAAGAAATGCAACATTGAAAAAAATTCCTTACATAATAATATGTGGAGAAAAAGAAAAAGTAACAAATACCATAGATGTTAGATTTAGGAATAAACATATAGGATATTTTTATTTATATGATTTTATTAAATTAATAAAAATCGAAGTGAATAGTTATAAATTATAAGGTGATTAAAATATAATGGTTAAAAATTACAATTTAAGTTCTAAAAAAATAAATAATGAAATATCTGCTAAGGAAGTAAGATTAACAGATTATAACGGTAAATATATAGGTATTGTTTCAATAATAAAAGCTATGAAAATAGCTGAAAGTAGTAGTTTAGATTTAGTAGAAATAAATAATAGTGTATATCCTCCAATATGTAAAATATTAAATTACAGTAAATTTTTGTATGAAAAAATAAAATCAAATAAAAAAAAAAGAAAAAATCAAAAATTTATACAAATAAAAGAAATAAAATTTAGACCTAATATAGAAAAAGAAGATTATAAGATAAAATTAAGAAATATAATTAGATTTTTAAATGGTGGAAACAAAGTTAAAATTACTTTAAGATTTAAAGGAAGAGAAATGATTCATAAAGATATTGGAATAAATATATTTAATAGAATAAAAAAAGATTTAAAATCATTATTTAAATTGAATATAACGTTTGTTAAAACAGAAAGTAGACAAATAATTATGATTTTATCGGTTAAAAAAAAATAAATTATTTAAATAAGGTATTTATTAAATGATAAAAATGAAATCTGTAAAGAGTATTTCTAAAAGATTTAAAAAAAAAAGCAAAAATAAAGTAAAATATAAAAGATCAAATCTCAGACATATATTAACTAAAAAAAAATCTAAAAAAAAAAGAAAACTAAGAAAAAAAGTCATTACCTACAAAAAAAAGTTCAAGTCTTTCTTTCAATATATTTAAAATATATATTTATTATAAAAAAAATTATATTAACTTTATTTAAGGAATTGATAAAATGGTTAGAGTAAAAAGAGGCGTAAATTCTCATTTTCGACATAAAAAAATTTTAAAAAAATCTAAAGGATATTATGGAGCTAGATCAAGATCATTTAAAGTAGCTAAGCAATCAGTAATTAAATCAGGACAATATTCTTACATAGATAGAAAAAAGAAAAAAAGATATTTTAGAAAACTGTGGAATATAAGAATAAATGCCGCTGTTAAAAAATATGGACTATCTTACAGTAACTTCATTTGTTTACTAAAGAAAAAATCTGTAGTTATAAACAGAAAAATTCTATCCGAAATAGCTTTAAATGATAAAAATACATTTTTAAATATAATTAATTTTTTGAAAAATGATAAAATATAAAAATTTAATAAAAATTTTATATAAAAATATATTAAATTTTAAAAAATTAATAAAATTTACTAATGAATTAAAAAAATTATATTTAATTAAAAAAAAATTTTTAGGTAAAAATAGTAAATTACAAAAATTCATAAAAGATATTAAAAAATTAGATAAAAATAAAAAACCTAAATTTGGAAACTTGCTTAATAGATGTAAAAACATTTTAAAAAATTTATTTTTAAAGAAAAAAAATATTATAGAAAGTAAATTAATTACTGTAAGCAACAATAATATAGATATTACCTTGCCAGGAAGATATACAAATATTGGTAAATTTCATCCTATCTCTGAAGTAATAAAAAGTGTTGAATCTATATTTAATAGCTTAAATTTTAATATAATAGATGGATTAGAAATAGAAGATGAATATCATAATTTTGATATGTTAAATTTTAAAAAGGACCATCCATCTAGATCGAAAAATGATACTTTTTGGATTAACTCTAAAATTTTGTTAAGAACACATACATCAAACATGCAAGTTAGAGCTATGAGAAACATCAAGCCTCCAATGAAAATATTGGCATCTGGTAAAGTTTATAGAAGAGATAATGATAAAAATCATTTACCTATGTTTCATCAAATTGAAGGATTTATAATTCAAAAAAATGTTAATTTTGCAAACTTAAAATATATAATTTTTAATTTTATAAAAAATTTTTTTAAAAAAAATTTAAAAATTAGATTCAGGCCATCTTTTTTTCCTTTTACTAAACCATCTGCTGAAGTTGATATTAAAATGAACAACAATTGGATAGAAGTAATAGGGTGTGGATTAATAAACAAGAAAGTTTTTAAAATTAACAATATAGATAGTAATATATATTCTGGATTAGCATTTGGCATTGGCGTAGAAAGATTAGCTATGATCAAATATAATTTAAAAAATATAAGAGTATTTTTTGAGAATAATTTACACTTTTTGAAAAATAAGTTTAATTGAACTACTATTATATGTATTTAGTTGAAAGTTGGATAAGAGAATGGATTAATCCAAATTTAAAAATAAAAGACGTTATAGAAAAAATCAATAAAATAGGATTTGAAATAAACAGCTTTTATAGTTTTAAATTATCAAAAAAATTTATTTTGGGTAAAGTTATGTTTTTTAAAAAACTTTACGATAGCTATTTATTAGTTACTTTAAATATAAATAAAAATAATAGCATTTTAGCAATTTTTAATGGTAATTATATTAAAATAAATAGTTTAGTATTAATATCAAAGATAGAAAATCCGTATTTTAAAAATATAAATATAAAAAATAAATTTATAAAGTATAAGGTCCATCTTTTTAATGAAGTTTCTTTCAAAAATAAAAATTTAGAGAATAAAGCTAAAAGATCTTTGTTAGGTACAAATTTAACAAACTTTTTTAATTTATATAATTTAGCTTTTAAATTAGAAAAAATAAATGAAAGAGATGATTGTAACTATATTTTAGGTATAGTAAGAGAAATATCATCAACTTTTTCTATAAATTTTAAATTAAATAATTTTCCTAAAAAGTTAGATAATAAAATAAATAAAAAACTTAGGTTTAACGTTAAAATTTTAGATCCTAAATACTGTCCTAAATATTTTTTTAGAATAATAAAGAACATAAATATTTCGCGTAATATACCTTATTGGATAAAGGAAAGATTAAAATTATCTAATTTTAAATATGAAAATTCTATTTTTGATATAACAAACTATATTTTGTTAGAATTAGGTCAACCTGTAAACATAATGGACATGTTAAATATAAAAAAAAAAATAGTACTAAGAAAAGCTATTTCAGGCGAATTTTTAATAGTAAAAAATAATAAAATAAAACTATCTGATAAATCTTTAGTTCTGTCAGATAACGAAAAAATATTGTCTTTGATACCTGGAATAAACAGTACTCTTGTTGACATAAATGAGAATACTAAAGATATTTTTATAGAAAGCGTTTCTTACAATCCTTCTGAAATAAAATATAATATAAAGAAATATAAAATATCTAATAAATTTTCAGAGTTTTTTTTTAAAAAAATAGATTTTTCAACTCAAAAATTTGCAATAGAAAGAATTACTGAACTTATTGTAGATATATTTGGAGGAACTCCTAGCCCAATATTTGGGTTTGTAAATAAAGTTAAAACAAAGATAATTAGACTTAAATATTTAAATTTATTTAAAATAATAGGGTTAAAAATTACTGAGAAAAAAATAATTAATATTTTGACACGATTAGGTTATAAAATAAAAAATAAAAATACAGTTTATATTGATACTGTTATACCAAGTTGGAGAACAGATATAAAAAATGAAGACGATATAATAGAAGACATACTTAGAATGTATGGATATAGCAAAATACCAATAGTTCCTATAAAAAGTAAAATTTTTTTCAGCAAAAAAGAAAAAAAAAAAAAATTACTTAACAAAATTAAATTATTGTTGACTAATAGAGGTTATCAAGAAGTTATAACATATAGTTTTATAAGACCTAGTTCACAGTTGTTTTTAAAATCAAATATAAACCCTTTAATAGTATCTAATCCTATATCTTATGATTATTCTTCCATGAGATTATCTTTAATACCTGGCATTTTAAAAACTGTTTCTTATAATCAAAATAGAAAACAGAAAAACATAAAAATATTTGAAAGCGGATTATGTTTTATACCAAATGAAAAATTTAATTTATTTGTAGAACAAAAATTGATGATTTCTGGTGCGATTTCTGGAAATAAATTTAATTCACATTGGAGTGAAAAATATGGCAAATTAGATTTTTATGATCTAAAAGGAGATCTAGAGTCAGTTTTTTGTATAACTAATTATAATATTAATAATTTTGAATTTAAAAACAATAAAAATATCGATTTTTTATGCCCTATAAAAAGTTCTAAAATTTTTTTTAAAAATAAATTTATTGGATATTTTGGGTTAATAAATAAAGAAAACTTTAAAAAATTTAATTTAAAACATGAAGTAATAGTATTTGAAATTTATCTTAATTACATTGAACTTCAAGATTTAAGTTTTAAAAAAAATATACCTAAAACACCTGTAAAAATAAGAGACATTTCTATAAAACTAAAAAAATGTATACCTTACTATATAATAATGAAAGAATGTAAAAAAATCATAAAAAATAAGTTGGTCGACATAGAAGTTTTTGATATGTACAAAGAAAATAAAGACTCTGAAAAAATTACTATGTCTATTAGATTGTTTATACAAGATAATAAAAACATGAAAAATGAAGAGATAAATGATCTTTTGACAAAAACAATAGAAGCTTTAAAATTAAAATTTAATGTACTATTGAAGTAAAAATAATTTTTTATAAAGATTTGTGTATTAATTTTATTAAATTTTTGCTATCTTTCCATCCTAAACATCCATCTGTTACAGATTTACCATATATTATTTTTTTATTTTTTTTAATATTTTGTTTTCCACTTATTAAATTACTTTCCAACATTATTCCAATAATATTTTTATTATTTTTAACTATTCTGCATAAATATTCAACTACTTCT
The DNA here is from genome assembly GCA_050108195.1 of Enterobacteriaceae bacterium entHe1. GTDB lineage: Bacteria > Pseudomonadota > Gammaproteobacteria > Enterobacterales > Enterobacteriaceae > JBNIDL01. Next base: position 206,075 of record JBNIDL010000001.1, read on the forward strand.
ATTTGTTTAGTATAATTTTTTTTACTGTTTCCATGGCTACAATCTATAACGACTCTATTTAAAAGATTTAATTTTTTTAAAGATTGACAAATGCTATCTATATCTTTTTTATAAAAATTTGGAACTTTACCACCCCTCATAATTAAAAAACAATCGTTATTGCCCGATGTTTTATATGAATAGAATGTTCCATTTTTATCAGGTAAAAGTAAAATACTTGAATATTTAGATGTTATTATAGCATCTATAGCCACCTTAGTATTTCCATCGTTATTATTTTTAAATCCTACTGGAAAATCAAAAGATGAAGCTATTGATCTATAAATAGGGCTTTCCGTTGTTCTTGCTCCTATAACACCAATAGTGATTAAATCACTTATATATTTGCTAATAATTGGTTCTAAAAATTCTGTTATTACAGGAATGTTTAGTTCATTTATTTTTTTTAATATTTTTCTAGAAATTAATATACCTTTATTCACATTAAAAGTATCATTCATATGTGGATCTATTATAACTCCCTTCCATCCTGTAGTTGTTCTAGGCTTCTCTAGATAAACTCTCATAATTATTTCTAACTTGTCTCCATATTTATCTTTAAGGGAAGAAAGCCTCTTTGCGTACTCTATACTAGAAGAAGCATCGGTTATAGAGCATGGTCCTATCATTACCAAAAGTTTATCTATTTTTCTATAAATTATTTTTTTTATTTTTTTTCTAAATTTTAATATTTTATTATATATTTTATTAGATATTTTTGTTTTTTTCTTTAATTTTTTAATACAAAAAATTTTGTTAATTTTTTTCATTTTATTTTTTAATATATTTATTTAAATATATCAATTAATAAAGTATAAAACTTTTTAATTAAAAATATATTATATATATTTATATATATAAAATATAGTAAATATTTTATTTTTAAAAGTTATATATTAAAGTAATTAACTATATTTACTAATTTTACTTTTATGCTATCTAACATTTATAAAAAATTTTTTTTTAAATTAATTTTAGAATTAAATAATTATGAAAAATAAAGAAAATAATTCTTATAGGCATGGATTTTTTACTAAAATAAAGTCTAGAAAATTAAAAAAAGGCATTAGCAGTAAAATAATAAAAGAAATATCAAAAATAAGAAAAGAACCTGATTGGATGCTAAAATTTAGACTTAAAGCATACTATGCATGGAAGAAAATGAAAGAACCAAATTGGCTTAATGCTACATATAAATCTGTAAACTATAATAGTTATAGTTATTACAGTTATCCTAACTTAAATGAACAAAATAAAAATAAAAAAAAATCTTTTAATAAAATAAAAAATGCTTTTAATAAATTAGGTATTGAAATAGATAACAAAAAAAGTAAAATAGCTATAGATGCTATATTTGATTCAGTATCTATATCGACTACTAAGAAAAAATTTTTAAGGAAAAAAGGTATAATATTTTGTTCTTTTAATGAAGCCGTAAAAAAATATTCTTATATAGTTAAAAAGTATTTAGGCAGTGTAGTTCCATATAATGATAATTTTTTTGCCGCTTTAAATTCAGCAGTAGCTTCTGACGGTACTTTTGTTTATGTTCCTAAAGGTGTGAAATGTCCGATAGAAATATCATCTTATTTTAGAATTAATTCCAAAAATGTGGGTCAATTTGAAAGAACTATGTTAATAGCAGATGAAGAAAGTTATATAAGTTATTTAGAAGGATGCTCTTCTTCTGTAGGTAATAAATTTAGATTACACGCAGCTGTGGTAGAAATAATATTAATGAAGAAGTCTAAAGTTAAGTATTCTACTGTACAAAATTGGTATCCAGGAAATTCAAAAAAAAGTGGAATACTTAATTTTGTAACAAAAAGGGCTATTTGTTTAGGAAAATATTCTAAAATGTCTTGGATTCAATCAGAAACTGGATCAGCAGTAACTTGGAAATACCCTAGCGTTATATTAAAAGGAAGATTTTCAAGTGGAAGTTTTTATTCTGTTTCTTTAACAAAAGATGTTCAACAAACTGATACAGGGACTAAAATGATACATATTGGTAAAAACACTAATTCTACAATAATATCAAAAAGTGTATCTTTTGGTAAAAGTTCTAATACATATCGTAGCATTGTTAAAATTAGTAAAAAAGCGAATAATTGTAGGAATTATACACAATGTGATGCAATTTTAATAGGTAATAAATGTAGTTCTCATACATTTCCTATTATTGAGTCAAATAATTTTACATCTTTAGTAGAACATGAAGCAAAATCAGATAAAATAAGTGAAGATCAATTATTTTATTGTAGACAAAGAGGAATTAGTAAAGAAGATTCTATTTTTGTTATAATTAATGGATTTTGTAAAAATATATTTTCTAAACTACCATTCGAATTTTCTGTCGAAGTTCAAGATATTTTAAAATCAAATATAAAAAAAATTTTAACTTAAAAATATTTTTAGGGTAACAAATAAATGCTATTTATTAAAAACTTGATAGTTTCAGTAAATAATAAATATATATTAAAAAATTTAAATTTATTTATATATCCAGGCGAAGTTCATGCAATTATGGGGCCAAATGGATCTGGCAAAAGTACATTGTCTATGGTTTTATCTGGATATAAAAAATATAAAGTTATTTCGGGTAGTGTTTTATTTAAAAATAAAAATTTATTTAATTTAAATCAAGAAGAAAGAGCTAGAAGAGGATTATTTATATTATTGCAAAATCCTATAGAAATACCTGGAGTGAATAATAATATTTTTTTATACAATGCAGTTAATAGTATAAGAAAGCATAATAAAAAAAAAAAAATTAATAAAATAAAATTTTACAAAATTTTATACAAAATTTCCGATTATCTGAAAATAAATGAAAGTATTTTAACAAGGCCTGTAAATTTTGGATTATCTGGTGGAGAAAAGAAAAAAAATGAAATATTACAGATGATGTTATTAAAGCCTAGTTTTTGTATTTTTGACGAAATTGATTCTGGACTAGATGTAGATACATTAAAACTGGTATCTAATTGTATAAATAAATTTAAGAATAAAAAAAGATCTTTTATTATAATAACTCATAATAAAAAAATTTTAGATTTCATTTGTCCAGATAAAGTACATATTTTAAAAGAAGGTAAAATAGTATTATCAGGTAATATATCTTTAGCAGAATTAGTAGAAAAAAATGGATATGAACAATTTACTTAAAAAAAAAAAAAATCTTTTTATAAATAAATTATGCAATTTTTTTAATAAAAAATATTTAAAAAAATATAGTAAAATTTTTGAAAAAGATTACAAAAATAACTTTATTTTTTGGAATAATTTTTTAAACAACTCGTTTTTTAAAGAGAAAAAAACTAAATTTAAAATTAACGACGAAAATAAAAATATTATACCTAAAAATGTATATTGTGTTGTAATTTTTAATGGTAAAATATTAAATAAATTTACTAAGTTAAACAAAAAATGGAAAATTTACAAAAATAAAGTTTTATGCAAGGAATTTAATTTTATTAAATCTGATTTAATTTCCAATATAATTTGTAAAAGAAGATTTTTAACTGACATTATAGAATTATTTAACAATAATGAATATTATCAATCTTTATATATTTTACATATAGTTGAAAATTTAAATAAAAATAAAAAAAAATTAAATTTAATTAAATATAACTATTTGATTAAAATAAAAAAAAATTCTAAAATAAATATATTTGAAAATTATGTAAATTTAAATAGTAAAAAATGTTTTGTTATTTCTAATTCTTCTTTTTTTTTAGATAAAAATTCAAAATTAAAATATTTTTTGAATTTAAATAGAAATAAAGATTATAATTTTTTATACAAAAAATTTAATTTAAATAAAAATACTGAAATAAAAAAAAGCATATTTTTAAATAAAGCAAAGTTTAGTAAAATTAATATAAAGACAAACGCTAATAAAAAAAATATTAAAATTTTTATAAAAAGTTTAGTTATTTCCAACAATAAGTCTCTAGCTAAAATTAAAATAAAACTTAATCATTTAAATAATAATTGTAAAAGCATACAAAACCATAAAATTGTTTCTAAAAAAGAAAGTTATATATCATTTGATAATTTAATAGAAATAAAAAAAAATACAAAAGATGTAGTGAGTCATATTAAAGTACACAACTTATTATTAGACAGTTCTTCTAATATAAAAATTTCTCCAAAACTTAAAATATATTCTTATAAATCTAAATGTACTCATAAAGTTGTAATTGGAAGTTTTAATAAAGATTACATTTTTTATTTAAGATCTAGAGGTATAAGTAAAAGAAAATCTCAGTATATAATGATAGTATCGTTTATTAGTTCAGTTTTTAATAATTATATAAAAAATACAAAAAATTTTAAAATTAATGATTTAAATATAAGAAAAGTATTATATGAAAAATAAAATTCGTAATGATTTCCCTTTTTTTAAAAACACTAAAAATAAAGTAATTTATTTCGACAACGCTGCAAGTACACATAAACCCAAGTCTGTTATTGAATCAAAATTGAATTTTTATTCAAAAAAATATTCTTCAATACATAGAGGATCTTATGATTTAAGTAATGAGATTACGGTTAAAGTAGAAAAAATAAGAAAAAAAATTGCTAAATTTATAAATGCTAAAAGTTTTAAAGAAATAATATTTACAAAAAATACTACAGAAGGAATTAATTTAGTGGCAAACTGGATCTGTAATATTATAAAAAAAAAAGAAAACATAGTTATTAGTATAATGGAACATCACTCTAATATAATTCCTTGGCAAATAGTATCAATAAAAAAAAATTTAAAACTGAAGTATATTCCTTTATTAAAAAACGGTAACTTAAATTTAAATTTAATAAATAAAATTGTAAATGAAAACACTAAAGTTTTTTCAATAACTCACTTGTCTAATGTTTTAGGTATTGTAAATCCTATAAAAAAAATTGTAAAAATAGTTAGAAAATTAAGTAATGCTATAATAATTATAGATGGAGCACAATATGTAGCTCATAATGTTTTAGATGTAAGTAAAATAGACTGCGATTTTTATGTATTTTCAGGTCACAAAATGTATGGACCTACAGGAATAGGGGTTTTATATGGAAAAAAAAAAATATTAGAAAATGTAGATCCATTAATATTTGGTGGAGGAATTGTAAATGATTTAAATATTGTGAAAAAAAAAATAAAAATTTGCGATATACCTTGGAAATTGGAAGCTGGCACTCCTAACATTAGTGGAATAATAGGCTTAGGAGCTGCAATTAATTATATAAACAAAATAAAAATAAGTAATATCGTTTGCTATGAAACTAAATTAGTCAGCTATTTATTTAAAAAATTAAAAGAAATAAAAGGAATTATAATATATGGATCTGAATTAAGATCTGGAATTATATCCTTTAACATAAAAAATTTACATTCTTACGATGTAGGAAGTTTCCTAAATCAATATGGAATATATATAAGAACCGGATATCATTGCGCTATACCATTAATAAGACATTTCAATGTTTCTGGAATGTGCAGAATATCTTTAGCTATATATAATAATTTAGATGAAATAAATTATTTAATTAAAAAAATAAACAAAATAAAAAAATTATTATACTAAAATGAAATTTATTAGTTTAAATAAAATTTTAGAAAATTTTTGTAATTGTAAAAATTGGGAAGAAAAATATTTATTTTTAATAGAATTAGGAAACGAGCTGTTTTTTTTTATTAAAAAAGTAAAATTTAAAAAATATCTAGTTGAAGGTTGTCAAAGTAATGTTTGGATAAAAATAGATATTAATAACAAAAAAAAATTAAAAATTTATGGATATAGTGATTCTTCCGTAGTTAGAGGTATTGTATATATCATTATTTCAATGTTTAAAAATAAAAAAATAGAAAAAATAAAAAAAATAAACATTTATTATTTTTTTAAAAAAATAAATTTATTTAAATACATCACTTACACTAGAGTTCAAGGAGTACATTCAATACTAAATCATATTTATAAAAAAATAAAAGAATATTGATTTTATATTACTTGTACGGAAATAGTGTTTGTATTTGTTATGTTTCCGGAAACCATTATTATTATGTTTCCTTTTTTTATTTTAAATTCTTTAATTGCTAAAAGTTTACCTAGTTTATAAAATTTTTCAATTGAATCTATTTTATTTACAAATTTAGTTATTACTCCTTTACATATCAATAATTGTTTAAATGTGTTTATATTGCTTGTCATAGCTATAACTTTAGCTCTAGGAGAATATTTTCTTATTGATTTAGCAGATTTACCTAAATATGTTGAGACTATTATTATTGAAGAATTTAATTTTTCTGAAATTTCTACCGCACTGCTGCAAATTGCTTCTGTTATTTTTATTTCATATTCATTATTATTAAATTTATTTTTAAAAAAAGACGTGTTGTTATCAGTTTTTTTACATATTTTAGCCATTATTTTTAAAGATTCTAAAGGATAACTACCTTTTGCACTTTCTCCTGATAACATAACGGCATCAGTTCCATCTATTATAGCATTCGCAACATCGCCTGCTTCAGCTCTCGTAGGTCTAGGATTTTTAATCATAGACTCTAACATTTGAGTAGCAGTAATTACTGGTTTTCTAGCATAGTTGCATTTTTTTATTATCATTTTTTGAGCAAAAATTACTTCTTCTACTGGAATTTCTACACCTAAATCTCCTCTAGCTACCATTATACCATCAGATTCTTTTAAAATTTCATCAAAATTATTTAATCCTTCTTGATTTTCTATCTTTGATATTATTTGAACATTTTCTCCTTTATTTTCTTTTAAATATTCTTTTATATCTAAAACGTCCTGTCTTTTTCTAACAAAAGAAATGGCGATAAAATCTATATTTTTCCTTATACCAAACAATATATCTTCTTTATCTTTGTCTGAAATATATGGTAAAGATATTTTTATTCCAGGTAAATTAATACTTTTATTTTCTCCTAGTACCCCACTGTTAAGAACTTTACAAAATATTTTTTTTTCTTTTATTTTTTTTACTTTCATTTTTATTAATCCATCGTCTATCAAGACTTCGTCGCCTACTTTTAAATCGTTTGTTAATTTATTATGAGTAACTGAAACTATTTTTGAATTTCCAACGATATTTTTTTCTGTTGTTAAAATGAATTTTTGCCCAGATATTAGATTCACTTCTTTTTTTTTAAATAAATTTTTTGTTCTTATTTCTGGGCCCTTAGTATCAAGTAATATAGCTATAGGTATATCATATTTTTTTGATAAAAAATTAATTGAGTTTATTATTTTTCCATGACTTTCATTTTTACCATGTGATAAATTAAGTCTTATTACATTCATTCCGTATTTTAGCATTTTTAACAACATTTTTTTAGAGCTTGTTGATGGCCCTATAGTACAAACTATTTTTGTTTTTCTCATATAGAATTTTGTTTTTGAAATATTTAAGTATACGTCCGAATGGAATTGAACCATTAACATTCACCATGTCATAGTGACGCTCTACCATTGAGCTACGGACGTATTTAATAATTATATTATTATAAGTTTAAAATAAAATAAATATGTTTTAATTATATTAAATATAATATAAAATTATTATATAAATATTAACGATTTGGATTAAAAAATGTTTACAGGAATAGTTCAAGGGATAGGTAAAATTTTAAATATTTCAAAAAAAAAAAAATATTATACCTATTTTGTAAAAATTCCTAAAAATTTAAGGAATAAATTATTTTTAGGAGCCTCAATATCGTGTAATGGATGTTGTTTAACTGTAAAAAGTATAGAAAACAGAATATTATCTTTTGATATAGTAAAAGAAACATTTAATATTACTAATTTTAATAATTTTAAAATAGGTAGTTACATTAATTTAGAGCGTTCTCTAAAATTTAATTCTGAGTTAGGCGGACACATAGTTTATGGTCATGTTATGTGTAAAGCTATAGTAAAGGAAATAAAATCAGACAAAATTTTTTTTTCCTTATTGAAAGATGAATATAACAAATATATTTTCGAAAAAGGTTATATAGCTTTTAATGGTATAAGCTTAACTATATTTAGTTTTATAAATAAATTAATTTGTGTAAATATCATACCTGAAACTAAAAATAATACCACTTTATTTGAAGTTAAATTTAATGATTTAATAAATATAGAAATAGATTTTCAAACAAAAATAATAGTAGACACTTTAATTAGGCTCAAAAAAATTAAAAAACTTTAAACATTTAAAATTATTATGAAAACCTTAGATTTAATAAAAAAACAAATAAAAAGTAATAAAATAATATTGTATATGAAAGGTACTCCTAAAAATCCTAGTTGCTGTTTTTCAGCTAAAGTATCTGAAATCTTAATAAAACTTAATGTAAAATTCGGGTATGTTAATGTTCTTGTTCATAAAGATATAAGAAATGAATTACCTAAATATTCTAAATTTTATACATATCCACAACTTTGGATTAAAGGCAGTCTTATTGGTGGTTCAGACAAAGTAGAATATATGTATATTAATGGAGTTTTAGAAGTTTTAATTAATAAACTGTATTAATTTATTTTAATACTTAAAAGAAAATTATGGAAGAAAAATATTTGAATTTTTTAAATAAATCAAAAAAAGTAGGTTTAATAAATAATGTAACTAATTTTAAAAAACTTAATAATTTTTTAAATAAGAAAAAGATTTCTTTATATTGTGGATTTGATCCTACAGCTAACAGTTTACATATAGGTCATCTTTCTTTATTAGTATTTATAAGAAAATTACTTAATATTGGACATAATCCTATATTTCTTATAGGAGGAGCTACTGCCTTAATAGGAAATCCTTCTTTTAAAAGAAAAAAAAAGAATAAAACTATTTGCGAAAAAATAGAAAATTATTCTTTAAATATTAAAAAACAAATAAAGGATTTTTTTTATGATAAAAATATAATAATAGTTAATAACAAATATTGGCTAAGAAAATTAAATATTGTAAACTTTTTGACAAATGTTGGTAAAAATTGTTCAACTAAGTTTATTGACAAATTTGAAGATTACAGAACTTTTAGCGATATTTTTTATATTTTGTTACAAGGATATGACTTTTTGTATTTAAATAAAAAATATAATGTTAATTTACAAATTGGTGGTTCCGATCAATGGAAAAATATCTTATTAGGAGTGAAATTAATTAATAGAATTAAAAGAAAACAAGTTTTTGGCTTAACTACAAATTTAATAACTGACTTTAATAATGTTAAAATTAGTAAAACTGCTAATAATGTTATTTGGTTAGACAAAAAAATGACCACTCCTTATAAATTATATCAATATTTAATAAATGTACCTGACGAAAAAGTTTATATTTTTTTAAAATTTTTAACATTTTTAGATGTAAACTTAATAGAAGACTTAGAAAGTAGACATTCATATCAAAAAAAAAAATATGCTCAATATTTGTTAGCTGAAGAAGTTACAAATATAGTTCATGGTAAAAATAGTTTAGATTTAGCTATAAAAATAACCAATTTTTTTTTTAAAAATTCTCCTTTTAATTTAACAGAAAAGAATTTTGAATATTTAGTTTCTAGTGAAAACGTAGATGTTTTTCATTCTAAAGAAAATATTAATTTAAAAAAATTATTAATTTTAATAAAATTTTCTAAATCATTAACTGAATCTAAAAAAATTATAAAAAATAGTTCAATATTTATAAATGGATTTGTTCAAAGAAATATTGAATATATTTTAAAAAAAGAAGATTGGATATATAACAAATACATAATAATGAAAAAAGGAAAAAAAAACATAGTTCTTGTAAAAAAAATAAATTAATCGTTTATTTTTCCTTTATATTCACATAGTTTGTTTATTATACATTTTTTACATTTATAAAGCTTATATTTGCATATATTTTTTCCATGATGCACGAACCATCTATTTATATATTTTACATATTTTTTTGGTACTAAATTTATTATTTTTTTTTCTAATTTATGTATTTTATTTGATTTAGCGAATTTTGTTCTATTACTTACACGAAAAACATGCGTATCAACAGCTATTCTGTTTTTGTTATAATAAATGTTTAAAATCATATTAGCAGATTTTATTCCTATACCAGGTAATGAAAGAATATCTTTTTCATTTTTTGGAACTTTTCCTTTAAATTTAAATATCAAGTATTTACATATTTTAATTATATAATATGATTTTTTATTAAAGAGACCTATTTTTTTTATATGTTTTTTTAATTTTTTTATTCCTAACAATAAAATTTTTTCTGGAGAATTGGCTATAGAAAATAATTTTTTTGTTACTTTATTTACAACTTTGTCTCTAGATTTAGCAGATAGTAAAATTGATATTAATAATTCAAATTTATTTCTATAAATTAAATCTGTAGCTTTTTTTGGGTAATACTTGTCAAACTTTTTTAAAATTAGTATTCTTTTATCTTTATTCATGTTTTTAATTTTTATAGGAAATTTAATGAAAATTTTAGTTTTTAGTTCATCTTTTTATGATGAAAAATATTTTTCAATTGCTAACAAAAATTATAATTTTGAAATAAGTTATTTTAGATTTCAGTTAAATGAAAGTACTGTAAAACATATTAAAGGATATAACGTTGTATGTGTTTTTACAAACGATATTTGTAATAGTAATGTATTAAATTATTTATTTAAATTTAATATAAAAATTTTAGCTCTTAGATGTGCTGGATTTAATAACGTTGATTTGAAAGAAGCTAATAAGTTAGGAATAAAAGTAGTTAGAGTTCCTTGTTATTCCCCACAGTCTATAGCAGAGTATACGTTAGGTTTAATTTTATGTTTAACAAGAAATATTTTAAGTACATATAATTATACAAGCAGTGGTAATTTTAACTTTAAAAAAATAATAGGAAAAGACTTATCGAAAAGTACTATAGGTATAATAGGATTTGGAAATATAGGAAAATGTTTAGCAGATATCTTATTAAGCTTTAAATCTAAAATTTTAGTATACGATCCTGTTCTTACAAAAAACATTAAATCGAATGATTTAGAATATGTTGATTTATTTACAATATATAATAAATGTGATGTAATAACTTTACATTGTCCTCTTAAAGAAGATACTTATCATATGATAAACAGTCATGCATTTGATAAAATGAAAAAGAATGTTATTATAATCAATACTAGTAGAGGTGGTTTAATAAATATTAAAGATGCTGTTAGAGCTTTAGAAAATGGTAAGATAGGTGGATTAGGAATAGATGTTTGTGAAGAAGAAAAGTTCTTACATAGAAAAAAAATAGACTTAAGAAAAATTTTTTATTTAAAAAAAATTTGTAATTATAAGAATGTTATTTATACTAATCATCAATCTTTTTTAACATATGATTCATTTATTAATATAAGTAATATAACACTTAAAAATATATACCTATTAAGTAAAAATAAATATTGTAAAAATATTGTTTTAATTTAGTTTTTTTTGACTTTTTAAATATATATATGAATCTCCTTAAAGATAAAAAAATTTTAATTTCTGGAATTTCTAACAAATATTCTATAGCTTATGGTATAGCTAAATCTTTATATAGGGAAAAAGCTAGTTTAGCTTTTAGTTATCAAAATGAAAGATTTAAAAAAAAAGTAAAAAAAATAGCTAAAAAATTTCATTCAGATATCATTGTAAAATGTGATGTATCAAAAGATAAAGATATATTTTTTTTATTTTACAAAATAAAAAAATATTGGAAAAAATTTGATGGTTTTGTTCATTCTATAGCTTACGCTCCAAAACAACAACTTAATGGAGATTATGTTAAATTAATAAATAGAAGAGATTTTTTAATTACTCATAATATTAGTTCTTACAGTTTTGTGTCTATGGCTAAAAACAGTTTAGATATGTTAAATGAAGGTTCATCTTTAGTAACTATTACTTATGTAGGGTCTAAAAGGGTAATAAATAACTATAATATTATGGGAGTTGCAAAAGCTTCATTAGAAGCAAATGTAATTTATATGGCTAACTCTCTTTCAAGATATGGAATTAGAGTGAATGCTATATCTTCTGCTCCTATATCCACTTTGTCATCTTTAGGAGTAAAAGATTTTAAAAAAACTTTAAATAATTTTAATAAATATAGTCTTATCAATGGTAACGTGTCTATACATAATATAGGAAATATTGCGGTTTTTTTATTATCCTATTTGTCAAATATAATTACAGGACAAGTAATATATGCGGACGGAGGATTTAATATAAATTTAAGTAAAAATATTTAAAAAATTTAAAATATATTGGTGTAATAATATGCAGTTAATAAAAGTAGTAGAATCTAAGTTGCCTACTATTTGGGGTAAATTTGTTATGGTTGGATTTGAAGAAATAACTACAAAAATTAATCACGTTGCTTTATTATATGGCAATGTTATAAATATGTCTAAACCTGTATTAACTCGCATACATTCTGAATGTTTAACAGGAGATGCTTTTTTTAGTTTAAGATGTGATTGTGGTTTTCAATTAAAAGCTTCACTTAAATTTATATCTAAAAATAAGAGTGGAATACTTCTTTATCATAGGCAAGAAGGTAGGAATATAGGTTTATTAAATAAAATTAAAGCTTATTCCTTACAAGATAAAGGTATAGATACTGTAGAAGCCAACCATAAATTAGGATTTTCTGCTGATGAAAGAGATTTTACAATATGTTCAGACATGCTTAAACTTTTAGGTATACATAAAATTAATTTGCTAACTAATAATCCTGAAAAAATTAAAATTTTAAATAAATCTGGCATAAATGTAATAAAAAGAATACCACTTATAGTAGGAAGAAATTTAAATAATTCAAATTATCTAGATACTAAGGCATTAAAAATGGGACATATTTTTTAATTTTTAATTTGAGGTAATTTTTTATTTTGTTAAATTATTTCTTTTTTTTATTTTCTCTTATGTTTTTTTTATTTAAATATATAAGTATCCATAAGAATTTTTCTTATTTATCATTTAATTTATTATTTATATATTTTTTTCCTAAGTCATCGTTAATAATTTATATTTTAACTTATTTATATAAGAAATTTAATTACATAACAATTTTTAAAAGAAATTTATGGAAAAAATTTGTAGGTTTAACAAACAAAAAAAAATATAAGTTAATAAATTTAAAAAATAAAAATTGTAATAAAATATTTAAGTTTTGTGAATTTAGTCAAATGAATAAGTCGTATAGCTGTAAAAGTAAATTATTTTCTAATACAACAAAAATAATAAATTCTATAATAAAAGATATAAAATCTTCTAATAAGAACATTTATATGACTTTTTATATATTTCAAGTAGAAGGTAAAACACTAAATTTAGTTAAAGAATTAATTAAAGCTTCAAAAAGAGGTGTTTCTTGTAAAATAATACTTGACCATATAGGATGTTGGAACTTTTTTAATAGTAAATATTTTAATTATCTGAAAAAAGTAGGTGTAAAAATCGTTAAAGCTATGCGTATAAATTCTATATTTAATAGAATAGACATTAGACAACATAGAAAAATGATATTAATAGATAATAAAATTGCTTATGTAGGAAGTATGAATATTATAGACCCTACATTTTTTAAAAGAAATAAAAAAATAGGAAAATGGACTGATATAATGTTGAAGGTAAAGGGACCTATAGTTTTATATTTAAATTTTATATTTTATTATGATTGGGCAGTAGAAACTGAATCAACTAAAATAGTTAATAAAATTAAATTTTTGAATTTTAAAAAAAATTACTATAAAAAAAACAGTCCTAAAAATATAATACAGTCTGTTGTTTCTGGAAATAATTTAGAAAAAAATTTCATGCACGAATTATTGCTTTTATCTATATATTCTGCAAAAAGAAGATTAGTTATAATAACACCATATTTTGTTCCAAGTAGCGAACTTTTAAATGCTATATGCAATGTTTCTAAAAGTGGAATAAAAGTTATAATTATAGTTCCTATTAAAAATGATTTTATTTTAATAGAGTGGATAAGTAAACCTCTCTTTGAGGCTTTATTAAAATCTGGAGTTTCTATATATAGATATAAAAAAGGACTTTTGCATACAAAAAGTATAATAATAGACGAAAATATAAGTTTTATAGGTACAATAAATTTTGATTGTCGTAGTATAAAAATTAATTTAGAAATAACTCTTATAATAGACGATAAAAAATTTAATAAGAAATTAACTAAAATAAGTGAAAATTATATAAAATTTTCAGAAGAAGAAAACATAAAAAATTATTTAAATAAATCCAGTTTTATAAAAATTTTAGAGAAACTGTTATTTTGTTTATTTAATTACATTTTATAAATACAGCTACTACATATTAGATATTTATTATATTTTTTGTTAATTAAGTAATTAAAAAATGTTTCTTTGTTCAAAATTTCGTTTTTAATTTTTAAAATTAAATTTTCTTTATTTGATATGAAGTTACTTTTTATAAAATCTATAAAATTATTATTTTTTTTGTTTTCACTCCATGAAATGTAATATGATTTTATTTTTGAGAGTTCTAATGCTTTTTTTACTGCATTGTCAAAATCTCCTATTTCATCAACTAATCCATTATTTAATGCATCAAGTCCAGTCCACACTTTACCTTGAGCTATATACCTTATATGATTTACTGGTTTATTTCTAGATTTTGAAACTATATCTATAAATTTGTTATATCCGCTCTTTAGATCTATTTCTACTATTTTTTTAAGTTCTAGGGGTACGTCTTTTGTTATTGATAGTTCTGGAAAATTTGTACTTTGAACTCCATCTTCATGTATTCCAATACTATCTAAAGTTTTTTCAAAAGTATTAAATATACTAAATATTCCAATTGATCCTGTTAAAGTATTTTTGCTAGCTATTATGTAATCCGCTGGAGTAGATATCCAGTATCCTCCTGAAGCAGCAACACCACCCATTGAAACAATTATAGGTTTATTTGATTTTTTAGCTTCTAGCAAAGCTTCTCTAATTATTTCAGAAGAGTCTATATTACCTCCTGGGCTATTAACTCTAATTATTAGAGCTTTAGTTTCTGGTGAAGAATATGATGTTCTTATTTGTTCAGCAATATATTCGCTATTTATTGAATAGTTGTTTGAAGAATCTGCTTCATCTGAAATTATTCCATTTACGTTTATTATAGATATTTTATTTTTTTCCTTATTTTTATTTCTTATCTTAGATATATATTCGTAAATGTCTATATTATTATATCTATTTTTTTTTTTGTTAAAACCAAATTTTTTTATCATATCTTTTTCAAAATTATTATAAGAAGATATTTTATCTACCAATTTTTTATTTACTGCTAATTTAGATCTATTCCCTTTAACTTTTTTTAGTTCTTTTATGAAATATTTAACATCAAACAAAAAATTTTTTGAAGGTATATTTCTATTTTTTGATATAGTACTGACATAATTTTTCCATAACTGGCTTATTAAATTAGTTTCAGATAATCTCGTATTTTCTGACATTTTATTTAACATAAATGGCTCAACTGCGGATTTATAATCACCTATCCTAAATATATGTGTATTAACTTTTAATTTTTTTAAAAAATCATTGTAATAAAAATTTTTACTAGAAAATCCGTTAATACTTACCCCACCTTCTGGTGTTAAATATATTTTATCAGAATAACTTGCCAAAAAATATTGACTATGATTGTAATTGTTACTTATAGAATAAACACTTTTTCCGGAATTTCTAAACTCTTTTATAACCTTACCAAGGTACTCTAATGATGGTTGATTGGCATAATTAAAATTCTTTAAATCTAAGATTAAACCATTTATTCTCTTATCTGAAATAGCATACCTTATGGTATCAACTATTTGAAATAAAGAATTCTCCTGAATCACATTCTTTCTATTATATATTATTTTTTTTATATTGAATTTCTTGTTTTCGTTAATTGGAGGTATTTCTGATATATTCCCATGTATTTTCATTAATAAAGCACTATTATTGAAGTTACTTGATTTCGGGTAATATTTATCAAAAAATGATACTGCAATAAAAGATACGGTTATTAGTATTATTAAATTCAGTATTAATTCACGAATGAAACAAAGTACTTTCCAAAATAATTTTATAGGATAAAATATTATACGCAATAATAGTGCATTCATTATTCTTTACCTATCTTTGTTAAATAAATTTTCATCTATTGTAGCATGTATTGGTACATGGTCTGATGTGTTACTAAAAGTTCTAAAATAATAATTCATATAGATTTTTTTGAAATATTTAAAAATATCTTTACTAGAAAGAATAAAATCTATTCTTAATCCAATTCTTTTATTGAAACTATCAAATCTGTAATCAAACCAAGAGTAGTCTTTTTTTTTCGGATGCATCTTTCTGTATACATCTATTAATCCTTTAGAAAAAATTTTTTTTAGCCACAACTTTTCTTCAGGTAAAAAAGAACAGTAACCTTTACTAATCCAATGATTAATTTTACATTTATTAAATCCTATGTCAATGTCATAAGGGCAAACATTCATATCTCCCATTATTATGGTTGAAACAGTATTACGAAAACTATCAAGAAAATTAGAAAATTTTTTATAAAAAATTTTTTTTTCTTTAAATTTTTTTGAGTTATTCAAATTATTTCCATTAGGAAAATAAACATTAATTACTTTCAAAATTCTTTTTTTTATTTTTAAATCAACTGTTATAACTCTAAACTTATTTTCAGAACTATCATTTAATTTTAATCCGTATTGAACTGTAATAGGATTCATTTTTAGAAACGTAGCAACTCCACAATGTTGCTTTTTGCCTTTAAATAATACCACATAACCACATTTTTCTATTTCCTTTAGTGGAAATAGATTATCTTTAACTCTTGTTTCTTGTATGCATAGGATGTCTGGTTTGTAGTGGTTTATTATAATTTTTAGCTGATTTATATGAGACCTTATACCGTTTATATTAAATGTAATTAAGTGCATGATTTTATTGGTGAGGGAAGGATTCGAACCTTCGAAGTCTACTGACGTCAGATTTACAGTCTGATCCCTTTAGCCACTCGGGAACCTCACCTAAGAAGATAAGTTAATATTTTTCTTCATTTTACTATCTAATTATTGTATTATCAACATAATTTTTTAACTTTTAATATTGACTATTCTTATTTTTTTTTTTATAAGTATTGATTAAAAAAAATTAAAAAATTTATAAGGAGATAAAAATGTGTTTGAAACTAGGAATAAATGGATTTGGCAGAATTGGGAGAACTGTTTTTCGTTTAGCATCTTTAAGAAAAGATTTGAAAGTAGTAGCTGTAAATGATTTGTTGGAGTTTCCTTATATGGCTTATATGCTGAAATATGATTCTACCCATGGTAAATTTCCGGAAAATATTTCTCTTAAAGGAAATAAGATTTTTACAGAAAGTAATGTTATAAATTTATCGTCTTTTAGAAATCCGGAAGATATAAATTGGGGGAATTTTGATGTTGACGTAGTTATAGAATCAACTGGTATGTTCCTTAATGAAATAGATAGTTATAAACACATTAAATCTGGCTCTAAAAAAGTAATAATGACTGCTCCTTCTACAGACAATACTGATACCTTCGTTTATGGAGTAAATCATAAAAAATATAACAATCAAAGAATTATATCAAATGCTTCTTGTACGACAAATTGTTTAGCTCCTTTGGCTAAAGTTATAGATGAAAACTTTGGTATAATTCAAGGTCTTATGACTACTGTTCATGCAACTACTTCTACACAAAAAACAGTAGATGGACCTTCAAAAAAAGATTGGAGAGGTGGTAGAGGTATACTTCAAAATATTATACCATCTTCTACAGGAGCTGCTAAAGCTGTAGGTTTAGTTTTGCCTAAACTTTCTGGAAAATTAACTGGTATATCTTTTAGAGTACCGACACAAAATGTTTCTGTTGTAGATTTAACTGTGCAATTAAAAAAATCAACTACATATGAAGATATATGTAACGTTGTTAAACACTCTTCAGAAAATGAAATGTTAGGTATTATAAAATATACAGAAGATAAATTAGTATCCATGGATTGTAATGGAGATTCTTTTTCTTCTATATTTGACGCTACTGCAGGAATAATGTTAAATAGTAAATTTGTTAAACTTATATCTTGGTATGATAATGAGAGTGGTTATTCAAATAGAATATTAGATATGTCAAAATATATAATGAAAAATTTTTAAATTAATTTTTTCCATTTATTTTTTGGTAAATAAATTAATTTAGGATTTTTGTTATTTTGAAAATCCTTATCTAAAAACTTGTATATAGCTATGTTTAACATATCGTAAGCATTAGTTTCAAATTTTTTGTTTGTCATAATTTTTATATTTTTATATTTTTTAAATATTTTTATATATTTTTTTTTATATAGAAAACTTCCAATAGCTAAAAAATTATTTTTAGGCAAAGATTTTATTATTTTATCAATAAAATTTTTTTTATTTTCATCTATTTTGAATGTTTTCAATAATCTCCATTTTTTTTTTTTACTAAAATTAGTTATAAATATTTTTTTTTTTTTGTTAAATTCTTCAAAAATTATTATATTTTTTTTGTTTGTCTTCCTTTTTATATTTTCTGAAATTATTAATATAGATGTAATTCCTATAATAGGTATTTTGTAAGCGAAGTTAAAAGATTTAGATATTAAACTTCCTATTCTTATTCCAGTAAAACTACCTGGACCTATATTAAAAGCTATAGAATTTATATTATTAAATTTTATATTTGATTCTTTTAATATACTTTCTATCATAAAAAGTATATTATTTGTGCTATATTTTGATTTTATTTTTCTAAAGAATATTTTTTTTTTTGATATTAAAGATACAGAACAATTTTTTGTTGATGTATCTAGAGATAATATACATTTTTTAAAATTTTTATTATATTTGATTTTACACATTTTTTTAAATAATTAACAATTATAATAAATATATGAAACCATACATTACGTCTATACCGTACTATAAAGACAATATATTAGATATGTTTGCTAATTTTTCTAAATTACCATGGTCGGTTTTATTATATTCTGGAAAATATAAAAAAAAAGAAAATAGATATGATATTTTTTCTTCATTACCATCATCTACAATATTAACATACGGTAAATTAACTAAAATAAACAGATTGAAAAATAAAAAAAAATTTTTTAGTCTTGAAGATCCTTTGTTTTTATTAGAAAAAGAAATATCTTATTATGATATGAATTATATTGATTATGAAAACTTTCCTTTTCAAGGTGGAGCTATAGGTATATTTGGTTATGATCTTTCAAGAAGATTTATAATACTAAACAGTATGTCTAAAAAAGATACAAATTTTCCAGATATGGCTGTAGGTATATATGAATGGGTTATAATAAGCGATAATAAAAACTTAAAAACTTTTCTTATTAGTCAAAATGAACCTAGTTTAATATTAGAAAAATTAAAAAAAAAAAAAATAAAATATTTTTTTTATACTTTAAAAAAATGGAAAGCTAATTTGTCTAAATTTCAATATAATAATTGTTTTGAAAATATACAAGAGCATTTGAAAAAAGGAGATTGCTATCAAGTTTGTTTATCTCAAAGATTTTCAAATTATTATATAGGAAATGAATGGAGTATTTTTTGTAAATTACTAAAATTTAATTTATCTTTCTTTTCAGCTTTTTTTAGATTGCCTATAAACGTTGTGTTAAGTTTTTCTCCTGAACAATTTTTATTTGTAAAAAATAATAAAATAATTACAAAACCGATAAAAGGGACAATAAAAAGATATAAGTGTAAAAAAAAAGATAAGATACAAAAAAATAAATTAATAAACTCTGATAAAGATAAAGCCGAAAATTTAATGATTGTTGATTTATTAAGAAACGATTTAGGAAAAGTATCTGAAAAAGGTAGTGTAAAAGTAAAAAAACTTTTCGAAATTGAATCTTTTTATAAAATTCATCATATGGTTAGTACAATAACCGCAAAGCTTGATAAAAATAAAACTATATTTGATTTAATTAGATCTTGTTTTCCAGGCGGGTCAATTACTGGAGCTCCAAAAATAAGTGCTATGAAAATTATAGAAAAAACAGAAAATATTAGAAGAAATTTTTGGTGTGGAAGTATTTTTTATATAAGTTGCTGTAGTAGAATGGATAGTAATATACTAATAAGAACAATTTTAACGGAAAATAATAAAATTTATTATTATTCTGGAAGTGGTATAACGATATATAGCGAAAAAGATCTAGAGTTTCAAGAGATTATAAATAAAACATTATCTGTTATACCTTTTATAGAAATGTTATAATACTAGACAATATATAATATAGGAGGAACTTATGAATATAGCTGCTATTATAAGTACACATGGAAATTTAGCTAAATCTCTATTAGAAACAGTAGAAGTTATTTTAGGTAGACAAGAAAATGTTTCATGTGTTCATTTAATGCCAAATAATAGTATAGGTAATCTTTTAAAAAAATATTATGATTGTTTAAACATTCTTGATAAGGAGAACGGATTATTATTTTTTGTAGATATTTGGGGTGGTAGTCCTTTTAATTCTGCAATTCAAGTAATTGGAAAAGATATAAGTTATAATGTAATATCTGGAGTAAATATACCAATGTTAATAGAATTTTTTACTTCTGATAGAAGTAAAAAAATGAACGATATTTTTATAGAAAATATAATAAAATCAGGTGTGAAAAATATTAAATCTTTTAGACAAACTAATTTTAATTTAGATAAAAAAAAAATGCTAAATAACATAAAAAAAAGAAAAAAAAAATTAATGGATATAACTTTTGTAAGAATAGATGACAGATTAGTTCATGGTCAAATAATAACTTGTTGGTTAAAACATATAAAAGTAAATCGTATAATAATAATAAGTGATAATGTTTATGAAGATGAGATAAGAAAAAATATGTTATCAAAAATATCTCCTGTAGGTGTTTCTGTTCACGTTTTAAATATAGATAAATCTATAAGAGTTTATAATAACGTAAAATACTCAGATGACAAAGTTATGTTAATTTTTGAAAATCCTACAGATGTGTTACGTGTAGTTAAAAAAGGAATAAGTATAAATTATATAAATATTGGAGGTATGTCATTTAAGGAAGGAAAAAAACAAATAAGCGATTCAGTTTCTTTAGATAAAAACGATATAAAATCTTTAAAAGAATTAAATAGTAGAGGAATAAAATTAGAAATACAAAAAGTTCCAACTGATAAATCACTAAATATTATTGATTTAATATAAAAAAGATTAAAAAATATAATAATAAAGGTAACTTTATGCATTTTACGGCAAGTCAAATAGTGTTATTTTTTTTGTTTTTTTCTTTTGTTGGAATTGATTCTATGTTAGATGAGTTTCAAGTTCATAGACCAATTATTGCATGCACTATAATGGGTTTTATTTTAGGCGATATAAAAACAGGAGTTATAATAGGTGGAACGTTAGAAATGATAGTACTTGGATGGATGAACGTTGGAGCTGCTATATCGCCTGATACAGCTTTATCTTCAATCTTTTCTACTTTGTTGGTAATAGTTAATAAACAAAATATTGGTATAGCAATAGCACTATCTATACCAGTATCTGCTTTAGGACAAATATTAAATATTTTTGTTCGTACAGTATCTGTTTTTTTTCAACATAAGTCAGACAAGTTTGCTAAATATGGCAATTTAAAAGCTATAAACTTTATGCATATATCAGCAATTATTTTACACGCTTTAAAAGTTTTAATACCTTCAATTTTTTTAATATTTTATTCTAATTTTAATATTATTAACAATATTTTAAATAAAATTCCAAATTTTGTAGTTAATGGATTAAATATATCTAGTGGAATTGTTGTAATAGTTGGTTATGCCATGGTTATTAATATGATGAAAACTAAAGAATTAATTCCATTTTTTTATTTAAGTTTTATTATAGCTGGTTTTATAAATTTTAATTTGCTTGCATTTGGAGTTATAGGTGCAATTATTGCCATAATTTATTTACAACTGCATCCAAAATATAATAACGTTATAGATAATAACAAAAAAATTAATAAAGAAATTGATGATGAATTATAGGTAAAACTTTTATGATGAAAAAAATTAAAAAAATAGAAAAAAAAGATATACTAAAAGTTTTTTTAAGATCTAATTTAATTCAAGGTTCTTGGAATTTTGAAAGGATGCAAGCTTTAGGGTTTTGTTATTCTATTTCTCCAATAATAAATAAATTATATCTTAATAAAAAAAAAAAGATAAAAGCTATAAAAAGACATCAACAATTTTTTAATACACATCCATATGTAGCCTCATTAATATTAGGAGTTGTAATAGCTATAGAAGAAAGAAAAAGTAATGGATTTTTTGTAA
The DNA here is from genome assembly GCA_050108195.1 of Enterobacteriaceae bacterium entHe1. Classification (GTDB taxonomy): domain Bacteria; phylum Pseudomonadota; class Gammaproteobacteria; order Enterobacterales; family Enterobacteriaceae; genus JBNIDL01. Next base: position 228,539 of record JBNIDL010000001.1, read on the forward strand.
AGAAAAATATTATAAATAATGTTAAAATAGGATTAATGGGTCCTTTAGCTGGTATTGGAGATCCTATATTTTGGGGCTCTGTAAGACCTATATTAGCAGCTTTATTTGCTGGGCTAGCTATGCAAGGAAACATTTTTGCTCCTTTTTTATTTTTTTTGGTTTTTAATTTCATTAGAGTGTTTTTTAAATACTACGGAATAGTATATGGTTACAATAAAGGAGTAAATATAATAAATGATGTTGACAATAATTTATTAAATAAAATAACCGTTAGTTCTTCTATATTAGGATTGTTTATAATAGGAGCGTTAGTTAGTAAATGGACAAAATTAAAAATTTCTTTAATTGTGTCTAATATAAAAAATATTAAAGGTGAAGTAATATCATCTGTTAGTTTACAGTCTATTTTAGATCAAATAATGCCTGGAATAATTCCTTTGATTTTGACTTTATTTACTATGTTTTTATTAAACAAAAAAATAAACCCACTATATTTAATATTTCTGTTTTTTATAATTGGTATTATTGGAGCTTTTTTAGGTATACTTAGTTAATAAAAAAAACAACACCGACTATAAAACATATAGCGGTGTGTTTTTTTATTAAATTATATAAAAATAAATAATATAAAGTTTTTTAACTTTCATTATTTATAGTTGTAACATTAATAGCAGAAGGACCTTTTTGTCCGTCTTGAATATCGAATTCTACATGTTGCCCTTCTGATAATGTTTTGAACCCATTTCCTTGTATAGCAGAAAAATGAACAAATACATCTTTACTTCCATCTTCAGGGGTAATAAATCCAAAACCTTTTGATTCATTAAACCATTTTACTTGACCTTTTACTTTAGACATTTTATTTTTTCCTTTTATCCTTTCAAAAAATTTCTAAATTTACTTTCTTTAAAGAGATTAATAAAAAAATTAAAAACCTCAATATATTATTGCATATTTTATAATTAAAGGCAAGATTTTTTTTGAATTTAAATATTAATCTTTAATTAATCTTATTATTTTTCTGTTAGTAGGATGAGGATACATTAAATTAAAAAATTTATTATTTTTGTAAAATAGATAAATCATTTTAATATCTTCTCTTGTATTATCAGAGCTGTAATTGTAAGATTTTATTAAGTGCAATATATTTTTTTCTCCAACTATCTTTGAAGTATTATAAAATAATTTTAGTTTTATTTTTCTAGATATATGAAAAGCATAAATTGAACTAAATAAACTGAAAGTGTAATTTATTAAATTGTATAATAAATTATAGTATATATATTTTTTTTTTTTCTTATTTTTTCTAGAAAACAAAGTTAATATTTTTGATATAGCTAAAGATATATATAAATTTTGAAAATTCAAGGAATTTTGAATTAGTAAAATAATTTTTGAATATTTACTTGATATGTTTATAATTTCGTATACTATAATTGTTTCTATTTCCTTGTAATTTGCTTTTTTTATTAAATTGTCTGATAAAACAATCAAGGAATTATTCATATTACATCCTAAAGAAAACGAATTATTTGTATTGGATTTATAAAATGCTAATTTTGGATTTTTTATCTTAAATTTCTTAGAATATTCTTCAACTATTTTAAAAATTAAATTCTCTTTTTTAGATTTAGGTTCACTTAAAATTTTAGCTTTCTTTAAATATAAATATATTTTTTTAGAAAATGTTAAAAAAATTAAAGATAAAAATATTAAATAAAAAAAGTATACAAAAATAACATTTATATATTTCAAAATATTTAACTTAAAAATTTTAATAACTAAAAAAATAGGCAATAAATTAAGAAAATTTATTATTATAAATTTATAAAAATATTTCATATATTTACTTATATAAAATTTAAACTTTAAATATAACAATTTATTTGAAAAATGTACATTTTTATTTAAAAACTAATCGAATTTATTCCATAAATTTCCGTCTGTTTTTATCATTTTAAAAGATTTTCTTGGGCCCCAAGACCCAGCTTTGTAATAAAATAATTTATTATTTTTACAAGAAGATAAAATTTCGTCTATCCATTTCCAGGAGGCATATACTTCTTCTTCGTAAATAAAAAATCTTTTTAAATTTTTAATTATTTCTAAAAATAATTTTCCATAAGAATTTATTTTTTTTTTATAATAATTTAAGTTCATTTTAAGTCTTAAGTTTTCTAATTTAAATATTTTTTTATATTTACAAAGAATTTTACTTATTTGTATAACAATTTCATTTATTGGATGTAATTTTATTATTAATTTATTTAAAAAACTTGAATTTTTTACAAAAGAATTTTTGAAGTGTATTACTATTTCTGAATATTTTTTTTTTAGTCTTTTTCCTGTTCTTATATAAAATGGTATTCCTTTCCAATTTGGATGATTTAATTCAGTTTTTATAGCTATGAAAGTTTCTGTATTGCTTTTTTTTGATTTGATTTCTTCTAAGTATCCTGGTACTATATTTCCGTCTATTTTACCTTTAATGTACTGACCCTTTATAATGTTTTTTTCTACAGAGTCAACTGAAATAGGTTTTAATGATTTTAATATTTTTACCTTTTCTTCACTAATTGTTTCTGACGTAAATTTTTTAGGTATAGACATTGTAATAATTGAAAATATTTGTAAAATATGACTTTGTAACATATCTTTTATTTGTCCAGTTTTGTCAAAATATTTATTTCTGTTTTCTATTCCTATTTTTTCGAAAACAGTTATTTGCATATGATCTATAATTTTATTATTCCATACTTTTACAAATCTTGAATTGAACATTCTTAACATTAATAAATTGATAATCGAGTCTTTTCCTAAATAATGATCTATTCTATATATTTGATTTTCTTTAAAGTAAAGAGAAATTTTTTTGTTTATTTTCTTTGAAGAAATTAAATTATTACCAAAAGGCTTTTCTATTACAATTTTACTTAATGGAAAATTAAGTTTAGTTAAAGCTAATCCAAAACAAATTTTTTCGAATTTGTCAGGAGGTACTGCACAATAATAAATTGTAGATAATTTGAAATTAATTTTTTTTTTTAATAAAATTTTAAAATCATTTTTTTCATTTATGTCAATTTTGTAAAAAAAAATATTTGCACAAAAGTAATTAAAGATATCTTCATTTTTTTTTTTTTTTAAAATAGATACAAATGATTTTTTAATAAAATTTATATATTTTGATTTGCTCCAGAGTATTCTACCAGTGCATATTATTTTTGTCTTTGGATTTATATACCCTAACTTAAATAAGTTAAATAAAGAAGGTATTATTTTTTTTTTTACTAAATTTCCTCTAGCACCAAATATTACTAAATTAAAAGGTTTATTGAAAGTATTTATGTTCATTTTTTAAGTATTATTTATCAAAATTAACTTATATTTAAGAAAAATTTAAATTCATAAATTAAAAAGAAAAAAATTAATGATTATTTTATATTTTCATAGGATTAATTGCTATTTTATCTATCCAAATTTCAAAATGTAAGTGCGGACCAGTTGACCTACCAGTATTTCCTGATAAAGCTATTTTTTCTCCTTTTTTGACTTTTTGACCTCTTTTAACAAATATTTTTTTTAAATGCATATATTTAGTAAAACATTTATATCCATGATTTATAGTTATATAGTTACCTGCTATTTTATCTTTTTTGCTTACAAGAATCTCACCGTCACCAACTGCTAATACAGGTGTACCAGCTGGAGTAGCAAAATCTATACCAAAATGTGGAGATATTTGTTTAGTTATTGGATGTATTCTATTTAAATCAAAATATGAAGATATTCTAAATTTTTTAAATGTAGGAATTTTCATAAATCTTTTTGTAAGAAAATTTTTATTTTTGTTTTTTATTTTTAAGTTATTTTTTGTATATTTGAAATATTTTTTATTTTCTACATAAAAAATATTTTTTTTATAATTATAATAAAATCCTTTAAATACAAATATTATATTATAATAAACTTTTTTTAATAAATTTTTTTTTATAGAAGAAATTAAATTATTATTTTTAATTTCATTCATTGATAAATAATTATCATTTTTATAAATTAAACTTTTATCAAAATTAATAAAATGTTTTGTACTATTAAAATAATTATTAATATTTAGGTTAAACTTCTTATTACAATTAAATAAATTAAAATAAATTATAAATTTAATAAAAAATATAAAATAGCAAAATAAATACTGTAAAGCTGTAACTATAATCATTTATTAAATACTTTTATTTTTTTAGCTAAATTTTTTTTATTTATTATTTCTTAATTTATAAAAAATATGAGCTATAGCTACAGATAAAGCATCAGAAACATCATTAGTAAAATTATTTTTTTTAAAATTTGTTTTTAATATTTTTTTTACTACTTTTTTTACATATTTTTTTTTAGCTGTTCCTATACCTGTTACTATTCTTTTTATTCTTTTCACTTCATATTCAAATATTGGTATGTTTAAATTTGAAGCTGCCAAAAGAGCAGCACTAAAAGCTTTACATAACTTAAAAGCAGAACTTATATTTTTAGAATAAAAAACTTTTTCTATTACTAGGCAGTCCGGATTAAATATTGTTATTAAATCACTTATTCCAAAGTATATTGTTTTTAGTCTATTAGGAAAATTATTTGATTTAGTTTTTATACATCCACTTTTTATATGTTTTATTTTTTTAAAAATATAACTAACTATACCATAACCTGTTATTCTTGATCCAGGATCTACTCCTAATATTATAGCCATAAATTTTTTCTATTAAATATGATTTATATAAATTTATCAAAATTTATAATCAGGAGTAGACATCATTTTATCATTAGATTTATTATCTTTAGGAAAAGCAATTACATTTTTTATAGATTTTGAATTTGTTAGTAACATTAATATTCTGTCTAATCCTAATCCAATACCTGCATGTGGTGGCGTTCCATATTTTAATGCTTTTATAAAATATCCAAATTGTTTATTTCTCATGCTCTTGTTTATCTTAATAATATCAAATATTTTTTTTTGTAGTTTATGGTTTTTTATTCTTGATGAACCACTACCTATTTCTACTCCGTTTATTACCAAATCACAAGCAGTAGATTTATAACTAATAGGATTTTTAATAAATTTTTTAATATTTAAATTTTTAGGTTCAGTAAAAATATGATGCATAGGAGATATTTTATTGTTTTTATCTTTTTTAAACATAGGATAGCCTACTATCCATACTGGTTTCCAATCGTTATAATTTATTAAATTAAGATCCTTTCCTATTAAGTTTCTAATAAACCCAATTGATTTTATAGAACTTTTCGTTTTTCCAGTTACTATTATTATAATTTCATCTATTTCTATTTTTTTTTGTAAAATTTTTTCTAGAATTCTAAATTCTACAAAAATAAAATTTTTATTTTTTAAATAACAAATTTTCGCATATTTTTTGTTAGAATAAATTATATAAATTAAATTAACTTTATATTTTTTAATTTTTTTATAATATTTATTTAATTTTTTTAATATAACTTTATTTTTGTCATTTATTTTTAATATTTTACTTTTTAATTTATAGTCAAATTTTTTAAACAATAATTTTTGTAGTATTTCTTCTTCTTTTAATTTTATATTTATTAAATTAAAAGGTATTCTTAAATCTGGTTTATCTGAACCAAATTTTTTAATTGAATCTTTGTATTTTATTTTTTTAAATTTTGGCAATTTAAAATTTAATGTTTTTAGCCAAATTTTGTATATTAATTTTTCTGATAATTTCATTATATAAGAAATATTTACAAAAGATGACTCTATATCTATTTGTGTAAATTCGGGCTGTCTGTCTGATCTTAAATCTTCATTTCTGAAACATTTCGCTAATTGATAATATTTTTCTATTCCAGAAATCATTAAAAGTTGCTTAAATATTTGAGGAGATTGTGGTAATGCATAAAATTTTTTTTTTGTTTTGCTAATTACTAAATAATCTTTAGCCCCTTCTGAACTAGATTTAGAAAGTATTGGTGTTTCAACTTCTAAAAAATTTTTTCTATCTAAAAAATTTCTAATAATTTTTACTACATTAGATCTTAATATTAAGTTTTTCTTTAAATTTACGTTTCTTAACTCTAAATATCTGAATTTAAGATAGTTATCATTTTTCAAATCAGAATAAATGTCTATCGGTAAAGGTAAAGATTTATTTATTATTTTTAAATTTTTAGCAATTACCTCTATTTTTCCAGTTTTTATATTTTTATTTATTTTATCTTTTGGTCTTTTTTTTATTATTCCATTTACCTCTAAACAAAATTCATTTTTTATTTTTTTTAATATCTTTTTATTTTTTTTAGTATTTATCTTTATTTGTATAATTTCATTTTTACTTCTTATATCCATAAATGCTATTTTTCCAAAAACTCTAAATTTATTTACCCATCCATTTACTTTGACTTTTTTTCCTATATTTTTTTTACTCAACAAATATTTCATTTCAAACCTTTTTTAATTAAATTATTTTATTATATTATATTAAATTAATTTAGTTTTTAAATAATATTTATGTATACTTCTTATACAAAATTTAATTTTTCTAATTTAAATTTAATTAATTATTTAATATGAACCTTTATAAAAAAATATTTAAAATAATTCACAAATCATTTAATTTTTTTAAAATTTATGATCTATCCTTGATAAAAATTAAAAGAATAAAGAATATTAATTTTGGCGATTATCAAATATATGGTTTAGTAAATTTTTTTAAAATCAAGAAAATTAAATTTAATTTGTTATTAAAAATAATAAAAAAAAATTTTGAAAAAACCATTTTTATAAAAAAAATAAAAATTTGTAAATTTAATATAATAAATATATTTATAGATAATAAATGGTTAGAAAATAAGATTAATAATATCTCTTTTTCCTATAGAATAGGAGTTGAGAAAATAAAAAATTCAAAAAATATTGTTATAGATTACTCTTCTCCTAATATGGCTAAAGAACTCCATGTTGGTCATTTAAGATCAACTATAATTGGTGATTCTATGTTTCGTATTTTATCTTTTTTAGGATATAAAGTTATTAAATCTAACCATATTGGAGATTGGGGCTGGCAATTTGGTGCTATAATAGCTTATTTAAAAACAAAAAAAATTAATATATCTAAATACAATATAGAAAATATATATTACAAATCTAAAAATTTATATAAATATAAAAAAAATTTTAATTTGTTGTCTGACAAATATACATTAAAATTACAAAATAATAATATAAAATATACAAAAATATGGAGAAAAATAATAAATATTTCGAAGAAAGAGAATAATTTTATATACAATTTATTGAATGTTAATTTAACTGATGAAGATATATATGGAGAAAGTTTTTATAAAAATATTATACCTGGAATTATTAAAGATTTATTAAATAAAAACATAGCAAAAAAAGAAAAAAATTTTACTTTAATTAAATTAAAAAAGTTTAAAAATAAAGCTGGTAAAACTATGGGTATAATAATAAAAAAAAATAATGGAATTTATTTATATCCAATTATAGATATAGCTTGCATAAAATACAGAGTTCAATTATTAAAAGCAAACAGAATTATTTATTATATAGATTCAAGGCAGAATAGGTATTTATCTCAAATATGGGAAATATCTAAAAAAGCAGGATATATTAATGAAAAAGTTTCTTTAGAACATCACTGTTTTGGAATGATTTTAAATAAAAATAAAAAACCATTTAAAACAAGATCTGGTAAAAATATAAAATTAAAGAAACTTTTGCTTGAAGCAATTTCAAAAGCTAAAAATTTATTAATTAATAAAAGAACAAATCTAAACAAAAAGAACATCGAAAAAATATCACAGAATTTAGGTATTGGATCTATAAAATATTTTGATTTATCTAGAAATAGGAAAAAAGATTATATTTTTAAATGGAAAGAAATACTTAAATTAAATGGTAACACTTGTCCTTATATACAATATTCTTATGTAAGGATAATTTCTATAATAAAAAAACTAAAAATAAATTTATTCAAATTTAAAAACAGAATAATTTTAAATACAAAAACAGAAAGAAAAATATTTTTAAAAATAATCCAATTAGAAGAAATAATCACAGAAATAAAAAATAAGAGTATGGTAAATATTTTATGTAACTATCTTTATGATATTTCTGTTTTATTTAACTCTTTTTATGAAGAAAGTAAGATAATAACAGAAAAGAATATATTATTAAAATTAAGTAAAATACAATTAATAATTTTAATTGCAAGGGTTATAAAAAAAAGTTTAAATTTTTTAGGAATAAAAACTGTTGAAGTAATGTAAAAATTGATTTAATTTCATAATTTTATTTTGGTAGTAAATAAAGTAATAAGATAAGTTGAAATTCCTATAAAAATTAGAAATATTATTTTCAAAAACCTAAGAAATATTTTATCTTTTTCTAAAATTGTCACAAAATTAAGCATTATAAATAATACTAGAGACATAGTAATAGATGATAATATTATCTTTAAAAAAAAATTAATCCATCCTTTTTCAAGATAAATTTTATACTTAGACTTTGTTTTATAAAATAATAATAAAGCATTAATGCAAGAAGAAATGCTTAATGAAATATAAAAAATATAATATATTGATTTTTTTATAATAAATAAATTAATAAGTTGTGAAAATAACAATGTTATTATAGACATTAATATCGGTGTATTTACATCATTTTTTGAATATAAGTTAGTGGTAAGTATTTTTACAAAGGTATTGCCTATTATAGATATAGAATAACTTTTAACAATTTTACTTGTCATAATTGTATCAAAATAAGAAAATTTTCCGTATTGAAATAAAGTTATAATGATTGGTTTAGATAATATCATAATAGCTATAGAACTAGGAATACTAAATAAAAATCCAAGTTTTAATCCATAGTTAAACACATTTTTGTTTTTATAAAAAAAATTATTTTTTGTAAGTAATGGTAATAATATTACAGTAATTGTTACTCCTAACACTCCAACAGGCAAGTCAATTAATCTGTCTGCGTAATAAGACCAAGATATTGAACCTGATATAAAAAGAGATATAAACATTATATTAATAATTCCAGAAGATTGCAGAATAATACTATTTATACTTATTAAAAATAACTTTTTAAATGCCATTTTTATATCCTTATCAAAAATGTTAAATTTTGGAAATATTGATATTTTTATTTTATTTAAATATTTAAGTTGTATTATTAGCTGTAATATACTACCGAAAATTACTGACCAAGCTAACACTAATATAGAAGATTTATTTATTACAAAAAAAAGTAATATAAAAATTATTATTACCAAATTTAATAAAATTGGCATAATAGATATTATGGTAAAATATTTCCAAGAATAAAGTATAGAGTTTATAAAAGAAGTTATAGAAATAATTATTAAGTATGGAGTTGTTATTTTTGATATTTTTAAAGTTAAATTATATTTTTTTAAATTTATTAAAAATCCTGGAGCTAATATTTTTATTAAATTTTTAATATTTAATAAATATAAAACAGTTATTATACCAACTATTATTATAATTAATCCTATAGAATTAGATATAAATTTTTGTAAATCTTTTTTATTTTTTTTTTTTTTTATTAATATTGGTACAAATGTTTGATATATTGTATTCTCACTAAAAGTTTTTTTGAATGCATTTGGAATTTTGAAAGATATAAAAAATGAATCTGTTTTATTGCCTATTCCAAATATATATGCTATAATAGTATCCCTGATAAAACCAAACAATCTTGATATAAAAGTAATAGAGCTAATTTTAATAAATAGTTTGAATAAATTCATATTATTTTATTTCTAAAAAAAAATATTTTTTTATTAAAATAATTGAATTAAGTATATAACTAATTTTATTGTAATATTTAAAATGAAGAAAAAAAAAATTGTTGTTGCAATGTCTGGAGGTGTAGATTCTACAGTAGCCGCTTGGATTTTGAAAAGGAAAGGATACTATGTTGAAGGTCTATTTATGAAAAACTGGGAAGAAGAAAATTCGATAGACTACTGTAGTTCTAAAAAAGATTCTCTAGATGCCGAAAATTCTTGTAAAAAAATAGGAATAAAATTTAATAAAGTGAATTTTTCTTATGAATATTGGAATAAGGTTTTTAAAAAATTAATAATAGGTTATAAATTAGGTTATACTCCAAATCCAGATATTTTATGTAATAAAGAAATAAAATTTAAATTATTCCTTGACTTTTCTTTAAAAGTTTTAAAAGCAAATTATATAGCAACTGGACATTATGTAAGAAAAAAAAAGATAAATGGCAAATATTGTCTTTTAAAAGGGTTAGATAAAAAAAAAGATCAAAGTTATTTTTTACATTTAATAAATCATAAAATAATAAGTAAATGTATTTTTCCTATAGGAAATTTTTATAAATCTTATACAAGAAGTGTTGCTACTAAATTAAATAGAAAAATTGCTAATAAAAAAAGTTCTTGTGGAATATGTTTTATTGGAAAAAAAAATTTTAAAAAGTTTATTATGAAATATATACCTAAAAAGAAAGGAAATATTTTAGATTTAAACGGAAATAAAATAGGAGAACACGATGGGTCACATTATTATACTATTGGTCAAAGAAAAGGGTTGATGATAGGTGGAATACCTGGATTTGAAAGTTATCCATGGTATGTAGTTAAAAAAGACTCAAAAAAAAATATAATATATGTCTCTCAAGATTTAACTGACGTTAAATTATATTCTAGTGGATGTATAATAAAAGATGTTAATTGGATATTGTCTGAATTTCCTTATAATCCAATAAAATGTACTGTAAAAATTAGATATTCTTCAAAAGAAATAATATGTATTATATTTGTTAAAAAACTAAAAAATAAAGTGGAAATCTACTTTAATAAACCAATTAAATTTATATCTTTAGGTCAATCAGCTGTAATTTACTATGGAAATTATTGTCTTGGAGGTGGTATTATAGAAAAACTTATAGATATGAAAAATAATATTTTTAATTTTTTTTAGATTTTTTTTGATAGGTATTTGTTTTGATAAAACTTTGTTCTTTGACTGCTATAAGCCCTATTGATGGTAGATATAATAATATAGTAAAACATTTAAGATTAATTTTTAGCGAGTTCGCACTTTTTAAATTAAGAGTGAAAATTGAAATATGTTGGTTAAAAGAACTTATAAAAAATGGAATAATAAAAAAATCAAATTTATTTGATAATAGAATATTTTATTACTTAGATAGTATTTTTAAAAATTTTAGTATTGAAGATGCTAAAAAAATAAAAAATATAGAAAAATTAACAAATCATGACGTTAAGTCAGTAGAATATTTTGTAAAGAAAAAAATTTCTTGTATAAAAAGGTTGTCTAAAGTAAAAGAATTTGTTCACTTTGCATGTACTTCTGAAGATATAAATAACATATCTTACGCAATAATATTAAAAGAAATTAGAAAGTCGTTTATTCTACCAAATTGGAAAATTTTAATAAATTTAATTAATAAGATATCTTACGAATATTCTGATTTATCAATGTTATCTTATACTCATGGTCAACCAGCAACTCCTTCAACTTTAGGAAAAGAAATGGCTAATTTTTCATACAGAATGTATAGACAGTTGTTTCAATTAAAAAAAATAAAAATTTTAGGGAAAATGAATGGAACAGTAGGTAATTACAATGCACATTTTGTAGCTTATCCTAATATAAACTGGATTAAAATTACTAAAAAATTCGTTAAAAATTTTAATATTAATTGGAATCCTTTTACTACGCAAGTAGAACCATATGATTATATTATAGAAATATTAAATTGTATAATAAGATTTAATTTAATACTTATTAAATTTTGTAAGGATATATGGATTTATGTATCTATGGGTTATCTTGAACAAAAATATCCATATAGTCAAATTGGATCATCTATTATGCCACATAAAAAAAATCCTATATTTTTTGAAAATGCAGAAGGTAATTTAGGCCTATCTAATTCTATTATGCAATATTTATCTTCTAATATATCAATTTCTAGATTACAAAGAGATTTATGTAATTCTACTTTGCTAAGAAATATAGGAAGTTCTTTATCTTATTCCTTTATAGCTTATACTGCAATAATAAATGGTATAAAGTGTATAAAAATTAATAAGGAAAAAATATTAGAAGATTTAGATAAAAACTGGCAAATTTTATCTGAACCAATACAAACTATAATGAGAAAAAATTTAATAAACAATTCTTATGAGAAACTAAAATTTTTTAATAAAAAAAATAGTATATCCAAAAAAGATATAAGAAATTTTATATCAAATTTAGACATCTCTAGAAAAGATAAAACGTTGTTAAAAGAGTTAACTCCTAAAAAATATATTGGTTATTCTAAAAAATTTATAAAATTTTTAAAAAAAATAAAAAATAATGTTGATACAATTTAAAAAAAATTATTTATTTAAAAACAATTTTTTGAAGTTATTTTTTATAATATAAGACAATTCGATTATTGATATTTTTCTTATTTTTGATATATATTTGGCTATATAATATAGATTATATGGTTCGTTTATTTTTCCTCTATAAGGATTTGGTGACAAATATGGAGAATCTGTTTCTATAAGTATTTTGTCTAATGGAACATATTTTATAACTTCGTTTAAGAAAACATTTTTGAATGTAACTAACCCAGAAAAAGAAATGAAAAAATTTTTATTTATAAATATTTTAACTTTGTCTATTGTTTCATTAAAACAATGAATCATCCCATTTATATTTAAATTTTTTATTATATTTATAACATATTTACAAGAATTTCTCATATGAATTATTATTGGTTTTTTGTATTTTTTGCTAATTTCTATATGTTTTAAAAAAGAATCAATTTGAACAAATTTATTAATATTTTTATGAGAAAAATCTAATCCAGTTTCTCCTATAGCAATAACTTTTTTATAAGAAGAAAATTTATCTAATTTTTTGTAATTAAAATTATTATTTTTGCTTAGATTAAGTGGATGTATGCCACAAGACAACAATATGTTTGGAAAACTTTTAGATATATTTTTAATATAAATAAATTCTTTTAAAGAAGTACAAACATTTAAAAAAAGATAAACATGATTCTTTTTTGCTTTATTTATTATTTTTAATATTTTTTTTTTACTGTTGAAAATATCTATTTTATGAATGTGACAATGTGAGTCTATTAAATATATTTTTTTCATTTAATTAAAAAATTTATAAAATATTGAAATATATACAAGCTGTCTTTATCATAACTGTATTTTTTTTTATATAAAACCCATTTATCTAAATTTTTTATTAAAAACCTTAAGTTATAATAATTGTATGATTTGTATATTAAATTTAATATGTCTAAATTAGTTAAAAATTTGTTTTCTATGTTATATTTTTTTTTTATTAAATCTATTAAAAAACTTAAAAACCATTTTACTATATTTTCTTCTTTAAAAATTTTAAATATGTTGCATGTAAATTGAAATTTTTTATTTATTATAATTTTATACAATAAATTATAAAAAATTTTCCTTTCCCCCCATTCTTTTGAATTAATTAATAAATAAGCCTTATAAGGAGCATATAAAGATAATCTTAAAGCTGATATACAAGAACTTTCTTTACATTTTACACCTGCGTCAATAAGCCACTTTAATCCTGAATTTTCTGAAGGCACCGATAAATTTAAAATTTTACATCTACTTAATATAGTAGGTATTATCAATTCTTTATTGTAACATTTTATTAAAAAATATATATTTTTAGGAGGTTCTTCTAAAATTTTTAGTATAGCATTCATAGATTTTATAGTAAAAAATTCTATATTCTTTATTAAGATTATTATTTTTTTACCTCTGTATGAACTATAATTTATAATATTTATGATTTTTTTTATTTCATAAATATTTATGCTGTTTTTTTTATTTTTTCTTATTATATAAAGATCAGGATGCATTTTTTTATTTATTAAATTACAATCGTAACATTTATTACAAGGTCTAAAATTACTGTCAAATTCGTTGCATAAAATCCATTTAGTTAACTCAATGCATAAAATACCAGTGCCATTTTTTTTTACGTTATAAAATATAATAGAATGATGATGCCTTTTATTTATATAGTATTTTATTATGTTTTCATAACTTCCTTTTAACCATGGGTACAAATATTTTAAATTTTTTTTATCCATGATTTTAAGTAATTTTTAACATTTTTAAAAATTAATTTTGTAGGTTTATTAGAATTCAAAATTATTACATTTTTATTTTTTTTCATTATTTTTTTGTACCTTCTTCTTACTTTATAAAAAAAATTAATTCTCTTTTTCTCTATTATGTCAAGTTTTCTATTTTTTTTTATTCTTTCAAATCCTATTTTGGGATTTATATCTAAATAAAATATTAAATCTGGTTCGACATTTTTCACTATTATTTTATTTAAATTTTTTATTAATATGTTAATGTTTTTATTGTAACTTCCTTGATAAGCTTCTGAAGAAAATTTGTATCTATCACTTATAACCCAATAATTATTATTTAAATAAGGTTTGATTATATTTGATACTAATTGTGATCTTGCAGCATAAAAAATTAATAATTCTGTGTAATAGTTTATTTTTTCTAATTTATTAGATTTTTTTATAATTTTTCCTAAAATTCTAGATAAAGGCGTGCCCCCTGGATCACATACTTTTATTAATTTTTCTATTTTATATTTATTTTTTAGAACTTTATATATAAATTTTACTAAAGTTGTTTTTCCAGAACCATCTAATCCTTCTACTACAATAAATTTACTTTTCATTTTTTTAATATTAAAAGTTATATTTTTATAATTAAAAATTTTTGTTAAGTATTTAACTCTTTATTGTAAAAAAATTTTTTTAATTTATTAGAAGCCATATTATTTTTATATTTTATATTATTAATTTTTTTTACTGAAGCTATTATTATTAAGGAATTGGAAATAAATATTTCGTCTGAGTTCAAAAGTTCACTTAGATAAAAAAAACCTTTTTTAATAAAGA
The DNA here is from genome assembly GCA_050108195.1 of Enterobacteriaceae bacterium entHe1. Taxonomy (GTDB): domain Bacteria; phylum Pseudomonadota; class Gammaproteobacteria; order Enterobacterales; family Enterobacteriaceae; genus JBNIDL01. The sequence goes on from JBNIDL010000001.1 coordinate 243,603, forward strand.
ATCCTAATTTTGGTGCATAAGATATAATCCATTTTCTAATTATCCCGTCAACCCCTGAATATTTTAAAGATGGAGTATATATTAAATTTTTTTTTCTCCAAAATATGTTAGATGAAATACATTCAATAACGTAACCTTTGTAATCTAATACTATAAGTTCTTGTATTTTTTTTAATTTTAATTTTCTTGAATTAAAACTGATTAATACTTGTTCTAATTTGTTGGTATGTTTTATTTTAGAAGTTAACGTATTTCTTGAAATATAGTTTTTACTTATTCCTAGTGAAATTCCTTTATTTCTAAAATTTATATATTTTTTTGGAAATTTGTGATATGAAATTATGCAGACTTGTTTATTATTTTTTTTTGTTAAATATCCAAAATTTTTCCTTATTCTATATACAGTTATTTTTATAACTCCATTTTTTTTATTTTTTTTAATTATATTAATACATTTTAATATATTTTTAAAATTTAATTTATTAAAAAATAATTTTTTAGAAGATTTTTCTAATCTTTCAATATGTTTTTCCAATAAAATAATTTTTCCTTTATATAAATAAGATGTTGTAAAAAATCCATCTCCAATAAAAAAAAAACCAAAATCTTCAATTTTTAGTCTTTTTTTTATCTTATTTTCGATACAATATATTGTATTTTTCAATTAATTTAAAAAATTATATTTTTTTATTTTTTTATTTTTTTTATAAAATCTATTGCAGTTTGCACAGTAGTAATTTTTTCTGCTTCTTCGTCTGGTATTTCTATATCAAACTCTTCTTCTAATGCCATTACCAACTCTACTGTATCCAAGGAATCTGCTCCTAGATCATCAATAAAAGAAGATTCATTTGATATTTCTTCTTTTTTTATACCTAATTGTTCTGATATTATTTTTTTTATTTTTTTTTCTATTTTGTCCATTTTTTTTACCTAAATTTTAATTGTTAATTTAATTTACTTTTCATTTTTTATATTTACATATAAAGTCCTCCGTTTACATGTATTGTAGTACCTGTGATATATGAGGACTCATTAGAAGATAAAAAATACACAGCATTAGCTACATCTTCAGGATTTCCAAATTTTTTCATTGGTATATTATTTAATATTTCTTTTTTTCTTATTTTAGGTATATTTTTTGTCATTTCTGATTTTATAAATCCAGGAGATACAACATTAACATTAATATTTTTTAATGCTAATTCTTTAGCTAAAGATTTACTAAATCCAACTATTCCTATTTTAGAACTAGAATAATTTGTTTGACCTATGTTACCTAAGAACCCAGAAGATGAACTTATATTTATTATTTTACCATATTTATTTTTAATCATTAATTTAACTATATGTTTAGAAATTTTAAATATTGATTTTAAGTTAACATTTATTACGTTATTCCAATCTTTTTCTTTCATATTAATTAAATATTTATCAATTCTTATTCCAGCGTTATTAACTAAGATATCTATCTTTTTTTTTTTTTTTATTTTTTTTATAAAAGATTTAATACTGCGTTTTAAGCTTAAATCTAAAATATATCCACGACACATATTTTTAGAAATTTTATTTATTTTATGAATACCGCTTTTTGTTCTTGAAGTTCCAATTGTAAAAATATTTTTTTTTACAAATTTTTTTAAAATTGATAATCCTATTCCTTTACTTGCGCCAGTAACTAAAGCTATTTTTTTGTTTTTCATTAATTTTACTTATTAAATTATAAATTTTGTTCAAAGATTTATTATTATTTACTAAAATTCCTTTTATATTACCTATATTTTTTTTTGTTAAATTTATTAAAATGTTTTTGTAACCTATTTCTATTAAAGTATTTATTTTATTCAAATAAAAATAATTAGATATTTTATTCCAATATACTATTTTATATAGTTGAGTAACTAAAGCCTTTTTTATTTTTTTTGGATCATTTTCTACAGAATTATATGCGTTATTAAGAACAGGTATAATTGGTTTAGAAATTTTAATTTTTTTTAAAAAATTACTAAATCTTTTTAAAATTGGCTTCATTAAAGAACAATGAGAAGGTACCTTGACGTTTAATTTTATACACTTAGATCCTAACTCTTTGCATTTTTTTATTACCTTATTTACAGCTATATCATTACCTGTAATAACTGTTTGTTCTGGAGAATTATAGGCAGATATTGATACAAATTCATTTTCTTTTGAAATAAATTCACAAAAGTTACCAACTATACTTGGATTTAATCCTAGAATTACATATACACTTACATAAGAATTTTTAATTAATAATTTTTGCATTAGTTTACCTCTAATATAAACTAATTTTATAGCTTCAGAAAAAGATAAACTGTTAGCACATACTAAAGCTGAATATTCTCCGAAACTATGTCCCACCATAACATAAGGTGTAAACTTTACAAAATTTTGTAATATTCTCCATAAGGCTACAGAAACAGTTAATATTGCTGGTTGTGTTTTATAGGTTAAATTTATTTCATTATTTTTATTTTTTTGAATTAATTTCCACATATTATAATTCAATATATCGGAAGCTTCTTCAAAAGTATTTTTTATTATATTTTTATAATTTTTGTATAAATCAGAAAGTATTCCTGTTTGCTGAGATCCTTGCCCAGGGAAAACTATAGCCATATTATTCATTTTATATCTCTTTATTATTTCTTTTTATTTTTCTTACTACAAGTTTTTTTCCTCTGTAATAACCATTTTTTGTTAGATGATGCCTTTTATGAAATTCATTAGAATTTATATCTTTTGAAATTACTTCAATACGAAGTTTATCATGTAGTCGCCTCATCCCTCTTTTAGATCTGCTTTTTTTACTTTTTTGAACGGCCATTTTCTTTATAGTAATTGGTTTTTATTTTAGTTTAAAAAATATAACATATTTTTTTAAATTTTATTTTTTTTTCTTAATATATTAATTACTTTTTTTAAATTTTTTTCAACTTTAGCAATTATTGTTATTTTCTTTTTTTTAAATGGATGAAAAAATTTAATTTTTTTTGAATGTAAAAAAAATCTATTTAATCCAATTTCCTTCATTTTTTTATTAAAAATAACGTCACCGTACTTATAATCTAGAGCTATAGGATGACCAATAAAACTGCTATGTATTCTTATTTGATGTGTTCTTCCAGTTATAGGTTTAATTTTAAGTAATGTTGCTATTTTAAAAGATTCTATAATTTCTAATATAGTTTTAGATTCTTTGCCTTTTTTAGATATTTTTGCTTTCCTTAATTTATTAAAAGTAGTTATTATTTTATTTTTTACTATTATTTTTTTTTTAATGTTTCCTTTTACTAAAGCTATATACTCTTTTTTTATTTTTTTTTTTTTAAGTTGGTTTTGTAACTCACAAAGAATATTTTTTTTTTTTGCTATCAATATAACACCAGACGTATCTCTATCTAATCTGTGAATTAATTCTAAAAATTTGTTTTTACTATATATTTTTCTAAGTAGTTCTATTAAACCTAAATTTACGCCACTACCTCCATGAACAGCTAATCCAGACGGCTTATTAATAGCGATGATATAATTATCTTCATATATTATTTTTTTTTCTATATTTCTTTTTTTTGTTTTTAAGTTTCTTATAAAAATATTTTTTTTTCTTATATTTAATTTAAATTTAAATTTTAATACATCTTTGTTTTTTAATTTATATTTAGGTAACGTTTTTTTATAATTTACCAGTATTTTTTTTTTTCTTATCAATTTATATATTAAACTTTTTGGAAATTTCTTTATTTTTTTTATTAAAAAATTGTCAATTCTCTGAGAGTTTTTATTTTTATAAATAATATAATTTGTATTCAGTTTTTTTCTTGTCGAATGCATTTAAATTTAATCTCATGATATGATAATTATATTTAACACTTTATTTTTTATATTAAAAATATTATTAATTTTAAGTATTTTTAAAATTATATATTTATTTATATAAGAATATCCATCTTATAATTATATTTACAAAAATAAAAAAAATGAGTAAATCAAAATGAAAAGAATGCTAATAAATGGCACACAACAAGAAGAATTAAGAATAGCTCTTGTTGATGGGCAACGTTTATATGATTTAGATATAGAAAGATGTGGTAAAGAACAACAGAAATCAAATATATATAAAGGAACTATTTATAGGTTAGAACCTAGTTTAGAAGCGGCTTTTGTAGATTATGGAGCAGAAAAACATGGTTTTTTATCTTTTAAAGAAATATCTGAAGAATATTTTTGTTACAAAAAAGTTAAGTCAGATATATTAGAAACAAAAGATTTAATAAAAGAAGGACAGGAAATAATTGTACAAATTATTAGAGAAGCTAGAAATAACAAAGGAGCCGCCCTTACTACTTTTATAAGTTTAGCAGGAAGCTATCTTGTTTTAATGCCAAATACTTCAAAAAATATGGGAATATCTAGAAAAATAGAAGGAAGTGCTAGAGATTCTGTTAAAGAAAAAATTTCTTTTTTGTCAATTCCTAAGGGGATGAGTGTTATTATAAGAACAGCAGGTATAGATCAATCTGTGGAATCTTTACAAATAGATTTAAATTTTAGATTAAAACATTGGAATGAAATTAAGAATATATCTTTAAATAAATCAGCACCATTTTTAATATACAGAGAAAGTAATATAATAATGAGAGCTTTTCGCGATTATTTAAGAAAAGATATAAGTGAAATATTAATAGATAATTATAAAGTTCTTAATTTAGCTAAAGAATGCATATTGTCCTTAGGAAGAATTGATTTTATAAGTAAAATTAAATTTTATGATGGAGATATTCCTCTTTTTAGCCATTATCAAATAGAATCTCAAATAGAATCTGCATTTAAAAGAAAAGTAGTATTGCCATCAGGTGGTTCAATAGTTTTAGATTCTACAGAAGCATTAACATCTATAGATATAAATTCATCTAAATCTACAAAGTGTATAAATATAGAATCAACAGCTTTACATACAAATTTAGAAGCAGTTGACGAAATAGCAAGGCAACTTAGATTAAGAGATTTAGGCGGGTTAATAGTAATAGATTTTATAGATATGTCATTGAACAAAAATCAAAGAACAATAGAATATTGTTTAAAAAATGCATTTAGACAAGATAGGGCTAGAATACAAATAGGTAGAATTTCTAAATTTGGGTTATTAGAATTATCTAGACAAAGGTTAGGAACTTCTTTAGGAGAACTAAATCATTATATTTGTCCACGTTGTAGTGGTGTTGGAATAATAAGAGATAATAAATCTCTTTCACTATCCATACTAAGACTAATAAATGAAGAAGCTTTAAAAGAAAATACTTGTGAAGTTCATGCAATAGTACCAGTACAAATAGCTTCTTATTTATTAAACGAAAAAAGAGATACAATTAACGCCATAGAGAAAAGACAAGGTGGAGTGAAAACAGTGATTGTTCCTAGTGATAGAATACAAACTCCTCATTATACAGTGATAAGAGTAAAAAAAGGAGAAAAATATTTTATAGACAGTTATTTGCTTCCTAAATTTCATAGTTCGGAATTTAATTCTTATAAATTTAATAAAATAGATAAAAAAAATATAAATAATAAATTTAAACGTTCATTAAAAAAAATTAAAAACTCTTTAAAAATAAAAAATAAAAAAAATGTCTTAATTAATAAATGTAATTTTACTAAAAATATTTTTTACTTTATAAAAAAATTAAATAATATTTTTAATAATTTTTTAATAAAAATAAAAAAAAAGTTGAAAATAATTCTCTTAATTTTCTGATTAAACGAATAAAGTTAATAATACCCGGGACGAGACTTGAACTCGTATGACTAAAAGTCGAGGGATTTTAAGTCCCTTGTGTATACCAAATTCCACCACCCGGGCTTTTAGACGCGCCCCGGAATTGAACCGGGATATCCGGATTTGCAGTCCGTCACATTATCCATTCTGTCAACGCGTCGACAATTAAAACAGCGGGAAACGAGATTCGAACTCGTGACCTCAACCTTGGCAAGGTTGCGCTCTTCCTGCTGAGCTATTCCCGCAAAATAAATAATTTATTTAGTTATTTTACAGTAAATGAAATATTTAATTTTTTTAAATTTAATAAAATATATAATTGCTGATATAGTGGAAAATAACATAGAAATATACAATAAAATAAATCCTATTTTATTAAATTTTATATTATTGTTTAGTAATATCAATATACTAACCATTTGAAACACTGTTTTTATTTTACCTAAAACAGATGAAAGTTTAGTTCTAATATTAGTTTTAGCACAATATTCTCTTAAAGTTGTAACAATTAATTCTCTACAAATCATAAATATAACTGGCAAAGTTATTAAATAAGAACTAAATTTTTCAATAATTAACAAATAACCTGTAAATATAATTATTTTGTCCGCAAGTAAATCAAGTAACTCTCCAATTTTAGTACATTTGTTAAATTTTCTTGCTATTAGCCCATCTAAAAAATCTGTTATTGACGCAAAAAAAAATATATAAAGACAAATTTTTTTTTTTAAGTAAAAAGTAATTACAAAAATAGGAGTTAAAAAAAATCTAAACAAAGTTACAAATGTCGGTAAATTAAACATTTCATTAAAATAACATTTAATAATTTAATTTATTATACTTAGGAGGAGTAGAGATTCGAACTCTAGAACATTAAAAAAACGTTGCTGGTTTTCAAAACCAGTGCCTTAATCCACTCGGCCACTCCTCCAGTATTTTTAAGTATATTTAATATAACATTTCGTGTAAAGATTAATTGTAATTATATTTTAATTTTTAAATATTTATTTTATAATTATAAAATATATTCTTATTATTTTTTTTATGAGGATTATTATGAATAAATTTACTAATATACAAACTAATGAGAACTCTATAATTGATTCTCATTTTGTCCTTAAAAACACATATTTTTTGTTATCTCTTACTTTATCATTTTCAGTTTTAACTTCTATTATCAGTATATTTTTTAATCTTCCTACTCCAGGATTTGTGTTAACTTTTATATTTTTTTACGGCTTACTTTTTTTAATAAATAAATATTCAAACAATGAGTTAGGAATAATTGCTGTTTTTTTGTTTACTGGATTTATTGGATATTCTTCCAGTTCATTTATTAGTTTATTTTTATCGAATGAGTTAAAGTATGTTTTAATCTTATCTTTAATAAGTACAGCTATTATTTTCTTTTCTTGTTCTATTTATGTTTTTACAACAAAAAGGTCAATTTCCTTCTTACACGGAATTTTAATGTCTTGTTTTATATCTATATTAATAATGTCTATTGCTAGATTTTTTTTGAATATACCTGCTATATCAATAGTTATAAGTATTATGTCAATAATTTTTTCAACTGGTGCTATTATGTTAGAAACTAATGATATATTAAATGGTGGAGAAAAAAATTACATTTTAGCTACTGTAAATATATACGTATCTTTGTATAATATATTTATTAATATACTTAGCTTATCAACTATATTTAGAAATTCTAATGAAGAATAATCTAAAATGTGAAAATAAATTATTTAATGAAAGCGGATATTTAATAGATTTTTATAAATGGAATAAATCTATAGCTAAAGTTTTAGCTAATTGTGAAAAAATTCATCTTACTAAGAAACATTGGTTTGTGATTTATTTTATAAGAAAATTTTATTTAATAAATAAAGTACCACCGTCCTTAAGGGTTATAGCAAAAATAATGAAAAAAATATATAAGAAAGAATTTAATGGAAGTATTGTTTTGTTTAAAATGTTTCCAATGGGACCGATGAATCAAGCTACAAAGATTGCTGGATTGCCAAAATTGAAATTATGTTTATAATTTTAAATTATTTTATTTAAATTTAACTTAAAGGTAACTTTATGGTTTTTAGCAAATTTAGTATAGGCCAACAAGTGAGACACAGTTTGTTTGGGTACTTAGGTGTAATTATAGATGTAGATCCAGAGTATTCTCTTGAAAGGCCTTATTGTGAAGAAATAGAGTATGACGAAAAACTTAGATTTTCACCATGGTATCATGTTGTAATGGAAGACGAAGATGGAAAGCCTATTCATACTTATTTAGCAGAAGTTCAATTAAATTATGAATTTTCTAAAAATCATCCAGATCAAATAGCTTTAGACGAATTATCTAAATCAATACGCACTCAACTTAAAACACCTAGATTAAGAAATTAACTAATACAAAATAAACATTATAAGATTTTAATTAAATATATAATAAAAAGATATGTACTATAATAATTCTATTAATAATAATCAAATAATAACTTCCATTTTAGATAATGATATATATAAATTTTGTATGCAACAAGCTATATTTCACAACTATAAAAAAATAAAAGTAAAAATGAAATTCTACTCTAGGGATGAAAACAACTTTGGAAAATATAGTAATTCTATTTTAGAGCAAATAAAAATGATGGAAAATGTAAGGTTAACTATAAAGGAATTTTATTTTTTACAAAAATTTTCTTTTTTTAAAATAGACTATTTAAATTGGCTTTATAGATTTAGTTATAACACTAAAGATGTTGTTATTTATAATAAAAATAGAAAGTTATATATTGAAATAGAAGGATTGTGGTGTAATGTTATCTTATGGGAAACTCCTTTGTTATCTATAATAAGTGAAATTATTTTAAATGACAGATATCCTAATATTAAGACTAAATTTATTATAGATAATTTAAACAAAAAAATAAAAAATTTCTATTACTTTAGCAAAAAATTTAATATTTCAAAATTTTATATTGTTGATTTCGGAACAAGACGCAGATTTTCTAAAAAGTCACATTATAAAATAGTCAGTTTTTTAACAAAAAAATTTCCTAATTTCATTGGAACTAGTAATTTAAAATTATCTGAAATTAATAACATACCTTGTTTAGGTACTCAGTCTCATGAATGGTATCAAGTTCATCAACAAATTGTAAATAACATTGTTATTAGTCAAAAAATAGCTTTATATAAGTGGTTAAAAGAATATCCAAAAAATATTAATATAGCACTAACAGATTGTATAAACACGGATGTATTTTTGAAGGATTTTGATTTTAATTTATCTAGACTTTATAACGGGGTTAGAAATGATTCAGGAGATCCAATAGTTTGGGCTAATAAAATAATTTCACATTATAAAAAATTTAACATTAAAACATCTAATAAAATTTTAGTATTTTCCAATAATTTAAATTTTAAAAAATCGTTGTTTATATATTTAAAGTATTTTAATAAAATAAATTTATTATTTGCTATAGGAACTAATTTAACTTGTGATATACCTAATGTAAAACCTCTAAATATTGTTATAAAAGTAATAAAATGTAATGATATGCCTGTAGCAAAAATTTCTGATAGTTTTGACAAAATTGTATGTTGTGACAAATCATTTTTAATTTACATTAAAAAAATATTTAATATAAAATAATTAATTTTATGAAAACGTTATCAATATTAGACATTATTACAAATAACAACAAGATTTTATTAAAAAAATGTTTGTTAAAGATAAATTGTTGGGTACGTAGTAGAAGTTCTTTTAAGTCTGGTGTATCTTTTATTCGCATTTATGACGGATCTTGCAGTGAAAATATGCAAGTGGTAGTTTTTAATAAAATAAAAAATTATAATAAAGAAATACTAAAAATATCAACTGGATGTTCCATTTCAGTTATTGGAAATTTAAGAAAATCTTTGAACAGTAATCAAAAATATGAAATATATGCTAGAAGTATAAAAATATTAGGATTTGTAGAAAATCCAGAATCTTATCCTATATCTTTGAAAAAACATAGTTTTAAATTTCTTAGAAAATACCCACATCTAAGTGTTAGAACTAATATAATGTCTTCTATATTTAGAGTTAGAAGTTTTTTAATTTATAGTATTCATAAATTTATGAATAAAAATAATTTTTTTTGCATTACAATGCCTATTGTTACCTCGGTAAACTCAGAAGGTGAAGGAGTCGGTAAAATGTTTAAACTGTCTTTTAGTAACGGTAAAACTGAAGATTTTATGTTTTTTAAAAAATTAGCATATTTAACAGTTTCTAATCAATTAAATTTAGAAAATTATGTTTGTTCTTTATCTAAGGTTTATTCTTTTGGTCCAGTTTTTAGAGCAGAAAAATCACATACTAAAAGGCATTTAGCTGAATTTTGGATGTTTGAACTAGAATATGCTTTTAAAAATTTGGATAACATAATAAATTTCGCTGAGTTAATGATAAAAAATATAATTTTAGATATTTTAAAAAATTGTAAAGAAGATATATATTTTTTATGCAAAAAAATAGATAATGGTTTAGTTGAAAGATTGAATTACTGTTTAAGTAACAAATTTATTATACTAAATTATGATGAGGCAATAAAAATTTTATATAAGTCAAAAAATCTTTTTTCAAAAGAAATAGAATATGGAGACGATTTATCATATGAACATGAAAAGTTTTTATTAGAAAAAAATAAAAATATTCCACTAATAATAAAAAATTTTCCGAGAAACAAAAAACCTTTTTATATGAGAGTAAATAATGACGGAAAAACTGTTTCTGGTATGGACTTTATTTTTCCTAAAATAGGAGAATTGATAGGAGGTTCTCAAAGAGAAGAGAGATTAGATAAACTAAAAGAAAATATGAAACTAATGAATATTAATGGTTCAAATTATAATCTATATTTAGATTTAAGAAAGTACGGAACAATTGTTCATTCAGGTTTTGGTATAGGTTTTGAAAGATTGTTAATGTTTATTACTGGTATAAATGATATAAGAGATGTAACTCCTTTCCCAAATTATTTAGGAAATTTAAAATCATAAATTTTTTATTCTTTTAAAGAAGCTGATTTGAAAGCTTCTTTCATTACATTTATAGGTTTATTCTTTTCTTCTATTATGCTTGATAAATATATAGTTCTTAGTTTTTTATCTAAATCTATTATTTTTACTTTTATATGTTTTTTTTCTTTTAATTTTATATTATTTTTTTTTATATATTTTTTTTCTTTATCATTTAAGTTAATTATTCCTAAAAATTCTTCATCTAAATTTACGTATGCAATATTTTCTAATTTATTAATTTTAATTATATGTCTGTCCAAAATATTCCCTTCTCTTTTAATTTTTTCATATTTTTCTATACTGTCAGGAGATAATTGTTTTAGTCCTAAAGATATTCTTTCTTTTTCAATGTCTATTTGCAATATTATTGATTTTAATTTACATCCTTTTTTGTAATTTTTTAAAAAAGTTTTTTCGTTATAGTTAGCCCAAGATATATCTGATATATGTATTAATCCTGTTAAATTATAGTCTAATTTAATAAATATACCGAAATCAGTAATAGATTTTATTGACCCTTCTATTTCATCTCCTATATTGTATTTTTTATTAAACTTTTCCCATGGATTTGAAAAACATTGTTTTATTCCTAAAGATATTCTTCTGCGAGATTTATCTATATTAAGTATCATTACTTTAACTATTTCATTTATTCTTACTTTTTCAGAAGATACTACATTCTTATCAGTCCAATCCATTTCAGATATGTGTACTAATCCTTCTATTCCATCGGTTATTTCAACGAAGCAACCGTAATCTGTTATATTTGTAACTCTTCCTTTTACTTTCATTCCTATAGAATATTTTTCGTTTATTTTTGACCAAGGATCTTCGCTTAATTGTTTAAGGCCTAGAGAAACTCTATTTGTTGATTTATCAAATTTAATTATTTTAACTTTTATTTCGTCTCCTATACTTAATATTTCATTAGGATGTTTAATTCTTCTCCAAGTTATATCAGTAATATGCAATAATCCATCTACACCTCCTAAATCTATAAATGCTCCGTAATCGGTTATATTTTTTACTATTCCACTTATACAATTTCCATCGTACAAACTTTCATACAACTTATTTCTTTCATCTTCATTTACTACTTCTATTACAGCTTTTCTAGATACTACTATATTATTTCTTTGTTGATCTATTTTTATAACTTTAAATTCTAATTCTTTGCCTTCTAAAAAATTGGAGTCTTTAATAGGTTTTACATCTACTAGTGATCCTGGCAAAAAAGCTCTTATACCATTTATTTCTACAGTAAACCCACCTTTAACTTTACCGTTTATAGTACCTGTAACAGTGGTATTATCTTTATAAGAATTATTTAACGTTTTCCATAACTCTTGTTTTTTCGCTTTTTCTCTAGATAAGAGAGTTTCTCCAAATCCGTCTTCAATACTGTCTAAAAATAGATCTACTTTATCTCCAACATTTATTTCTAAATTACCATTTTTATCGTAAAATTGATTTAATGGAATATATGATTCTGATTTTAATCCAGAATCTATAGTTACTATATCTTTGTTAATAGATATAACTTTACCCTTTATAATTGATCCAGGATACATTTTTGATTTTTTTATAAATTTTTTGAATAAATCTAGAAAAGATTCTTTCATTCTGTAAATTTTAATTTTTTATTAATTAATTTAAATATATTATATTGTTTATAAAAATATTTTGCAAATGAAAAAAAATATGTAAATTATACATTAATAATATTTTTCATATGAAAAATAATTCTTTCAATTATTTTATTAACTTTCAACTTTCCAGAATCAAATATTAAAGCATCTTTAGCCGGCTTAGTTGGAGAAAAATTTCTTTTTTTATCAATTTCGTCTCTTTCCTTCATATTTTTTAGTATTTTTTTTAAATCTTCGTTAATTCCAAAGAATTTAAGTTGTTTTTTTCTTCTTTTAGCTCTTTTTTTTAAAGAAGTATTTAAAAATATTTTTATTGAAGCATTAGGAAATACTACTGTACCTAAATCTCTTCCCTCAGCTATCAATCCAGGAGGATTTAAAAATTTTCTTTGATAAATTAATAAACTGTCTCTTACTTCTTTTATACATGATATTTTAGAAGCTAACATAACTACATCTTCTTTTTGAATATCTTTGGTTAAATCTCTTCCATTGCAAACAGTTTTTATAAATTTTTCTTTTCTTTCAAATTTAATTATTAATTTTTTAATTAAATTTAATATTTCTTCTATATTAAGCTTCAAAAAAGATTTTCCTAATAGTTTTAATGCTAGTACTCTATATATATTCCCTGAATATAATATATTCCAATTTAATATATCATTCAATTTTTTACACAAAGTACCTTTGCCAGAAGCACTATATCCATCTATTGTAATTATCGGAATTGAATTAACATCTATTTGCATAATTTAAAAAATAATTTAAAAAAATTTGGAAATGTTTTATTTACACATATGTAATTTTTAATATTTACACAAACTTTAAATAGAGAAATTAAAGAAAAACACATTGCTATTCTATGATCATTATATGTATTTATACTTATATTTCTATTTAATTTGTCTAAAGGATAAATATATAAATTATTTTTTTTTAATTTTATTTTCACCCCAATTTTTTTTAACTCATTGCATACTGATAATAATCTGTTTGATTCCTTTTTTTTCCATACATGTGTATTTTTTACTAAAGTTACTTTATTTTCTGTAGAAAACAAAGAAAGAATTGATAAAGTTATAGAAGAATCAGGAATATCTTTAGCATTTATATTAACTTTTTTTATTTTACTTTTTCTACATTCTATATAATTTAATCCATATTTTACGTTTATACCCATATTTTCTAAATAGTTTATAAATTTAGTTTCTCCTTGTGTATTTAAATTATTTATTCCGTAAACTCTAACTTTTCCTTTTATAGCACCGGCAGATAAAAAATAGGAAGCATTAGATATATCGCCATCTAAAATTAAATTTCCAGGAGAAGTATATTTATTACGTCCTAAAATTTCGAAATATTTATATTTATAATTTTTTACTGTTACACCAAATATTTTCATTAAATTAATTGTCATTTTAATGTATGAAGAAGATGTTATTTTCTTATTTATTATGTAACTCCTTTTCGGAAATAATGGCAACGATATTAACAAAGAACTTAAAAATTGGCTAGAAATCGAAGAATTTACTTCAATTTTACCTCCATTGCATTTTCCAAATATTTTTATTGGTAAATTTTTACTTTTAGATAAAAATTTAATTTTTGAACCACTTTTTTTTAAAGAATTCACTAAATCAAATATAGGTCTTTTTCTCATTTCTTTTTTCGAGTCTACTATTACATTATTTGTATTTATACACAACATACTTATTAATAATCTTACTCCAAGACCTGAATTTCCTAAAAACAATTTATGAGAATTACATTTAGGTCCATTTCCTTTTCCTAAAATTAAACAAATTTTTTTATTTTTAGATAAAAAAAAATTAATTCCAATTTTTTTTAATGCTTTAAGTACGTAAAAAACATCTTCACAGTAATGAAAATTTAATATTTTAGTATTTCCAATTGCCATAGAAGCTATAAGTAAAGCCCTTATCGTTAAACTCTTAGAGCTGTGTATCTGAATTATTCCTTTAAATTTTTTTACAGGTTTTATTCTAATATCTTTCATAAATTTATCTTATCAAAAATTAATATAAACTTTTGCAAATTCGTCCATAAATTTAGAAATTTTTTTTGCGCCTTTAATTGTCATAGCATTATATAATGAAATTCTAATACCTCCTATAGCTTTATGTCCATTTAAAAAATAAAATCCATTGTTCTTAGATTCAATAAAAAATTTTTTTTCTAAATTTTTATTTTTAATTTTAAAAACTATATTAGTTAATGATCTATTTTCAGTGCTTATATCATTTATATAAATTTTATTTTTATCTATAACATCGTATATAAGTTTTGCTTTTTTTTTATTTACTTTTTGTATTTTTTTTATACCACCTTTTTTTTTTATCCATTTACATATAAGCCAAGCTACATACCAAGAAAATGTAGAAGGTGTGTTAAATAGAGAATTATTTCTGGATATGCAATGGTAACTTAAAAAAGAAGGTACATTTTTTTTATTTTTTATTATTTTTTTTTTTATAATAACTAAAGTAAATCCTGGTATACCTATATTTTTTTGAGAACAAGCATATATTACATCAAAATATTTAACTTTTATATTTTTTGAAAGTATAATAGAAGACAAATCCGCTACTATGATATTTTTTAAAAAATTTGGTTTTTCATATATTGAAATACCATTAGCTGTTTCATTTAAACAATAATGAATATAAGATGTATTTGGTGATATATTCCAATATTTCATTTTTTTTACTGATACCTTTCCTAAATTGTTTTTATAAATTACGTCTGATATATTTATATTGCAATACTTTTTCGCTTCATTTATAGCTTGTAATGACCAATATCCACTATTTATATAGTCAGCGCAATTATTCCTATTTAACAAATTCATAGGTATAGCTGAAAATTGAGCTCTAGCTCCTCCATGCAAAAACAAAATTTCATAAGTTTTTGGTACTTTAATTATTTCTATCAAAAAATTTTTTAACTCTGAGGCGATTTTTAAGAAATTTTTATTTCTATGACTTATTTCCATAATTGAACATCCTAAATTGTTCCAGTTATATAGATCTTTTTTTATCTTATATAAAATTTCTAATGGTAAAGTAGAAGGACCAGGGCTAAAATTAAATACTCTATTTATTTTTTTCATTTATTAAATTTTTATATATTTATTTTATTAGATTTCATATATGGTAATAATACAGAAGGTACTTTTATTTTATTTTTTGTTTGATAATTTTCTAATATTGCTATTATTACTCTGCTTATAGCTAATCCAGATCCATTTACTGCATGCAAAAATTCTGATTTTTTATTTTTCGAATTTTTAAATTTTGCTAAAATTCTTCTAGTTTGAAAATCAGATGTATTAGAACATGAGGATACTTCACAATACATATTAGATGCAGGAAGCCAAACTTCTAAATCATATGTTTTACAGGAAGAAAAGCTCATTTCTCCAGTGCATAAAAGAGTTTTTCTATAAGGTAGTTTTAGTAATTTTAGTATATTTTCTGCATGTTTTGTAATTTCTTCTAATGCTTTCATAGATTTTTCAGGATGTACTATTTGAACAATTTCTACTTTTTCAAATTGATTTGTTCTTATTAATCCACTGTTTTTTTTACCATAGTTTTTTGATTCATATCTAAAACATGGACTATGTGCAACCATTTTTATTGGCAATAATTTTTCTTCAATAATTATATCTCTCATAAGATTTACTAAAGGGACTTCTGCTGTTGGAATTAAATAATGATTTAAATCATTATTTCTTTTGTCTGTTATACTAAATAGATTGTTATTAAAATTAGGAAGTTGTCCAGTTCCATATAATGACTTTTTTTTAACTATATATGGAAGATAGTATTCTTTATAACCATGTTTTTCTGTATGTATATCTAACATGAATTGAATTAGAGATCTTTGTAATTTAGCAAGGTTTCCTTTCATTACTAAAAAGTTTTTTCCAGAAATTTTTATAGCATCATCTATTCTAAGATCCCCTGTATTTTTACAAATATCCATATGATTTAACTTTGAACAATTTTTTTTTTTAACTTTGAATTTGTAAATTTCTACATTATCTTTTCTTGAGTTACCAATAGGAACATTATCATCTGGAATATTTGGTAAAGAAAACAAATATTTTTTTAACTTTTTTTTTTCTAAATTTAGCTTTTTTTTGATTATTTTTATTATTTTGTTTATTTTTACAACTTTTTTTTTTAAAAAAGTTAAATCTTCTTTAATTTCTTTTTTTTTTAAAAATAACTTTGACTTAATATTTCTAATTGATTGCAGTTTTTCTAATTTTATTTGTAATTTTCTGTTTTTTTTTTCTATTTCTCTAAATTTTTTTATATCTAATAAAAAGTTTCTTTTATTTAATTTTTTAGATATTAATTTTATATTAGACTTTAAAAATTTTATATTTATCATAAATTAATTTATTATAATTACTTCTGCTAAGTTAAATATATAATAATATATTGTATTACAAAAGAATAAATATTAAAACATATTTAGTATTTTATTAATCAAATAAAGTAGGTGTTAAATGTTAAAAAAAAATATAGAAGCTAAAGGTATAGTTATTGAAACATTACCAAATACAACGTTTAAAGTAAAATTAGAAAATAATAATATAATACTTGCTTATATTTCTGGTAAAATAAGAAAAAATTATATTAGAATTTTAACTGGCGATTCAGTTACAGTAGAATTGACACCTTATGATAAAAATAGGGGAAGAATAATTTTTAGGAACAAATAATTTTTTTATTTTTTAAATATTTTTTAAAAAATTCTATGTTTATTTTAATATTTGGTATACCTAATTGCATTTATTGCATTAAAGCTAAAAAATTAGCTAGAAATATATGTTCTAAAAATATTAATTTTTTATATAAGTATGTTGATATTATAAAAAAAAATATAAAAAAAAAAAGTTTATTTGATTATATAGATAAAAACATTTACACTTTTCCTCAGATTTTCATAAATAATAAACATATAGGAGGATTTGATAATTTTTGTTATTATTTAAAGAAAAAAAAAATAATTTTTTAAATTATACTTTTTATTTTTATATATTTAGATATATTTTCAATTTTTTTATTTTTAATATAAGGAATTATTCCAATACAAGGAAAGTCTATTTTTTTTTTTAAAGTTTTTAAATAATCTAATTTATATTTCATTTTTTTATCTACAAAATTTGCTATCCATCCAGTAATTTTTTTTTTTAAATTTATCATCGAATCTATTGTTAGTAAAGTATGATTTATACATCCTACTTTTATTCCTACAACTAATATTACTGACATTCTTTTACTAAAAATTATATCGTAACAATATTGATTGTTATTTATTGGTGTTTTCCAACCTCCAATTCCTTCTATTATTAGAAAATCTGAAATTTTTTTTAATTTTTTTATTTTGTATATTATTTCATTTAGCATAACTTCTTTTTTTTCAATAAAAGAAGCAATATTTGGAGATGTAGGATTTTTAAAAGAAAAAGAGTTTATTTGATGATATTTTAGTTTTAAATTACTAAATTTTAAAAGATTTACAACATCCTTATTTTTTCCATTTTTGTTTATTCCAGTAGAAATTGGCTTGCAACCTATAACTTTATGCTCCCCTTTTGCAATTTTATTTAATATAGCACAAGATATTAAAGTTTTTCCAACATTTGTATCAGTGCCTGTTATGAATATTACTTTTTTCATTTAAATAATATACCATATATTATATTGTAGCTTATAGGAAATTTGCTATTGTTCTTTTTCCAATTTAATTCTAATTTATTTATTTTTCTTTTTGTAGTCAATCCTTTATAAGAGTTTCCATATAGATAATTCGCTCCTATTTTTTTTATAGAAAAAAATAAATCAAAAATATTTTTATAATATATAGTTTTTATTTTGTTTATAAAAATAAAATTATTGTAAAGTTTAAATATGTTTTTGACTTCATCATAACTTAACAAAGAATTTATATGATTATAATTATCTATTTTACTCCATGCTTCTTTTAACTCTATTAAACTTCCTTCAATCAATGTTGAAATAGCTATTATTCCTCCAGGATTTATAAATTCAAAAAAGTTTGATATTACTTTAGATAAATTTTTGCACCATTGAACTGCAAGATTACTAAAAATGATATCAAATTTCATATTTTTGAAAGAAATATTTTCTATATCTCCTAATATGTATAAATTAGCTGAATTTTTATTTTTTGCATATTTTATCATAGATAAAGATATATCTAATGCTACTACAAAATTTTTTTTATTTTTCCAATATCTGCTAAAAATACCAGTTCCACATCCAGCGTCTAATACTTTCTTTTTAGATATTTTTCCAATTATTTTGCATAATTCCATTCCGCACTTTTTCTGAAAATGAGCGTATTTGTTATAGTTAATAACTTCTTTATCGAAAGACTTCGCAATTTTTAGTTTATAATTAACTGAAGTATTTTTTATCTTTTGCATGTTTTAAAATATTTAATAGTATTTCAATATCACTTTTGCTATGCATAGATGTCAATGTTATTCTTATTCTTGACGTATTGATAGGAACAGTTGGAGGGCAGATAGCATTTATCCAAATTCCGTTTTTTTTTAAGAATTTAGTCAATTTAATTGTTTTTTTATTATCACCAATAATTATAGA
This sequence comes from Enterobacteriaceae bacterium entHe1, assembly GCA_050108195.1. Classification (GTDB taxonomy): domain Bacteria; phylum Pseudomonadota; class Gammaproteobacteria; order Enterobacterales; family Enterobacteriaceae; genus JBNIDL01. The sequence goes on from JBNIDL010000001.1 coordinate 262,790, forward strand.
TTGTATGTGACTTTCTTTATTAATTGAATTTATTCCTATATTTTCTATTCCCTTTTTAAATATTTTTATGTTTTTTGATAAATTTTTTCTCAATTTTACACTTTTTTTTATTTCTCTTATAGATTTATATATACTAGCTAATTGAAAAGTAGGAATAGAAGTACTATAAATTAATTTTGATGAAAATTGTATTAAATAATTTGCTATTGTTTCATTACATAAAACTGCACCACCTGATGTTCCTAAAGCTTTGCTAAAAGTTAGTATCAACAAATCTGGGTGACATTTTAATTTTTCGGTATAACCTTTACCTTCTTTACCCACTACACCGAATCCATGTGCGTCATCTATTAATAATAGAGAATTGTTTCTTATTGATATCTCTCTTATTTTATTTAAAGGCGCTATGTCACCATCCATACTAAATATTCCTTCTGTTACTATTAGTTTGTTTAAGTTTATTTTTTTAGATATTTTGTCTAATTTTATTAAATCGTTATGGTTGAATCTAATTAACTTAGATTTTATTTTTAATGCTGTATGTAATAAAGAAGCATGACTTAATTTATCTGCAATTATGCAAAAATTTTTAAAATTAAATAATGTTTCTATTACAGACTGATTTGCATCAAACCCAGAATTAAACAATATGGCTTTTGAATAATTGAACCATTTTGCTAAATATTTTTCTATTTTTTTTTGTAATGGATTATATCCAACTATGTGTGTAGAACTGCATGATCCAATTCCATATTTAATTAAATATTTTTTAGAATAATTGATTATTTTAAGGTTTCTTGACAAACCTAAATAATTATTAGTGGAAAAATTTAAATATTTTTTTCCTTTATATTTTATTATTTTGAAATCTCCATTTAATATAGATTTTCTTTTTCTATAGTTTAAAGATATTTTTCTTTCTTTTATTTTCTTTTTTATTTTATAAATAAAATTTCTATTTTTATGAGGCATCATAATATTTGATTTCATTTTTTTTGTTTTCTTCAACTTTTGTTTTTTTTAAATTTGTTTTTATTCCTAGTTTTTTAAATAATATATTATCTTTTTTTTCTTTAACATTTTTTGTTGTTAATAATTTACATCCGTAAAAAATAGAATTTGCTCCAGCAATAAAACACAATACCTGTGATTGTTCATTCATTTCTTCTCTTCCAGCAGATAATCTAATATACGATTTAGGCATCATTATTCTAGCTGTAGCAATTATACGAATAAAATCAAAAATATCTACTATAGATTTTTCATTTTCTAATTTTGTTCCTTTTACTTTAACTAACATATTTATTGGAACACTTTCTGGTTGTTTATCCAAATTTGCTAATTGAATTAACATTTCACAACGATCATTTAGATCCTCACCTAATCCTATTATACCTCCAGAGCAAACTTTTATTCCTGATTTTCTAACATTATCTATAGTTTTTAGTCTGTCTTTATAATTTCTAGTAGAAATTATATTTTTATAGAATTTTGGAGAAGTATCTATATTATGGTTATAGTAGTCTAATCCAGCTTTGCATAATTTTTCAGCTTGTTTTTTATTTAACATCCCTAAAGTCATGCATGTCTCTAATCCTATTGATTTTACGTTTTTTATTATTTTTTCTATTTTTGGAATATCTTTTTCTTTAGGATTCCTCCAAGCCGCTCCCATACAAAATCTTGTTACACCGGAATTTTTAGCTTTTTTGGCATATTTTATAATATTTTTTAGATTCATTAATTTTTCTTTTTTTATTTTAGATTTACTTCTGGCGCTTTGCGGGCAATATTTACAATCTTCTGGACACATACCTGTTTTTATAGAAATTAAACTACTCAATTGTATTTCGTTAGGTTTAAAGTTTTTTCTATGTATTTTTTGGGCTTTATATATTAAATTTAAAAAAGGTGTATCAAAAATCTTTTTTACTTCTTCTAAATTCCATTTTTTATTTTTTTTCATATTGTTTGAATCCTTTATAAATTTTTATTATTTAATTATATTATATATTATATTAATATAAATATAGTGGGTGGTTAATGAACGATAAAGATATTTTTTTTGATAGAAAACACATATGGCATCCTTATGATTCAATTACGAATCCATTTTATAATCAATATGTAATTTCTGCTAATAAATGTAAAATTAAATTAAAAAATGGCAAAGAAATAATTGATGGTATGTCTTCTTGGTGGACTGCAATACATGGTTATAATAATCCTGAAATAAATAAAGCTTTAATTAATCAAATAAAAAATATAAATCATATTATGTTTGGTGGAATAACACATTTACCAGCTATAAATTTATGTAAAAAATTAATAGAAATAACTCCAAAAAATTTAGATTGTGTTTTTTTAGCTGATTCTGGATCGGTAGCAATAGAAGTTTCAATTAAGATGTCAATTCAATATTGGAAGTCATTGGGTTACAAAAAAAATAAATTTTTGTCATTTAAAAGAAGTTATCATGGAGATACATTTGGAGCAATATCTGTTTGTGATCCTATAAATTCTATGCATAGTATTTATGGTGATTACTTATCAAAAAATTATTTTTTTGATATTTTAAAAAAAAATATAAATGATCACTGGGATAAAAATGATGAAAAAAATCTCGTAAAAGTTTTTGAAAAACATCATAAAAAGTTGTCTGCAGTAATAATAGAGCCTATAGTTCAATCAGTTGGAGGTATGAATTTTTATCATCCTAAATATTTAAGTATTATAAGAAAATTATGCGATTACTATAATGTTTTGTTAATTGCCGACGAAATAGCCACTGGATTTGGAAGAACTGGCAAGTTGTTTGCTTTTTTACATAGCAAAATAGTTCCTGATATCCTATGTTTAGGAAAAGCATTGACAGGTGGTACAATTACATTATCAGCAGCACTCACTACTAGAAATATAGCAGATGTTATTAGTTTTGGAAATATAGGTAAATTTATGCATGGCCCTACTTTTATGGGGAATCCTTTAGCATGTACAGCTGCATATAAAAGTATAAGAATTTTAGAAAAAAAAGACTGGAAAAAAAACATTAATAAAATAAATTTTATATTTAAAAATAAATTAAAACCTTTGATATATCATCCTATAGTACGTGATGTTAGAATATTAGGTGCTATAGGTGTAGTAGAGACTATATACAAAATAAATTTAAATAACATACAAAAATTTTTTATAAAAAATGGAATATGGCTTCGTCCACTAAATAAAATAATATACATTATTCCACCATATATAATATCTGAAGAAGAATTAGTTCATATTATAAAAATAGTTGAATTCTCTTTAAAAATTTCAAGTAATTTTTTCTTTTAAAATTTTTTATTTATAATTTTTATCCAAACTGGTTCTATTCCAGTAAAATTTCTACTTTTTAAGAAAATGTTATTATTTCTTTTTTTATAAACTGATATAAAATTAGATTTTTGACCTATAACTATTATAAACTTATTTGTTTTATCTATAACAAAATTTTTAGGTGTTTTTTCTGTTTTAAATATTTTTATTAATTTTAGTTTACCTTTTTTTAAAATATTAAAAATATGTATTGTACTAGATAATCTATCAGAACAATACAAATTTTTCCCATCTTTTGAAATTTTTATGTCAGATGACCAACAATCTTTTAATTTTTTTTTAAAATATATATTGTAATTGTCTAATATTTTAATTTTTTTTTTATCCATTTTTATTAATGTAACAGTTCCTTTTAACTCATTTATAGAATAAATGTAACTTTTATTAGGATGAATAGCTATGTTTCTTGGACCAGATTTTTTAGGTAAAGAAACAAAATTTAATTTTTTTGTATCTAATTTGTTTTTTTTGTTAATTTTAAAAAAAAATATGTTATCACTTTTTAAACAAGGTATAATTAATGAATTTTTTAAAATTTTTATTGAATGGCATCCGGGTAAATTATTTAAATATTCAGACATCTCAATTTTGTTGTCATAAATATTATATACTGATAAAGAATTAAATCTATAAGATACCGAATATATTTTATTATTATAATATTTTATATAAGTTGATATATCTTTTAAATTGAATATTTTAACGAAACTTAAACAAAAATTGTTCTTTATTTTTAAAATAACTAATTTAGGCTCAGGTCTAGTAGTTACATACAAAAAATTATTTTTGTTATTTATAGTAATGTCATAAATATTATATCTTATGTTTAAAATTTGTAGTAAATTAAGTTTTCCGTTTGTATTTAATTTCCAAACAAATATTTTTTTACTTTTTAAGCTTGACACATACAAAATACTTTTATTTCTCATTTTTTATTGATAAGTTTATTATTTTATTTATTAAATTTTTGTATTTTAATCCACTGTATTTCCATAAACTTGAATATATGCTTGTTTTATACAATCCTGGTATTGTATTAATTTCATTAAATATTATTTTATTTTTTTTTATAAAAAAACTTATTCTAGCCATACTTTTACATTCTAATATTTTATATATTTTTTTAGATAAAAATTTTATTTTTTTGTTTATTTTTTTTTTTATTTTTGCTGGGATAATTATATATCTTTTTTTTTTTATATATTTTCTTTTATAAGAAAAGATGAAATTATCTCTTTTTATTTCACCGCATAAACTAACTTTAATTTTTTCATTTCCTAAAATTGCTACTTCAATTTCTTTTCCGTCTATAAATTTTTCTATTAATATTTTATTACTATACTTAAAAGCTTGATTAATAGAAAATTTAAGTTCTTTTTTTTTTATGGCTTTATTTACTCCTATTGAAGAACCTTGATTATTAGGTTTTATAATAAGTGGAAATCCTAATTTTTTAATAGAATATTCAAGTATTTTTTTTTTATTATCTTTTTTGTTAAAAATTAAAAAAGGAGACACTAATATTCCAAAGTTTTTTAATATTATTTTTGTTATATCTTTATTAAAACAAATGCTAGAACTCAATAAACTTGATCCTACACATGGTATTTTTAATAATTTTGATATTCCTTGAATTTCACCACTTTCTCCATTATTTCCATGTATTATTGGAAATATAATATCCGTCTTCATAAAGTAAATAATATTTTTCATAAATCTTTTTCTTGAGAATTTATTTTTTTTTGAATTCTCTAAAAAATTATTTTTTAAGTAATTTATTTTATTATGGAATATAAATTCACCCTTTTTACTAATTTCTATTAGAATTAAAGTATATTTTTTGTAGTTTATTACTTTTATAATATCTGTTAGTGAATTTAATGATATTTTATATTCTTTTGATTCTCCACCAAAGAACATTGAAATTATTTTTTTCTTCATTAATTTATATTTTTTTTTTAAATTTAAAATTTAACATTTTTTGAAAAATTTTTATATAATTTAATATATAATGTTAATGTTTCTAGAAAATTATATTTATTACTTTAATAATTTTTTTTGTAAAGGATAATAATGAAAAACTATATGGTATTAGTTAGACATGGCGAAAGTGAATGGAATTTAGAAAATAAATTTACAGGGTGGAGCGATATAAAACTTACAAAAAAAGGAAAAATGGATTCCAAAAATGTAGGTAAGTTATTAAAGAGAAAGAGATTGTTTTTTGATTTGGCTTTGTCTTCTTATTTGAAGAGAGCTATTCATAGTTTATGGAATATTTTGCTTGAATTAGATCAGCATTGGATACCTGTAAAAAAATCTTGGAGACTTAACGAAAGACATTATGGAAGACTTCAAGGATTAAACAAAAAAAAATTATGCAAAAAATATGGTGAAGAAAATATAAGAATTTTAAGAAGAAGTTTTTTGGAAGTACCTCCAAAAGTTAAATTTGATGATTTCAGATACCCAGGTAATGATATAAAATATAAAAATATCGACAAAAAATTATTACCTTTTTCTGAAAGTTTAAAAGACACTCTTTTAAGAGTTTTACCTTTTTTAAAAAACAAAGTTATTAAAAATATTAAAAATAAAAAAAATTTGTTAATAGTTGCACATGGTAATTCAATAAGAGCTATAATTAAATATATAGAAAAAATAAACGATAAAGAAATAGAAAATATAGAAATAGAAACATCTAGGCCTTTAATATATTATTTTAAAGGAAGTGATATTTCTGAAAAATATTATTTATAATTTTATGTTTTTGGATTTTCTAGATGATTTTTTATTGTATTTAAAAAATTTATTGCTTCTTTTCCGTCTATTAAACAATGATTATAAGATAGCGATAAATACATTATCGGCATGATCTTTATTTTTTTTTTTATTACTATAGGTTTATTATTTATACTATGTATTCCTAATATAGCTGTTTGAGGATAATTTATTATAGGAATAGACATAAAAGAATTAAACATTCCAGTATTTGATATAGTAAAACTTCCATTTTTTAAATCCTTTAATAAAATTCTATTTTTTTTACTTTTTTTAATAAGAATAGATATTGATTTTTCTATATCTTCAATACTCATTTTATCTACATTCTTTATTATAGGTGCTATAAGTCCATTTTTAGTAGATATAGCTATGTTAATATCAAAGTATTTATAATAAACTATTTTGTCTTTTTCTATAGATGAGTTAATATTAGGGTATTCTTTTAATCCTTCAACTGCTGATTTTATAAAAAAGGGCATAAATCCTACTTTATATTCATAAGATAAATTATATTTGTTTTTTAAATTTATTAAATTTTTCATATTAACTTCGTTAAAAGTTGTTGCTGAAGCTATTTCTTTTTTACTTTTCAACATATTATACATTATTACTTTTCTTATATTAGATATTTTTACTTTCCTTTTTGTTCTTTTCTCTTTTTTTATTTTTTTTTTTTTTTCTATTTTTTTTTCAATTTTTATTAAAGCTAGTTTTTCTTTTTTTGACAATATTGTACCTACTTTCTTATAAATTTTTACCAAAACGCCATTATAAGGAGAAGATATTTCTATTATAGATTTGTCAGCTTCTATTTCTAACAAAACTTCATTTTTTGATATAAATTCTCCTTTTCTTTTTTTCCATTTTGTTATTTTATATTTATTAACAGAAAAAGATAAATTTGAAGTTTTTAAATATTTATAGTTTTTTTTCATTTATTTTTTTCTAAGTAATCTATATTTAAAGCATTCATTATTATTTTATTTTGTTGAATTTCGTAATTGTGTTTATTTGTTTCTTCAACGATTGAAGAAACAGGTCTACCAAAATATTTTAATTTAATATTAAAAAAATTACAAAAGTGCATATTTATATAATTCCACATTCCTTGATTTTTAGGTTCTTCTTGGCACCAAACAAAATCTTTAGACATTAAATAACTTTTTAAAATTTTTTTTATTTGTTTATAAGGAAATGGATAAATTTGCTCTATACGTATTATTGTTATTTTATTTTTTTTATTTCTTTTAGAGTAAAGTTCATAGTATATTTTTCCTGAACAAAAAATTACTCTTATTATATTATTTTTAAAATTTACTTTTTCTTTTATTATTGGAGAAAAAGTTAATCTAATTAAATCTTTTATATAAAACTTTTCTAACTTACTATACAAAATTGATTTAGGAGATATTACTATTGAAGGTCTTTTTTTATAAATTTGATTATTTATTATATAAAACATTTGGTAAGGAGTAGAAGGAAAATATATATTTACATTTTTTTTAGCACATGATTGAAGATGTCTTTCAATTCTAGAAGATGAATGATCTGGGCCTATACCTTCTAGTCCATGTGGCAGAAATATCAGTAAATTGCTGATTAAACCCCATTTTTCGTAACCTGAAAATATAAATTGATCAAAAATAGTTTGTGCTACATTGGAAAAGTCTCCGAATTGCGACTCCCAAATAACTAAAGTTTTCTCAGAAGATATAGAATATCCGTATTCAAAGCCTAATGTTGCTAATTCAGAAAGTATAGAATTTTGTATATAAATCTTATTTTTCTTATTTAATTTAGATAATGGAAAATATTCTCTGCCATTATATTTATCATATACTATAATATGCCTATTAAAGAATGTACCTTGAATTATATCTTCTCCAGAAAATCTTATAGACACACCATTTTTTATTAGATTACCATAAGCTAATAATTCAGAAAAATTCCAGTTTATGTAAGATTTATTATTTGCCATATTTAATCTATTTTTATATATTTTTTTTATTTTTTTATCTAATTTTATATATTTTGGTATAGTATTAATTTTTATAGCTAATTTAGTTAAATTATTAAAAGATATATTATAACTTTTTAAAAAATTTTTTTTGGAATTTTTTCCAAAAAAATTTTTTATATTTTTGCTTTTTGACAATTTTTTATTGTTTTTTATTTTTTTTAAAAAAGTATTTTCGAAAATTTTTACTTCTTTAAAGTTTAGTATTTTTTTTTTTATTAGTTTTTTAGAGTAAATTTTTACAACTGATGGATGTTTTCTAATTTTTTTGTACATCATTGGTTGAGTAACGTTATTATCATTAATTTCATTATGACTGTTTCTTCTGTAACCTACTAAATCTATAAATACGTCTTTATTAAATTTTATTTTAAAATTTGTAGCTAATCTAGAAGCTATTATAGAAGATTCTGGATCATCAGCATTTACATGAATAACAGGAGAGTTTATAGTTTTAGCTATATTACTACAATATATATTTGATTTTATATTACATAAATTATCTGTTGTAAATCCTATTTGATTATTTAAGATAATATGTATTGTACCATTTACATTGTATTCTTTTTTCTGTGCTAAGTTAATTGATTCTTGAACTATACCTTGCCCAACTATAGAAGAGTCTCCATGTAATATTAAAGAAATAGCTTTTTTTTTATTTTTAAATTTTATTAATCTTGACTTTGTTATTCCAAGTATTATAGGACTTATACTTTCTAAATGAGAAGAATTATAAGAAAGATATATATAAATATTATTTTTTTTTATTTTCTTTTTAACATAAAATCCTTGATGATATGGAACATCTTTTATTCCAACATTATTTGTTAGACAAAATTTGTTTAAAAAACTTTTTAAATTAATTCCTAAAACGTTAACTAAAACATTTTCTCTACCTCTATGGGCCATACCTATAATAATTTCTTTTATTTTATTTTTTGAAGCTATTTTTATTATTTCATTTAATACTAAAATTAGTGATTCTTCGCCTTCTAAAGAAAATCTTCTTAAATTTATGAATTTTTTATTTAAGTATTTTTCTAATGTTTCTGAAGATATTAAATTTAATAATATTTTTTTTTTTTCTTTTGAAGAAAAAGTTTTTTTCAGGTCATATAGTTCTATTTTATTTTGTATCCATTTTTTTTCATTTTCTTTTATTAAATGCATGTATTCGATACCTAAAGATTTACAATATATATTTTTCAAAATATTATAAATTTCATGTAAACTCTTATTTTTATTTTTTTTTAAAAATTTGCTTGAATTTTCTTTAAGTTTAAATATTTTTTTATAATTTGTTTTTTCTTTAAAAATAGGGTTTATATCAGAAAACAAATATCCGTATCTTCTAAAATTGTTTATTATTTTATTTAAATATTGTTTACTACAATTTTTCTCTTTATCTATATTTTTTAAAAAATTATATAATTTTTTGTTTATTTTTTTATTATTTTTTTTTAAATAAGAATAAAGGTTTTCTATATATTTCAAATAATTTGAAGATAATACGATGTATTTATTTAAATTTGTCATATTTTATAAGTACTATTTAACCTTAAAAAGGATTTTTTATATTAACAAATTCAACATCAATTTTTAATTTTTTTTTTAGCCAATTACTAAGAGATAATATTCCCCATATTTCTGTATCATGATGTCCTAAGGAATAGAAATTTATTTTTTTTTCTTTAGACAAATGCATTGTTTGTTCACCTACTTCTCCAGTAATAAATGTATCTATTTTTTTTTCATCTATTTTATTTAATAAATTTTGTCCAGCTCCCGTGCATAAAGCTACATTTTTTATTTTTTTCTTTTTATTATAATGAAAATAAATTATTTTTTTTTTAAAAATTTTTTCTATTCTTTTTTTAAAAATAAACCTATTAGTTCTCTCTTTTAAATTTCCAACAAATAAAAAATTATCTAAAACATTCTTTATATTTATTTCTAAAATTTTTGCAAGCTGATAGTTGTTGCCTAATTTAGGATGTAAATCTAATGGTAAATGCCATGCATATAAATTAATATTATTTGATAAAATCGTTTTAAACCTATTTCTCTTTATACCTCTAACTACTTTTGATTCATTTTTCCAAAAATAACCATGATGGACTATAATAGCATCCGCTTTTTTTTTTACTGCGACATTTAATAATTTTTGGCAAGCTGTAACTCCTGTAACTATTTTATTTATATTTTTTTTCCCTTCTATTTGGAGTCCATTAAAAGTATAGTCCTCTATTGTATCTGATCTTAATTTTTTATTAATTATGTATTCTAACTTTATATTGTTCATATTTTTTTTAAATTATTTTATTTTTTATATAGATTATCATAATATTTATATATATAATATATTTTGTTTAATTAGAACAGTTTTTTATTTTTTGAATTTTAATATATAAATTAATATTATAAAGGAATATGATAGGTATTTTTTTTGGAAGTGATACAGGAAATACTAAAAAAGTCGCTTTTTATATACAAAAAATTATTGGAAAAAAAAAATCTAAAGTATTTGATATATCAAAATGTAAAAAAAATGATTTAGAAAATTATAAATATTTAATTTTAGGCATTCCTACATGGTTTTACGGAGAGCCTCAAAGTGATTGGGAAAATTTCTTAAAAGTTTTTAAAAAAATAAAATTTTCAGAAAAAAAAGTAGCTATATTCGGATGTGGAGATCAAGAAGACTATCCGGAATATTTTTGTGATGCAATGAAAATTTTATTTAACATAATCAAAAAATCAGGTGGGTTAATTTTTGGTGAGTGGCCTTCAAAAGGATATAATTTTTTATCTTCAAAATCTTTAATAAAAAAAAATAAATTTTTGGGATTAGTTATAGATGAAGATAGACAAAGTAGTTTAACTAAAATAAGAGTAAAAAAGTGGATAAAACAAATTACTGTTGAAATGAAATTATAAAATTATTAAAAAATTAAATTTTATTTTTTTAAATTTGTCGTGTTATTAAAAGCTAGTGTTCTCATTGTTTTTTTTTCAATACAAAAATATCCTATTCTTTCAAACTGAAATGTTTCCTTTTTTTCTTTAAGAATAGATTTTTCTACAAATCCTGTTTTTTTTATAATTTTTTCTTTTATAGGTAAATTTGTAGTTATTTTTTTCAAATTTCTATAAAATAAAAAATTTGCTTTAATAGAATCCTTTAAAGATACCCAATGTATAATTTTTATTTTTTCTTTTTTTATATTTCTAATTTCATTATAATAATAATTACATAATATTTTTAATATATTTCCTTTATTATTTATTTTTACTTTTTTTATTTTTATAAAAAAAGAATACTTTAATTTAATTTTTTTTCCTATTAATGAATTAATACTATAGTTTTTTTTTAATTTTTTTATATCTGATTTTTCAATATATATTTTATTTCTTATTTTTAAGCAACGTTTTCCTAAATTAGGATCTTTTGGATTTTTTAATATATATATTTTTTTTTTATAATTTTCTGGAATATTTTTTATAATTAGTAAAACAGGATTTATTACTGCCATAAATCTTTTAGAAGTTTTATCTAATGAATTTCTTGTACATGAATAGAAATATTTTTTATCAATTAGACTATATTTTTTTGATATACCAACATTTCTACAAAATTCTAAAATAGATTGTGCTGTATACCCTCTTCTTTTTAATCCAGAAATTGTAAATAATCTTGGATCATTCCATCCTTCTACTACACTATTTGATATCATTTCGTTTATTTTTCTTTTTGAAGTTATTACGTTCTTTATATTTAATCTAGAGATTTCATATTGTGAAGGTTTATGTTCTATATCAAGATTTTTTAATATCCAATTGTACAATTTTCTGTTTCCTTCAAATTCTGTTGTACATAAAGAATGACTTATTTTTTCTATCGAATCGGATATACAATGAGAAAAATCATATGTTGGATAAATTAACCATTTTTTACCTGTTCTATAATGTTTTTTAAATTTTATTCTATATATTACAGGATCTCTCATTAACAAATTAGAAGATTTCATATTTATTTTAGCCCTTAAACATGCTTCCTCTTCTTTAAAAAACCCTTCTCTCATTTTATGAAATAAACTAAGATTTTCTTCTACACTTTGTTCCCTATATGGGCTATTTTTACCTTTAACAAAAAAATTGCCTCTATTTTCTTTTATTTGATCACTTGGAAGCTTATCCACATATGCTAACTTTTTTTTTATTAATTTTATTGCATATTTATATATATTTTCAAAATACTCTGATGTGTATTTAATTTCTCCAGACCAAGAAAACCCTAGCCATTCTATATCTTTTTTAATTAAATAAACATATTTTTCCAATTCATTTTCCGGATTTGTGTCGTCGAATCTTAAATTACATTTTCCATTATATATTTTAGCTATATCAAAATTTAAACATATAGATTTAACATGTCCTATATGTAAACATCCATTAGGTTCCGGAGAGAATCTAGTTTTTATATAATTATATTTATTATTTAATATATCGTTTTTTATTATATTTATTATAAAATTTTTTCTTTTTGTTATCATTATATTATTTTTTTTTATATATTTCTGGGGCACCAGGATTCGAACCTGGGAATGACGGGATCAAAACCCGTTGCCTTTCCTCTTGGCTATACCCCAACATTTTACGGGAGACGAGATTTGAACTCGTATGTCAAAAAGACGCTAGAATCTAAATCTAGTGCGTATACCAATTTCGCCACCCCCGTATTTTATAGCTATGACAGGAATCGAACCTGTGACCTCAGCGTTATGAGTGCTGTGCTCTTACCAACTGAGCTACATAGCCCTTTAACCACTATAAAATAACATTTTTAAAAAAATAAATATATATTTAATATATTTTTAGTTTAATGATAAAATATTAATTATTTTATTTTTTGATAATATTTAAATGAAATGTTTTTTTATAAAAAGAATGTAATTAATTTTCAATTTTGTTGCAACAAAAAATATTTTTTTTTTGATAAAAAAAAAATTAAAGAAAAAATAAAAAAAATATTATGTTTATTTACAAATTATTATGAAATTACAATAAGAATGGTAGAAAAAAAAGAAATAAAATATTTAAATAAGAAATATAGAAAAATGAATTATGCTACAAATATATTATCTTTCCACTACAATAAAAGTTTAAACAAAAGTAGTAAATACATATTTGGAGATTTAATTTTATGCCCATATGTAATTTATAAAGAGTCTTTGAATAACAAAATTTATATTTTTGAATATTATATGCATATAATAGTACATGGATTATTACATTTATTTGGATATGATCATTATAGCCAAAAAGATGCTAATTTGATGGAATTTACTGAAAAAAAAATAATTAAAATGATAGGATTCTGATTTTTTTTAAACATTAAATGAATAAATATAATTTTAATAAAATAGAAAAATTTTCTATAAAAAATTGGAAAATAAATAAAACTTTTGAAATTAAAAAAAATAGCAAATTAAAAAAGTATTATTGTTTGCCAATGTTTCCTTATCCTTCTGGAAATTTACATATAGGACATATAAGAAATTATACTGCTTGCGATATAATATCTAGATTCCAAAGGATGTTAGGTAAAAATGTTTTACATCCAATAGGATGGGATGCTTTTGGATTGCCTGCAGAAAATGCGTCTATATTAAACAACTCAAATCCTAAAATTTGGACTGATAAAAACATAAAATTTATGAAAAAACAACTAAAAAGATTAGGTTATAGTTATGATTGGACTAAAGAAATAAATACTTGCCATCCGTCATATTATCGTTGGGAGCAACTTTTGTTTATAATTTTATATAAAAAAAAATTAATATACAGAAAAAAATCAACAATTAATTGGTGTGAATATGACAACACAGTATTAGCTAATGAACAAGTAATAAATGGTATGTGTTGGAGATGTAACAATAAAATAACTTATAAAAAAATACATCAATGGTTTGTAAAATCAAAAATATATGCTGAAGATTTATTAAATGATTTGAAATATCTTAATATGTGGCCAAAAAAAGTATTAAAAATACAAAAAAATTGGATAGGAAAATTTGAAAAAATAGAAATAAAACTTAAAATAAAAAAAATTAATGAACATATTTTTGTTTACTTAAACAATTTAAAAGATCTTTTAAATTTAAATTATATACTTATAACATTTGATCATTCTTTAATAAATTTAATAAAAAAAAATAATTTAAAATTATACAATTTAATAAAAAAATATGAAGAAAAAAATGTAGATATTAAAAAAACTAATATGAAATTTTTATTTATAAAATTATACGCAATAAATCCAATTAACAAAAATTTAATTCCAATAATTTATACAAATTTTTTATCTGTGGATAATGATTTAAATATAGATATTAATTTATTTGATTTTAAAAAAAAAAATAATTTTGAAATATTTAAAAATTTTTCTAATGATTATTTAAGTATTTATAAAAATGTAAAAAATAATGTTTTTATAGAAAATATACAAAATGATTCAATTTTAAAAAACAAAATAAAAAAACTCAAAATTTCAAAGAAAAAAACATTTTATAAACTAAAAGATTGGTGTATTTCAAGACAAAGATATTGGGGGGTTCCTATTCCAATAGTTTATATTAATAAAAAAATTAAAACCTTAAAAAAAGAAGATTTGCCATTAGTTTTACCTAAAAATAAAAATAAATTTAATTTAAAATATTACGATGAATGGGTTAATTGTAAATATAATGGAATTAATGCGGTTCGTGAAACCGATACTTTAGATACTTTTTTAGAATCATCTTGGTACTATTATAGATATACCTGCAATAATTATAAATTAGATATATTGGATAAAAAATCAGTTAATTATTGGCTTAAAGTGGACAAATATATAGGTGGTATAGAACATGCTACTATGCATCTATTATATTTAAGATTAATACATAAAATATTTAGAAGTATAGGACTTGTAAATACAAAAGAACCAATAAAAGAATTAGTTTGTCAAGGAATGATTTTGTCTAAATCTTATTATTACTATGATAAAAACAATAAAAAAGTTTGGGTAAATCCTAATGATATACATATAAATTTAAATAAAGAAAATAAAATTTTGTCTATAAAAGATAAAGTTAAAAACAAAATATTTTATAATGGAATTATAAAGATGTCAAAATCTAAAAACAATGGTGTTGACGTAAACAAATTAATTAAAAAATATGGCGCAGATACTTTAAGATTATTCACAATGTCTTTAGCTCCTTTAGAAAAAAGTGTAGAATGGAATGAATCTGGAATAGTAGGAATGACACGTTTTTTAAACAAAATTTGGGAAATATTTAATACTTTAAAAATATCTAATTATAGAAAAAAAAACATAAACTTTAAAAAATTAGATAAACTACAATACAAGTTAATTGAATTTCTTAACTTAACTATAATAAACGTAACTAAATGCATAAAAAATTATTTATTTAATGTAGCTATTTCATCTATTATAAAGTTTACCAATTATTTAAAAAAATCAAAAAAAATATATAAAAAAAATTATAACTTATTTACTTATGTGTTTATAAATTTATTAAAAATATTATATCCATTTGCTCCTCATTTATCATTTTATTTATTAAATAAAATAAATATTAAGAATGTTGACTTTTCTAAATGGCCCAATTTAGATAAATATGTGAAATTAAATGATAAATTTAATTTAATTTTAGTACAAATAAATGGTAAAAAATATGGAGTAATTAAATCTAAAGTAGTTAAGAAATCTGATATATATAATAAGGCAATAAAACTAAAAATAATTAAAAATATAATTGATAACAGAAAAGTTAAAAAAGTGGTTTTTATTAAAAATAAAGTAATAAACTTTGTCGTTTAGGTGAAATCATTTTAAATGAAAGGAATTTTTGAAGTAAATTTAGCTAATAAATTAAATAAAAAAAAAATATGTAATTATTTGTTGTTTGGAAATTCCTGGTTTCTTATTCAAGAAAATAAAAATATTATATTTAAATATTTAAAAAAAAACAAATTTAAAAAAAAGTATAGTTACTGTATATATAATAATGGAAATAATTGGTTTGAAATAATAAAAATATTTTATTCATTAGATGTATTTGAAGAAAATACAGTTTTATTTTTAGATTTAAAGTTTGATTTTTTAAATGTAAAAATAAAAAATAATTTAATGAATATTTTAAATTTAAATAACAGAAATGTAATTTTTATAATTTCTTACTTAAACAAAAGTTTGAGCATTATTAAAGAATTTATATTAAAAACAAAAAAAAAATTATTAATAGTGAATTGTTCAATACCAAAAAAAGAAAATATTTATATATGGATTTATAAAAAATTTATAAGTATGGGCTTAAACATTAAAAAAATTTATTGTAAATTTATACATTTTTATTACGAAAATAACTTTGAAGAACTTTTGTCTTTTATTAAAGTTTTTAAAACTACTTTTTATAAAAAAATAAATTTTATGGAAATAAAAAAAGTAATTGTTTATTCTGCTAAATTTAAAATATTAGATTGGATAAAATCAATATTTTATAGAAAAAAAAATCGTAGTTTAAGAATAATAAATAATATAAATTTTAAAGAAAAAGAATTTAAGTTTAATATGATATCTATAAAAAAATTTATCTTGTTTTTTTTATTATATAAGAAAAAAAATTTTAATTTGTTAAACAATAGTTTTTTTTTAACAGAAAACAATGAAAAAAAAATATTTTTTTTTTTAAAAAGAATATTAATTAAATTTAATTATGTTTATTTAAGAACAATATTAATTTTGATACATAAGATAATAATTATGATTATTAAAAAATATAACAAAAAGAAAATATTATATATAATGAAAATAGTTAATTGTTTATTTTTTAACAAAAATATTTCTCCAAGTATAATTGAAAATTTTTAATGTATATATGTTATTTATTTTTTATGGTGGTACATTTGACCCAATACATTACGGTCATTTAAGTTTAATAAAATATTTATTAAATTCAATTTATTATTCTAAAATTTTAATAATACCTAATAATATACCTCCACATAGAAGTAAAACTTTTGCTAATTCTGAACAAAGGCTATTTATGCTAAATTTGGCTTTAAATGAGTTAAAAAATATTGACAAAAAGAGAATTTTTATAGATAAAACGGAGATAAATTCTAAAAATGTCTCATATACTGTAAGAACTTTGTATAAATTAAAAAATAAATATAAAATTAATTCTTCTCCATGTGCGTTAGTTGTTGGTCAAGATGTGATTTTAAAAATTAATACTTGGTATAACAGTAGTGAAATATTAAATATATGTCATTTATTGGTTTTCAAAAGATATAAAAAGTTTAATTTTTTTAATTTTAAAAATTTGAGAAATTCAATTACTAAAGATATAAATTTAATATACTCTAAAAATAGAGGAAAAATATATTTTTTTAACAATCCTGTCGTTAAAATATCTTCTAGTAAAATAAGAAAAAGATATAGACTAGGAAAATCTTGTAGTAAACTTGTTCCAAAAGATGTTGATATTTACATTAACAAATCAAATTTGTATCGTTAATTTTCTTTAATTTAAATGAGTAACATTAAAAAAAAAAATTTTGTTTATTTAGATAAAACAAGTCAAATTTTATTATTTAGAGCTTTATATTTTTGTATTTTTGTAATTTTTTCTTTAATATTTTTACTTTTATATATCTATTACTTACAAATTGTTTGCTTTAAATATTATAAATCAAAGTCTGAATTTAATAGTATTAAATATATACCTATAGAGTCAATAAGAGGAAATATTTACGATAGAAATTGTTTGCCTTTAGCTTTGAACAAAGCTGTATCTACTTTAGAGATAATACCTAGTAAATCTAAAAATATAAGATATACGATAAAAAAATTGAATAAAATTTTCAAATTTACTAAAAACGAAATCAATAAATTCAATAAAAACATTTTACTAAATTTATATTCAGTTCCAATAAAAGTTAATTTAACTGATTATCAGAAAGCTTTGTTTTTTAGTAATAAAATTTTCTTTAAAGAAGTTATTATTAAAACACATTATATTAGATTTTATCCATATAAAGAAATTGCATCTCATGTAATAGGATACGTTGCAAATGATAATTTAAAAAATAATCATATTAAAAATTTTGATTTTATTACTGAAAACACTATCGGAATGTTGGGAGTAGAAAAATATTATGAAAAAATTTTGCATGGAATAAACGGTTATAACAAAGTTAAAATAAATAGTAGTGGAAAAATCATTAAATGCTTAGAGTACGTTCCTTCAATTCCTGGAGAGGATATATTTTTGAATATAGATATTAAATTACATAAATATATAAAAAAAACTGTATTAAATAAAAAATCTTCCGTAATAGTAGCTAATGCTAAAAACGGAGAGATTATTGCAATGGAATCTACACCAAGTTATGATCCGAATTTATTGTCTCATAGATTATCTGTTAAAAAATATAATTCAACTTTTGATAATGATAAATGTTCCTTATTTAATAGAAGTACACAAGGAGTTTATCCTCCTGCGTCAACCATAAAACCATACATATTATTGTCAGCTTTAAACGATAAAATAATTAACTCAGAAACTACTTTATTTGATCCAGGTTATTGGAAAATACCTTTTTCAAATATAAAATATAACGACTGGAAAAAAAATGGTCATGGTTTAGTAAATTTACATAAAGCTATTGAAGAGTCTTCAGATACTTTTTTTTATAATTTGGCTTATAATATGGATATAGACATGATATATCATTACATGATGAAATTTGGTTTTGGACAATATACATGTATAGATCTTGTAGAAGAAAATATTGGAGTTATGCCAAATAAGTCTTGGAAATTTAGTAGATTTAAAAAACCTTGGTACAAAGGTGATACTATTTCTATAGGCATAGGACAAGGGTATTGGACTTCAACACCTATTCAAATGCTAAAGTCTTTGTTAATTTTAATTAATGATGGAATAATAAAAACCCCTCATATAGCCAATATCAAAAACAAAAAATTAACTGATGAAAAAAGGTTATATTTAAATGATAAAAATTATTGGAAAATAATAAAATATGGAATGTTTGGAGCTGCTAATCATATTAATGGTACCGCTTATAAAAGTTTTTATAATTCTTATTACAAGATTGGAGCTAAATCAGGAACAGCTCAAGTTTATAATTTAAGGAATAAAAAATTTATAAATATTAAAGATAATATTTTAATGGATCATAAGTTGATGATAGCTTTTGCACCTTTTGACGATCCTAAAATAGCTATAGTGGTAGTTTTAGAAAATATAGGCACTAAAGTTAGTATAGGTAATATAGTTCGTAAGATTTTAGATTATATTTTTTATTCAAACATTTTTTAATTTTAACGAAAAATTAGGTTAAATTTTGAATATGAAAAATCGTTTAAATATATTTTATAATTTAGACAAAACTTTGGTTGTTTCTATATTAATCATTTTAATTTTTAGTATTCCGATAAATTGGAGTGCTATAAATTGTAATATTGATATGATGAAAAATAAAGTTTTTCATATTTTTATAGGAATTTTTCTAATGATATTTTTATCTTATTTACCATCTAAATGGTATGAAAAATTATCCTATTTTTTTTATTTTTTCTCTTTAGTTCTTTTATTTTTATCGTTCATATTTGGAGATTATATAAATGGATCTAATCGTTGGTTAAATTTTAAATATTTTAAATTTCAACCATCAGAATTACAAAAAATATCTTTACCAATAATGATATCAAAAATTTTAGAGAAATCTGAAGAAAAAATATATTTGTTTAAGTTAATTTTTTCTTTTTTTCTAATTATTTTACCTACTATATTAATATCTTTACAACCGGATTTGGGTACATCTATAATCACTTTTATATCTACTTTAACTATTTTTTTTTTTATTGGAATAAAATTAAGATACATTATTTTCTTTTTTTTTATTATTGTTCTATTTTTTCCAGTTATTTGGTTTTTCTTCATGAAGGAATATCAAAAATTAAGAATAATGTTATTAATTAATCCTAATATAGATCCTTTAGGATCTGGATATCATGTAATACAATCTAAAATAGCTATTGGATCAGGAGGTTTATTTGGTAAAGGTTGGATGAACGGAAATCAGTCACATTTACAGTTTTTACCTGAACATCATACTGATTTTATATTTTCTTTACTAAGCGAAGAGTTTGGATTTTTTGGAGTAGTATTTTTATTATCGATTTATATGATAATAATTTTAAGATGCATTTATATTGGAATTAAAATAGATTGTAAATTTAAGTTTTTATTTATAGAATCTTCTGTTTTTTGTTTTTTTATTTATATTTTTATAAATATAAGTATGGTAAGTGGATTACTTCCTGTTGTTGGTATACCATTACCTTTATTAAGTTATGGCGGATCAAATTTAATATCTACAATGGCAACTTTTGGTATAATAATGTCTATGTATTCTAGTAGAAAAAAGAAATATTTAAAATATGAGTAAGATATCTATAAAAAACTTAAAAATTAAGGAATATAAAAAAGTAGAACTATTAATGTTTAATTTTGTTAAGTCAAATTATAAAAAAAACATAGAAGAAATTTGGATGCTACAACATTATAATGTATATACAATTGGTTCTTCTGAAAAAATAAAAAATAAATTTATAAATGGTATTCCAATAATTAAAAGTAGTAGAGGAGGAAAAATTACGTTTCATGGTCCAGGACAACAAATTATATATTTTTTATTGAATATAAAAAGAAGAAAACTTATCATATCTAATTTTATAAAATTACTAAAAGAAATTGTAATTCGTTCTTTAAATGAATTGAACATATTATGTGACATTAACGACATGCCTGGTATTTATATAAATGGAAGAAAAATTTGTTCTATTGGATTAAGAATAAAAAATGGATATTCTTTACATGGATTATCTTTAAATGTTAAAATGAACATGAAGTATTTTAAATATATCCATCCATGTGGATACAAAAATTTAAAGATGCTGCAAATAAGTGATTTAATACCTAATATAAATATAGTTAATGTAAGAAAGATATTAACAAGAAATATTTTGTATTTTTTTAAAAAATAAAAAGTGAAAAACAAACCTGTTTGGATAAGAACAAGATATCCATATAATAATAAAAATATAAAAAAAGTAAAAAAAATAATATATAAAAATAATTTAAATTCTGTATGTGAATCTGCTTTTTGTCCAAATATTTTTGAATGTTTTAGTAAAAAAATAGTAACTTTCATGATATTAGGCAATATTTGTACACGTAATTGTTTATTTTGTAAAATAAAAAAAGGAAGAACTTTGGCAGTTGATAAGAAAGAACCAAAAAATTTAGCAAATATAGTTTCAAAAATAAATTTAAATCATGTAGTTATAACTTCTGTCACTAGAGATGATTTAAAAGATGGTGGTTCTACTCAATTTTCAAAATGTATAAAAGAAATAAGAAAAATAAAAAAAAAAATAATTATTGAAATACTTGTTCCGGATTTCAGAAGTAAATCAAAAATAGCTATACCTATTATAGAAAAATCACCTCCAGATATTTTTGCACATAATATAGAAACAGTTCCTAGACTATATTCAAAAATAATGCCTGGATCAAATTATATTAGATCTTTGAAATTACTTAAGAAATTTAAAATAAAAAATAGAAAAGTTTTTACTAAATCTAGTTTAATCTTAGGGTTAGGAGAGACTAAAGATGAAATAATTGAAGTAATGAACGATTTAAAAAAAAGTAGAGTTGATATTTTAACATTAGGACAATATTTACGACCTAGTAAAAATCAAATTGAAGTTGATAAATATCTAAGTTTAGAAGACTTTAAATTTTTTAAGGAAAAAGCAATAAAAATAGGATTTAAAAGTGTGAATTCTGGACCATTCGTCAGATCTTCTTATATGTCTAATATCGAATATAAAAAAATTATTTACAAATTGTACGATAAGTAAATTGATGTTTCATAATTTTTCCCAAGTGATTTAATATTTTTTAATATATTAAATAAATCAAAAGAGGAATTTATTCTAAGATAAATATCCTTAGTTATTTTTATATTTAAAGTTATTAAATCTTTAAGATTTCCATAATCTTTGGATGTGAAAATTATTTCTTCTATAAAATTTAATGTTTTTCTAAATGAATAATAAGTTAACACAGAGAAATATAAATTAAATTTATTTATATTTTTGTTATCAATAATTTCTGTGGAAAACATTTCTCCTATTTCGGTCTTTAATGGAATATTTTTAAACAATACTTTTTTACCATATCCTGATATAAAAGAGTAACTAAATTTGTTGTTTTTATTTAAGTCAAGTGAAGATTCGTTTTGAGAAAATAAATAGTGTTTACTATTTAAATTATACTTAAATCTAGATTTAAAATTATAATTTTCATATTTTGTGTTGCTGTCTTTTTTTAAAGAGCTTATAAAAATCATTGAATAATTTTTTCTTTTTAAATAATTTTCTAAATTTATAGATTTATTTTCTTTTTTTATTGTAAAATTAAAATTGCTTTTTTGACTTTTATTTGTTTTTAAATTTTCTTCTAAAATATTTAATGAAACTTCTTCAGCATTTGATCTAAAACAAACTATTAACAGTAAACAAAAAATTATATTTAAATTGAATATTTTTTTTATAATATTAACTTTCATTTGAAAATATATGATATTTATTATATTCCTATTATAAATTAAAAAAAATATATGCGCCTTATAGGATTCGAACCTATGACACACGGCTTAGAAGGCCGTTGCTCTGTCCGTCTGAGCTAAAGGCGCTTGTTAAAATTTTATTATATAAGAAAATTAAATTAATTAAAAATAATTATGACTAAAATAATGGATGGTAAATTTGTATCTAATATAATAATCAATGAGTTTTCTGAAAAAGTGAAAAAATGTACAAATTTAGGTTTTCGTAAACCAAGTTTAGCTGTAATAATAGTAGGAAACGATTTTGCTTCATTGAATTATGTAAATAATAAAAAATTAGCATGTAAAAAAGTAGGTTTTTCGTTTTTTGTGTATAAATTAGAAAATTCAGTTAAAGAATTCTACTTATTGAACTTAATAAACAGATTAAACAAAAATACTTGCATAGATGGAATAATTGTGCAATTACCTCTTCCAAAAAATATAAATTATATAAAGGTTTTGAACAAAATTTCTCCTAAAAAAGACGTAGATTGTTTCCATCCATATAATTTAGGAAAATTTTACTATAATAAAAATAGTTTACTAAAACCATGTACTTCAAATGGTATAGTAACTTTATTAAAATATTATAATTTAAATGTTTCAGGAATGAATACTGTAATAGTAGGATCTTCCATTTTAGTAGGAAAACCTCTTATTATAGAACTATTGTCATTAGGGTGTACAATAACTATAACCAACAGTGAAACAAAAAAACTAAAATATTATATAACTAATGCAGATTTGTTAATAGTAGGAATAGGAAAATCTAAATATATTCCAGGTAAATGGATTAAAAAAAATTCTATAGTAATAGACGTTGGTATAAATAGAACTAAATGTGGGAAAATAGTTGGTGATGTAAATTATGAAGAAGCTATAAATAAAGCTTCTTATATTACTCCTGTTCCTGGGGGTGTTGGTCCAATGACAATAGCAATGATAATAAAAAACACATTTAAAATGTATAAAAAAAAATTATAATTTTTTATCTTTTACTATAATATTCATATCTATTAATTTTTTTCTTATCTTGTCAGATAATTTCCAATTTTTATTTTTTCTCGCTAAACTTCTTTTTCTTTTTAAATAAATAATATAATTTTTATTGAAATTAATTTTTTTATAACTTAAAAACTTTTCTGTGTTTTCGAAAAGTATTCCTAATATATTTCCTAATTTTACTAATAATTTTGATAAATTCTCACTTTTAAAAATAGATAATTTCTTAGAAATTTTAAAAATAATTTTACATGCTACAGGAGTGTTAAAATCATTGTTCATTGCTTCAACAAACTTATTTTCAAAATTTTCTAGAATTTTATTTTTGGTAAAAGATCCTTTACTGATGTTTTCTAAAGAGATATATAATTTTTTAATTATTTTGCTTGCTTTATATATGTTTGACTCATCAAAATATATTGGATGTCTATAGTGACTAAGAAGCAAAAATAATCTGATTGATTCTGGATGGAATTTTTCTAAAAGATCATTAATTTTGAATAAGTTATTTTTAGATTTAGATATTTTTTTTTTAAAAATTACCATACCAGTGTGCATCCAAAATTTTGAATAATTCTCCATAGAATTTATACAACTTGATTGAGCAATTTCATTTTCATGATGAGGAAATATCAAATCAGATCCACCTCCATGAATATCTAAGTTTTTTCCAAAGAAATAATTAGTAATTGCAGAACATTCGATGTGCCAACCTGGTCTCCCATAACCCCAAGGAGAAGGCCATAAATAACTAGATTTATTATCTTTAAAATTTTTAACTTTCCATAACGCAAAATCTACAAAATTTGTTTTTTTTAAATTTCTTTTAGATAAAATTCCATAATTTTTATATTTTAAAATAGAAAAAAATACATCACCATTATTTTTGATATATGCTATTTTTTTTTTTATAAGAATTTTTATATATTTTATTATTTCGTTTATAAATTTTGTAACTCTAGGTTCATATTTAGGTTTAATAATATTCATTAATCTAAAATTTTTATTCATTTTTTTTATCATTTTTTTTGAAAAAAATGAAATTGATTCTTTGTTTTTTTTTAATTTATATATTATTTTATTATCTATGTCTGTAATATTTCTTACATAATTTACTTTAAACCCTTTATAAATAAAATATCTTAAAATTGTGTCAAAACATGAAAATGTTCTTATATGACCAATATGACATTCGTCATGTATAGTTATTCCACATACATACATATTTATTATATTTTTTTTTATGGAAAAAAATTTTTCTTTTTTTGAGTTTAAAGTATTAAATATTAACATTTTTTATTTTTTTGATAATTTTTTTATTTAGTTCAATAATTGATTTATTTCCATCTAATTTAAAATAATTAATAAAGGTTTTAAAATATTTGTTCAAAATATTATAATTAACGTAATATTCTTTAATTCTATATTTTACTACGTCAATTTTATCATCTAATCTTGATGTGAAATTTTTAATATTTGTTTCATTTTTTAGATTTATGTTACATATTTTTCCGGTTTTTTTGTTAATTCTTCTTCCTTTTATTCTTTCCAATAAAATATTGTTAGGAACATTTATTTCAATAATTATATTAAATAAAAATTTTAATTTTTTTTTAAGAAAGTTAACTTGATTATAATTTCTTGGAAAACCGTCTAATATAAATCCTTTTTTATTATTAAATATTTCTTTTTCTAAAATGTTTATTACTATACTATCATCAACTAATATTCCTTTTTTTATATTATTCTTTACTTTACTTTTTAAATAATTATTTTTAGTTTTTAAAAATTTATTTAATAAAAAACCAGTAGATATATGAGGAATATTTAACTCTCTTGATATTAATTCACACTGAGTACCTTTTCCGCTTCCAGGAGGTCCTGTAACTATTATAAACATTTACTTTTAAGTAATGATTATTTTATTACTAATATTATTATTTATTAAAAGTTTGTTAATTCTTTTTATAAAAGAATTTATATTTTTTATACTACCACATTCTATTAACAATGCTTGATCTAACAAGAAATCTAACCATTCTTTTAATTCTTCATCTTTTTTTAAAGAAATGTTTTTTATTAAATCATGATTTGCATTTATTTCAAATATATAAGTTACTTTTGGAGCCAGTTGTCCAGAAGATTCAAATAATTTTGCCATTTGAGTACTTATATCATTACTGTCTGTAACTAATGCTACAGGGCTATCTACTAGTTTTTCAGACAACCTTACATCTTTTATTAAAGATTTGTCATAATATTCTTTAGCTAAATCTATAATTTTTTTTATATTTTCATTTTCTTCATAAAATTTTGTAGAAATTTTTTTACTTTCTAATTTATTTATAGATTGAAAGTTATAATTTTTAAATTTTGATATAAAATTTATAATCCATTCGTCTATTTTGTCATACATAAAAAGAACTTCAATTTTTTCTTTATTAAAAAAATCTAAATAAGGATGATTTTTAGCTGTTTCATAATTTTCTGAACATATATAATATATTTTATCTTGATTTTTATTTATTCTATTAACATAATCTAGTAAAGAGATATTTTGTTCATTATTTTTGTTAAAACTTGAAGAAAATCTTAATAAACTAATAATTAAATCTTTATTTATATTATCTTCAGATATACCTTCCTTTAAAAAAATTCCAAAGTTATTCCAGAATTTTTGATACTTTTTTGGTTGAGATATACTGATTTTTTTTAAAGTTGTAAGTATCTTTTTAGTACAAGATATATTTATTTTTTTAACTAAACTATTAGATTGCAACATTTCTCTAGAAATATTAAGAGGCATACTATTTGAATCTATTATACCTTTAATGAATCTCATATACATTGGCAAAAATTGTTTAGCTTCATCCATTACAAAAACTCTCTGTATATACAGTTTTATGCCGTATTTATAGTCTCTATTCCATATATCCCACTGAATATTACAAGGAATATATAGTAAACTTATATATTCATTATTGCCTTCTACCTTATTATGTATACAAATAAGAGGGTCATTAACGTCATTTGAAAAATATTTATAAAAATCTCTGTATTCTTTGTCTTTTATGCTTTTTTTGTCTTTTATCCATATAGCTTGTGTTTTATTTATTCTTTTCCATGTTGTCAAAGAACTATTATTTTCTTCAGTTTTTTTCATTTCTATAGGAAATGATATATAATCAGAATATTTACTTATTAAACTTTTCAATTTAAAATAATTTAAAAATTCTTTTTCTTTATTTTTAATGAATAAAATTACTTTTGTACCTCTTGATTTTTTTTCTATTTTTTTTATAGTATAAAATCCTTTTCCTTCTGATTGCCAAATAAATCCATAATTTTCATATGGTGATTTAGTTTTAACCACAACTTTATCAGCTACCATAAAAGAAGAGTAGAACCCTACTCCAAATTTTCCTATAAATTTTTCTTTATATTTTATTTTCTTTAAAAATTCTTTAGTTCCCGATTTAGCTATAGTCCCTATATTTTTTATTAATTCTTTATAAGTCATCCCTATTCCATTATCTGAAATAGATATTGTATTATTTTCTTTATTAAAAGATATTCTGATTTTTAAAAAAGTGTCTTTTTCTAAAATATTATGATCAGATATAGATTTAAATTTTATTTTGTCAAGAGCGTCAGAAGCGTTAGATATTAGTTCTCTTAAAAAAATTTCTTTATTTGAATATAAAGAATTGATCATTAAATTTAATAATTCTTTTATCTCAGATTTAAATATATATTTTTTTTTCATTAAATTACCGTTGAAAGTTATTGTCTTTTATTAAAATTTTTTGTCTTTTTTTTATTAATTAAATTTCTTCTTTCTTTTATTAAAGATTTTATTATTTTTATAAAATTTTTATTATTTAACATAAACTTAAACTTTTTATATTGTAGTTTTAAAAATTATAATTTCTATTCCTATTTTAGTTGTAGGTGCTAAGCATAAATTTTTTCTACCCTCTATGAATAATCTATAATACTTATATATGTCATGTATATCAACAATATTAGACAATTTTTTTATTTTTGAATTTATATATTCATTTTCTTCTGAAGAATAATTTTCTATATTACTTTTTTCCATAATTATTTTATGAATAAAAATTAAAATTTTAGTTATTATGTCATCCCAATCTATATTATATTTGTCATATATATCAATGTATTTTAACAATTTTTTTATTTTTTTCTTTATTAATAATTCTAAAATAAACAATATTTGTTTAGAATTTAAAGTTTTTAAAATTGAATTAACTATTTTAGAACTTATAAATCCATCACCTGCTGTTATAGCGTGATCAATCAAATTTAATGCGTCTCTCATACTTCCTTTTGAGGCATATATTATTGTATCTATTGCTTCTTTTCTAAATTTTATTTTATTTTCCTTTAAAATATTATTTATTTTTTTTTTTATATCTTTTTTATTTAATTTAGATAATTTAAAATGTAAGCATCTAGAAATTATAGTTAAAGGTATTTTTTTTACTTCTGTGGTAGCAAATATAAATTTTGTGAAGATCGGTGGTTCTTCTAAAATTTTAAGTAAAGCATTAAAACTATATTTAGATAACATATGAACCTCATCTATTATATAAATTTTAAATTTACATGATATAGGAGGATATCTAACATTATTTAACACTTTTTTAATTTCTTCAATTTTTGTATGAGAAGCACCATCTATTTCTATAATGTCAATATTAGTCCCCTCTTTTATTTCTAAGCAGTTATTACATTTATTACAATGATTAACTGTTATTCCTTTTTTGCATGAAAGACTTTTTGCAAACAATCTAGCTATTGTAGTTTTACCTACACCTCTTTCTCCAGAGAATAAATAAGCGTAATGTATTTTTTTTAATTTTATAGAATTTAATATAGCTAACAATATATCTTTTTGTCCTACTACTTCTTTGAAGTTATTTGGTCTGTATTTTCTAGCTAAAGTATAATAATTCATATTGTTAATAAACTTAAAAATTTTCAAATTATTAAAAATGTTAATTTATATTTAATTTTTGTAATTTATTCATATTATAATATATACCTTTTTTGTTCATTAAAAATGAATGACTTCCATACTCTTCTACTTCTCCTTTACTTAGAACTAATATTTTATCTGCATTTATTATAGTAGATAATCTATGAGCTATTATTATAATAGTTGTACGTTTTTTTATGGATTTTAATATTTTTATTATTTTTTCTTCATTTTCAAGATCTATATTTGAAGTTGATTCATCTAAAATCAATATAGAAGGGCTTATAATTAACGCTCTTGCAATGCTTATAAGTTGTTTTTGTCCGCTAGACAAATTGTTTCCATTTTCAGCTAATTTAGTAAATAGTTTATTAGGCAATTTTTTAACAAAATTGTATAATTTAACTTTTTTTAAAATTTTCCATATTTTTTCTTCTTTAATTTTTCTTCCTAATGATATATTTTCATATATGGTTTCTGCCATTATTACTGGTTCTTGTTGTACTACAGATATACTATTCTTTATTGAATAATGACTAAACAATTCTATTGACTTATTCTCTATAAATAATGTGTTTTTTTCTACCGGGTAATATCCTAATATCAAATTAACTAAAGTAGTTTTACCACTACCAGTTTTTCCTATTATAGCTAAAATACTGTTTGCTTTTATTTTTAAATTTATGTTTTTAAGAATTCTTTTTTTTTTATTATAAGAGAAGTTGAGATTTTTTGTTTCTATTTTTCCGTATTTTATTAGATCATTAAAACCTCCATATTTTTGCTTAGGTCCATCTATTATTTTAAATATTCTTTCACCTGCAACTATAGATTGTTGTAATATAGATTGTTGAGAAGTTAGCTCTATTAAAGGTTCATTTAATCTCCCTAAATAGTTTATGAAGGCATATAATATTCCTATACTTATATTATTATTTTTATCTAGTCCAAAAATTAATAACATAATACATATTACTATAGAAAACAGTAAACTTAAAAAAGGTCTTAGTAAAATCCCTTCTATATATAAAGTTTTCATTTTATTTATAAAATGAGATTTATTAATTTTTTTTATTCTCTTTTCGAATTCTTTTTGTTTACAAAATTGTTGAATAGTTTTTATTCCGTTAATTATTTCGTTAAATTTATCATTTAAATCGGCTATATTTGATCTTATTCTTCGAACTATAGGAACACTATATTTTTGATATATAAACATTACTAAAATTACTATTGGAAATATAGAAAAAGATACGTAAGCTAATTTTACATTTAGAGTAAACATAGCTATTATCATTATAAATATTAAAACTAAATTTTTTAAAGCTATACTTATTACGTTTATATATAAATCTTTAATTACTTCAGTATCGTTTGTAATTTTAGATATTAGTTTTCCTACAGGTTGTTTATCGAATAAAGATATAGGAGAATTTAATATTGATTTCATTGTTTTAACTCTTATATACTTAGTAACTTGGAGAGATATATAATTAAATAATATGGATTGTTTATATTTTAAAAATGAAGCTAAAATCTGTAAAAAAATAAAAATAGATAATAAAAAAAACAAAATCCAAAACTTAAACAATTTTTTTGGTAAAATATTATCAATGTAATAAGTAACTATCATAGGACAAATGACTTCTGAAATAGACGCAATTAACAACATTACTATAGCTAATACTAATTCTTTTTTATATTTAAAACTATAAGATAATAATCTTTTTAATGTTAAATAAAAATTATTCTTTTTCATATCTACAAATTAATTAAAGATTTTTTTCTAATTTTTGAAAATTATACATATTTTTATACCATCCGTTTTCTTTTATTAAACTTGAATGGTTTCCTCTTTGAATAATAGAACCATCTTTAATTACAATAATTTCGTAAAAGTTTTTAATAGTGGACAGTCTATGTGAAACAAATATAATTATTTTTTTTATTTTTAATATATTTAAATTTTTTATTAACTTATCTTCAGTGCATATATCTATTGCTGAAAACGCATCATCCATTATTATCAAATCCTTGTTTGATAACAGTGTTCTAGCTATAGATATTCTTTGTTTTTGTCCTCCTGATAAATTTAACCCTCTTTCTTCTATTTTAAATTCATATCCTTTATTAAATTTTATTATATCTTTATGTATACAAGAAATTTTTGATATTTTTTCTATTTTTTCCATTTTAATAGAATCATCAATCATTGTAATGTTATTTTTTATAGTATCTGAAAATAAAAATGGATTTTGATGCACAATTGATATTTTCTTGTACCAAATGTCTCTTTTAATTTTTTTTATAGAAATATTATTATACTTTATATCACCATATTTAACGTCTAAATCTCTCATTATAATTGAAAGTAAAGTGCTTTTACCGGAGCCTGTAGGGCCACATATCCCTAATATTTTTCCTGGGTAAACTTTAAATTTTATATTTTTTAATATTTTTTTTTTAGAATTTGGATATTTAAACATTTTTATATTAACACATAATTTTTTTACTTTATTTAATAACAAAATATTTTTATATTTTGTTTTTTCTTTATATTCTAGAATTTGTTGTATTCTATTATAAGCCGCATTACCTCTTTCTAAAATATTAAACATCCAAGCTATAGCTAACATTGGCCATATCATTAAACTTAAATACATTATAAAACTAGTTAATTGCCCTATTGTAATAATTTTACTAACTACCATCATACTTCCAAAGAATATTGCTATAAAGTTTGATATTCCTATTGTTAAATATATTACAGGGTCAAATCTTGAATCAACTTTAGCAACTTCCATATTTTTTTCATTCACTTGATTTGTTATTTTATTAAATTTAAACAATTTATATTTTTCTATACCAAATGATTTAATCATTCTTATATTTGTTAAATTGTCTTGTACTTTATTATTCATATTTGAAAAAGCTTTTTGAGATACATAGAAACGTTTATGCAAATTATGTCCATCTTTTTTTACTAAAAAAGCCATTATAGGCATTGGGATTAAAGACAAACATGTTAATTTATAACTTATCTGGAAACTCATTACTATCAATACAGAACATCCTATAATTATAGAGTCTATTAATGTTAAAACACCTTCACCAGCAGCAAAAACAACTCTGTCAACATCGTTTGTCACTCTAGCTATTATGTCTCCTGTTCTATGTTTTAAATAAAATTTTAAGTGTTGATTGCTAAAAAAATTATATAAAGACTCTCTTAGATTAATGG
The DNA here is from genome assembly GCA_050108195.1 of Enterobacteriaceae bacterium entHe1. Classification (GTDB taxonomy): domain Bacteria; phylum Pseudomonadota; class Gammaproteobacteria; order Enterobacterales; family Enterobacteriaceae; genus JBNIDL01. Next base: position 294,989 of record JBNIDL010000001.1, read on the forward strand.
CTAATTTATACGATGCTCCAAATAATAAAATTCTCCAAATAAATCTTAAAAAATACGTTACTAAAGCAGTTATTATCATTATAAATATCCAAAATAATAATAAACTTTTATTAAACCTGTGCAAAGATATGTTATCTACAATTATCCTTACTGCTTGTGGAGGTATTAACTGTAATAAAGCTATAAATATAAGTAAAAATGTAGCTCCTAAATATCTTTTTAACTCTATTTTAAAAAACCATTTCAATTTTATAAATAACATTATTTTTTCCTTTAATACAAAAAAATATATTTTATTAAATTTTATTTATTAATATTTTTTGATTTTTAAAAAGAAATAAAATAAACTTACGAAATTTATTATGTTTAACTAGTATGATTTGTTTAAAAAAAATTGATGTACAATTAATTTTCAAAAACAATATTAAAAATTTCTTCTATTTTTTTTATTAGCTTTATATTTAAACTACCTGTTATGTCTTTAGATATCTCTTCTAAATTTCTTTTATTTTCGTATGGTATAATTACAGTTTTTATCATTCCTCTGTGTGCTGCAAGTAATTTTTCTTTAAGCCCACCTATAGGTAATATTTTTCCATACAATGTAATTTCTCCAGTCATAGCTATATTTGACTTTATTTTTTTATTGGTTAGGCAAGAAAATATTGCTGTACAAACTGCTATTCCTGCACTTGGGCCATCTTTAGGAGTAGCTCCTTCTGGAACATGTACATGTATATCATTTTTTTCATAAAAATTTTCTTTTATATTAAATATATTAGATCTGGATCTAATAACTGTTAATGCAGCTTGTATTGATTCTTGCATAACTTCACCTAACGAACCAGTGTATATTAACTTGCCTTTTCCTGGAATACAAACTGCTTCAATTGTTAGTAAATCTCCACCAACTTCTGTCCAAGCCAATCCGGTAACTTGACCAATTCTTACTTTTTTGCTAGCTTTTCCATAATCAAATTTTTTTACTCCAAGAAATTTTTTCAAATTATTTAAATTTATATTTATTCTATTAATTTTTTTTTTTAATAAAAGTATTTTAACTGTTTTTCTACACAATTTAGAAATTTCTCTCTGTAAATTTCTTACTCCAGCTTCTCTAGTGTAGTATCTTATTAATGAAACTATAACTTCCTTTTCTATATTTATCTCATCTGGTTTTAAGGCATTTTGTTTCAATTGTTTAGGTACTAAATGTTTTATTGCAATATTTAGTTTCTCTTCTTCTGTGTATCCTGATAATCTTATTATTTCCATTCTATCTAATAAAGGATGCGGTATATTCATAGAATTAGAGGTTGCTACAAACATAACATTTGACAAATCATAATCTATTTCTAAATAATGGTCGTTAAAAGAAAAGTTTTGTTCTGGATCCAACACTTCTAATAAAGCAGAAGCAGGATCACCTCTCATATCTGAAGATATCTTATCTACTTCATCTAATAGAAATAGTGGATTTTTTACTCCTATTTTTGATATTTTTTGTATTAATTTTCCAGGCATAGATCCTATATAAGTCCTTCTGTGCCCTCTTATTTCTGCTTCATCTCTTAAACCACCTAAAGCCATTCTTGTGTATTTTCTTCCAGTTGCTTTTGCTATTGATTGTCCTAATGAGGTTTTCCCTACTCCTGGTGGACCTACTAAACAAAGTATTGGCCCTTTAACCTTATTTACTCTGTTTTGAACTGCTAAATATTCTATTATGTGATCTTTTACTTTTTCTAATCCATAATGATCTTTATCTAAAATTTTTTTTGCAATTGATATATCTTTCCTTAATCTACTACTTTTATTCCATGGTAAAGAGATCATCCAATCTATATAACTTCTTACTACTGTAGCTTCTGCTGAAATAGGAGACATCATTTTTAATTTTTTTAGTTCTAACATAGTTTTTTCTTTTGCTTCTTTTGACATATTTTTTTCTTTTATTTTTTTTTTTATACTTTCATATTCATCTGGAATATTATCTATTTCTCCTAATTCTTTTTGTAGTGCTTTAATTTGTTCGTTTAAATAATACTCTCTTTGACTTTTTTCCATTTGACTTTTTACTCTATTTCTTATTTTTTTTTCTACGTTGAGCATTTCTATTTCAGATTCTATAACTAACATCAAATATTCTAATCGTTTAGAAATGTCCTCTGTTTCTAAAACAGATTGTTTTTCTAAAAGTTTTAATGGCATATGTGCTGCAATAGTATCTATTAATCTTGTTATTTCATTTATATTTTTAAGAGAACTCAGTACTTCTTGAGGAATTTTTTTGTTTAATTTTATATAATCTTCGAATTGATTTATTGCTGTTCTTATTAAAATTTCTTGATCTTTTTTTTCTATATTAGAACTTCTTATATATATAGCTGAAGCTGTAAAATAATTTCCATTATCTGCTATAGCAATTATTTTCGCTCTTGAAATACCTTCTACTAAAACTTTTAATGTACCATCTGGTAATTTTAACATTTGTAATATGGATGATATAGTTCCAACTAAAAATAAATCACTTATACTTGGTTCGTCTTTTGAGGCTTCTTTTTGAGCTACTAACATTACTTTTTTATTATTGTTCATAGAGAATTCTAAACATTTTATAGACTTTTCTCTTCCTACAAACAATGGAATAACCATATTTGGATAAACCACGACATCTCTAAGTGGTAGCACTGGAATTTTTATTTTTTTAGAATCTTCTAATTTCATTAAGTTATCTCTTTATTTATTAAGTCATTTAACTATTTTTTTAAGATTTTTTTAATTAATTATAAATTATTTGAGGATTTAAATTATTTTTTATTACATTTTTGCTAATTACTATTTTTTTTATTTTTCTATCTAATGTTGCATAATACATTATTTTAACCAAAGATTTTTCAATAACATAATTTAACCCTCTAATACCTAATTTAGTTTTCAAGGATTGATTAACTATTTCTTTTATAGCTTTTTTATCAAATTCTAAATCTATATTTTCCATCATAAATAACCTTTTGTACTGCTTTATTAAAGAGTTCTTAGTTTTTTTCAATATTTTATATAACATTTTTTTATCTGGTTTATTAAGATTTATTATTATAGGGAACCTACTAATAAATTCTTTTATTAATCCAAATTTTACAAAATCTTCCGGTAAAATTTTTTTTAATATTTCTTTGTTGTTTAAAATTTTTATGTTTTTTTTTATTAAATATATTTTTTTTAAATTTATTCTGTTTTTTATGATGTTTGTCATTCCTTTAAATTTTCCGCTGCAGATAAATAATATTTTAGAAGTATCAATTTTTATTAAGTTTTTATTGTTATCGAAATTTGAAAATTGTTTTTTTAAAAAGTATGTTGTACCTTCTATTAAATTTACTAAAGATCTTTGAATAATTTCTCCAGAAATGTTTTTTGCTATAAAATCTTCATTTATTTTTTTAGAGATTTTATCTATCCCATCTATATATATTATACTATTTTCTGCTTTTTCTATGTCATAATTACAGTTTTGTAACAATTTTAATATTATACTTTCTATTTCTTTTTTAGTAGAGTTTTTTTCTATAAATGAAGTGGCATTAGTTACTATTAATGGAATATTAAGTATTTTTGACAAAGTTTTAGCAATGAATGTCTTTCCACTTCCAGTTGGTCCAATAATCAGTATATTGCTTTTACTAATACTTAAATTCTTTGAATTAATTTTCATAGAATTTAGTATTTTTTTATAATGATTGTACATAGTTACTGATAATATTTTTTTTGCTTTTTTTTGTCCTATTACATAATTATTTAATTTTTTGTATATAAATTCTGGATAAAGAGTTGTAAAATCTTTTAATTTTATTATTTTTTTTTCTGTATCTTCTTGAAGTATATTGTTACACATTTCGACACATTTCTCGCATATATATACAGATGATAATCCCGCAATAATTTTACTTTTTTTATTTTGTTCATTTTTACAAAAAGAACAGGATATAATGTTTTTTTTTATTTTTAGTTCATCTTTCATTTTTTTTTATTTAATTCCTATCTTTAATTGTTTTTATTTTTATATAATTTTTTTTATTTTATATTATTATTTTTTTAAAAAAATAATGTATCTTTTTTATATTTATTTAATTTATCTTAAAAAATTTGGTTTATTTAAATACTTTTATAAAACATTGTACTTAGAACTAAAAATTTTTTAAATAAATGAAAACATATATTATTGCAATTAAATAAAATTTAATTAAAATTAGAATTTTAACAAATTTTAAATAATTTTATTTTAAATTTATATACTTTTAAAAACTTAAATTTTAACTTGATAAATTTTTTTTTATTTCTTTATTTTAGAAAATTTTATATATTAACTATATTAAAAAACAACTTGAAAAAAATATTTTTAATTATTTAAAATTAAATTACACATTTAAAAAATTTATTTCAAGATAATATTCTTGACAATTTTGTTTAATTTAATTTTAATTAATTTTATGCTTTTTATTAAAATCAATCAATAATATTATAAATGTTATATTTTTTTGCTTGAATAAAAAAAATTATATGAAAAAAAATTTAAGAATACTTTCTAAGCATAACCTGTTGTTTTATTTTATTGTAATTTTAATTTTTTTGTTGTTTTTTATTTTTAGTAAAACTATATTTTTTAATCCAATAGGTTATATTGGCGATTATCAAAAAAAAATAATAGTTTTAGTTTCTTTTCTTGTTATTCCAATTATCTTAATTACCACTTTTCTTAGTTTAAAATTTTTTTTTAGGCATAAAAAAAATAAAAAACTTTATGATCCTAATTTTACAGAGTCTTCTAAGATAGAAAAATTTATTTGGTTTTCTGTTAGTTTAATCGTTTTTTTTATATCAATAATTTCTTGGAAAAGTACTCATTTATTGGATCCTAGAATCAATATAAAAAAAATAAATAATGTTGTTTATAATAATCAAATGAAAGTTGAAGTAATTTCTTTAGATTGGAAATGGTTGTTTATATATCCTAAATACGGAATAGCTACTATAAATGAATTAGTTGTACCTGTGAATACTCCAATAGAATTTAATATCACTTCATCATCAGTTATGAATTCTTTTTTTATTCCTGGGGTTGGAAGTCAAATGTACGCGATGTCTGGAATGAATTCTAAATTAAATTTAATATTCAACAATATTGGTCAATATAAAGGATTTTCTTCAAATTTTAGTGGAGATGGATTTTCTGATATGAAATTCAAAGTTATAGTTAAAGAAAATTGTTATAATTTTAAAAAATGGATAAAAAACGTTAAAAATAAGGGTAGCTTTTTATCTTTAGAAAAATATTTAAAAATTGAAAATCCTTCAAATTCTAATGTAGAATATTTTTCTTTTGTTAAAAAAGATTTATTTAATATTGTTTTAACCAAATTTAAAAAAATTATTTAATTTTTTAAATAATTTATGGAAATTTTTTAGGAGGATTTATGCTTTTTGGAAGACTTACTTTTAATGATATTCCATACAAAGAACCTATTGTCTGTTTTACTTTTTTTTTGTTATTTATAACTTTTAGTTTAGTAATTTTTTATATTTCTTATAAAAATAAATGGAAATATATATGGAAAAATTGGTTAACTAGTTTCGATCATAAGAAAATAGGTATAATGTACATTTTATTATCTATTTTAATGTTAATAAGGGGATTTGTTGACGCTTTAATGATGAGATTTCAACAATTCTTGTCTTCTAATAAAATAGGCTCTTTTTTATCTTCTCATCATTATAATCAAGTAATGACAGCTCATGGTGTAATAATGATTATATTTATGGCCACTCCATTACTGATAGGATTAATGAATTTTATAATACCTTTACAAATTGGATCAAGAGATTTGGCTTTTCCTTTTTTAAATTCTTTAAGTTTTTGGATATTTGTTTCTAGTTTTTTTTTAGTAAATACTTCTTTGTTTGTAGGTGAATTTTCTAACACTGGTTGGTCAGGTTATCCACCTCTTTCAGAGAGATATTATAATCCAGGAGTTGGAGTTGATTATTGGATATGGAGTATACAACTTGCTAGTATATCAACAACATTGTCATCAATAAACTTCATAATTACGATATTATTTATGAGAGCACCATTTATTAAAATAATGAAAATGACAGTATTTACTTGGACTGTTTTATGTTCCAACATATTGTCATTAATATCATTTCCTATATTAAGTTCTTCAGTTTTACTATTAACGTTAGACAGATATTTAGGCACTTATTTTTTTACAAATAACATGGGTGGAAATCCAATGATGTATATAAATTTATTTTGGGCTTGGGGCCATCCTGAAGTTTATATATTGATTTTGCCAGCTTTTGGAATTTTTTCTGAGGTAGTTTCTACTTTTTGTAAAAAGCAAATATTTGGTTACCTATCTTTAGTATTAGCCACTATATCCATAACAATTCTTTCTTTTTTAGTTTGGTTGCATCATTTTTTTACTATGGGAGCAAGTGCAAATGTAAATTCCATATTTGGAATTATGACAATGATAATAGCTATACCTACAGGGATAAAAATATTTAATTGGATTTTTACCATGTATAAAGGTTACATAACTTTTTCAAATCCTATGTTATGGACAATTGCGTTTATTATAACTTTTTCTATAGGAGGTGTTGCTGGAATAATATTATCTATACCTAGTTTAGATTATGTTTTACATAATAGTTTATTTTTAGTTGCACATTTTCACACTGTAATAATAGGAGGGGTAGTGTTTAGTTGTTTTGCTGGACTTACATATTGGTTTCCTAAAATTTTTGGAATAATATTAGATGAATTTTATGGAAAAATTTCTTTTTCCTTTTGGGTTATAGGATTTTATGTTTCTTTTCTACCATTGTATATTTTAGGTTTTATGGGGATGACTAGACGTTTATCTCAAAATATAGATTATTCATTTCATGTACCTTTAACTTTTTCTTTTTTTGGCGTTATATTGATTTTTTTAGGAGTTGTATTTCAAGTAATACAAATTTTAGTTAGTCTAAAAAATAGAAATTATAAAAATTTAGATATTAATGATCCTTGGGATGGAAGAACATTAGAATGGTATACTTTATCACCTCCACCTTCATACAATTTTGAAAGATTTTCAAAAATAAAAAGTAGCATAGATATATTTTGGGAAGTTAAAAAAAATAAAAAAAATATTAGTAATAATAAAAATTTAAAAATTAAATTACATAACGGATCTTGTGTTGGGTTTTTATTTTCTATATTTTTATTTTTTTTATGTTTTTCTTTTGTTTGGTATATTTGGTGGTTATCTTTATTAAGTTTTTTATTTATTTTTTCAATTTTTGTTTTTCTTTTATTATTTTATAAAGATAAATATTATTATATTAAATTTAAATAACAAATTATTAATAAATTAATTTTTTTTTAAAGGTAAAATTATGAATTTGTTGGACAAAAATTCAAAATTTAATAATAGATATTACGTTATTTCTTCAGGTTTTTTTTTATATTTAGTTAGTGATTTAATATTTTTCTCTACTTTGTTAACTATTTATCTTTATAATTATATTATTTATGACTATACAATATTTTTTAAAAGTAAAGATATTTTTTTTGTAATTTTAGAAACTTTTTTAATTTTATTAATTAATTCTTTGTGTAATAAGTTAAAAATTTGTATCTATAAAAATGAAAAAATTAATTTTTTATTAAATTTATTTTATTTGTTAATTTTAAATTTATTTATATTATTTTTTAATTTTAAAAAAATACTAAACTTTTTTTATTTAAGTAACTCATTATTTTCAAGTTTATTGGTAATAATTTTATTTCATTTTTTTCATTTTATTATAGGATTTTTTTGGAACTTATTTATAATTTTTAATTTATATTTAAATTCATTAAACAATAAGAATTTAATTAATATTTACTGTTTGAGTCTATTTTATAATTTTTTAAATATAATTTGGATATTCATCTTTAACTTTTTATATATTTTTAATTTAATGGGCGCTCATAAATGAAAAACTTAATAACTAAAAAAGTTTTTTTTAATTTTTTAATATACTTATATCCGATATTTATACTATTTTTGTTTTTTAATTCTTTAAATTATTATTTTTTTTTTATTTTAGTTTTTCTACAAGTATTAATTCATATGATTTTTTTAATAAATACAAGTATGTTAATAAATAGAAATTTAATTTTATTTTTTATAATATTTTCTTTATTAATTTCTTTTATTTTAATACTTGGATCTATTTGGATAATGAAAGATATACATTATCGTTTATATTAAAGAAACTATGATTAATTATTTAAAATTAATTAAACCTAACATAGTTTTTGGAAATTTATTATCTTTTTTTTGTGGAATGTCTATTTCTTGTACAACAAAAATTGATATGAAAATATTAATATGTTTGTTTATATCAATTTTTTTAATAATTTCTTCTAGTTGTATAATTAATAATATTATAGATAGAAATTTCGACAAAATAATGAATAGAACAAAAACAAGATTTATTTTAATAAAAAAAATATCTATTTTTTATCTTTATATAGTTTCTTTAATTTTTTGTTTTTTAGGATTTTTAATATTTTATTTTTTAGTAAACTTTTATTCTTTTATTGTTATTTTATTAGGATATTTTTTATATACTATACCTTATAGTATGTATTCAAAGAAAAAAAAATTATTATTTAATTTATTTTTAGGATGTATTTCTGGTTCTTCTCCTATAATTGGAGGATATTTAGCATTAAATAAAAATATTAATTTTTTTATTGTTTTTTTTTTGTTTGTAATATTATTTAGTTGGCAAATACCACATTTTATATCAATATTTTTATATTACTTAAATGAATATAAAGTAGCGAAAATACAAACATTAAATGAACTATATAAATTTAGTTTTATTAATAGTTTGTATTTAATATTTTTTTTTATTTTTTTTGTTTTTAGTATTTTATTTCTTTTTTACATAAATGTTAGTTATATACTTATATTTATATTTTTTTTCATAAATATTTTATGGATAATTGTTAGTTTAAATAATTTTTTTTGCAAAAAATTAAAGATTAACATTTCTATTATTTCTATTTTTTCTTTTTTTATTTTTATAATATCTAATAATTTTTTATAATTTATGAAAAATAAAATATTTGTTTTAATTATAATTAATTTTATTTTCTCTTTGAGAATGATTGGCTCATATACTATATTTTCAGCATTTGCCTTTTATGGACATAATTTAAGTAATTCAAATGATTTTTTAATAGGCATTGCGATTGGTATATATAATTTATCTCAGGCGATTTTTCAAATACCGTTTGGCGTTTTATCTGACTTTGTTGGAAGAAAAAAAACTATATTAATATGTCTTATAATTTTCTTTTTTGGAAATTTTTTGAATTCATTTTTTAAAAATATTTGGATAATAATTTTTGGAAGATTTATACAAGGATTAGCTGCTGTTTCTTCTACTTGTATGGCTTTAATAATCGATTATTTTGGTAAAAATTTTTATAAAATTATACCTATAATAGGAGTTAATTTATTTATTACTTTTTTAATATCAAATTCAATTGGACCTTATATTGCTTATTTATTTGGATTAAATGGAGTGTTTTTTTTTATATCTATTCTTTCTTTATTTTGTATTTTTTTATCATATTTTTTTTTACCTAATACAAAAAATAAATGTAATAATTTCAAAAATGTAAAAAATATTATAAAGAACATATATAGTTTTAAACTATTTTTATTATATTCAAATTTGTTTTTTTTACATTTTGTTTTGTCTTTTAATTTGTTTTTTTTTCCTAAAATAATTTTAAATACTAAATTTTTTTCTCATAAAATTTGGATATTAATATTTGTTTTTTCTTTTTTTGTTTCTTTGATATTCATTTATATTATTTTAAAAATAAAGCATTTAGTAAATTTATTAAAATTAATATTTATGATTATAATTTTGATGTTTTTTTCTGAAATTTTTTTATTTTCATTAAAAAATATTTTTTATTATTTTATTTTCATTTTTATTTTTATAGTAATTTTTAGTATTTTAGAAGTTTTATTTCCATTATTTTTTAAAAATAATAGTTCTTTTGATAAGAAAGGCAGTATTATCGGAATATATTCTTTTTATCAATTTTTAGGATCTTCACTTGGAAGTATACTTTCAAGTTGGTTTTTTTTATTATTCAATTTAAATAATATTTTTTTATTTATTTTTATAATTTTTCTTGTTTGGATTATTTCTTTTTTAATTTATGTTAAATTAGAAAATAGTGATTTTTTATAATTTAACATCTATTTTTTTTTATAAATATGAAAATTTTAAGTAACGTTAATTATCCTTGTGATTTAAAAAATTTATCTGAAAATAATTTAAATAATTTATGTAAAGAGATAAGAGATTTTATTTTAAAAAAAGTTAGTAAATATGGTGGCCATTTATCTTCAAATTTAGGAGTTGTCGAATTGACAGTAGCATTACATTATATTTATGATACTCCTAAGGATTTATTAATATGGGACATAGGACATCAATCTTACGCGCACAAAATTTTAACTGGTAGAAAAAATAAAGTTTATAATCATAAAGGATTAAAAACAGCTTTATTTCCATCTATATCTGAAAGTAAATATGATGTAGTTTCTGTAGGTCACTCATCAACTTCTATAAGTGTTGGAGTTGGTATATCTACGGCATTAAAATTAAAAAATAAATTATCAGATATAAAAGTTATATGTGTAATAGGTGATGGAGCGATATCTTCAGGGCTTTCTTTTGAAGCATTAAATAATATAGTAGATTCTAAACTAGATATTTTAATAATTTTAAATGACAATGGAATGTCAATATCTAAAAATGTAGGTTTTTTAAGTAAAAATTTGTTAAAAATAAGAAATAGTAGCAAAATATTTTTTAAAAAATATTCAAAAAAGTACAAATCTTTAGAAATATTTGATTCAACTTTATATAAAAATTTTCTTAATAAAAAAAATGTTTTATTAAATAATTTTAATTTAAAATATATAGGTCCAATTTATGGTCATAATTTAAAAAAATTAATCGCTATTTTAAGTAAAATCAAAAAAATAAATGGACCAAAACTTTTACATATAATTACGAAAAAAGGCTACGGTTATAGTTTCTCTGAAAAAAATCCAGTAAGTTGGCATGTTGTCTCAAAATTTGATATTAAAAAAGGTGAAATTAAAAAAAATAAATTTTATACTTATTCAGATATATTTGGAAAATGGTTATGTAATGTTGCTAAATTTGATAAAAAATTGGTTGCTATTACTCCAGCTATGAAAGAAGGATCTGGTATGAATAAATTTTCTAAAAAATATCCTAATCAATTTTTTGATGTATCTATATCTGAACAACATGCAGTTACTTTTTCTGTTGGGTTGTGTATTGGTGGATTAAAACCCGTAGTAGTTATATATTCAACGTTTTTACAAAGAGCTTATGATCAAGTTATACATGATATAGCTTTACAAAAATTGCCTATTCTTGTAATTATTGACAGAGCTGGAATTAGTGAAGATGGTCCAACTCATAATGGGGTATTTGACTTATCTTATTTACGTTGTATACCAGGAATTGTAATAATGACTCCTAGTAACTCAAAAGATTTGGAGCTTATGCTACACTTTGGTTATAAATATAATTTAGGACCTACATTTGTAAGATATCCTAAAATAAATATTTATAAAAAAAGCTGTAAGTTTTTTGGATCAAACAACAAAATAATTTTAGGAAAAGGAGTTATTTTAAAAAAAGGATGTTTTTTAGCAATACTTAATTTTGGTGTTTTAATTAACATTCTTATTTCAGTTTCTAAAAAATTAAATGCTACTCTTGTAGACATGAGATTTGTAAAGCCTCTTGATATATATTTAATTAAAAAATTATCTTTAAATCATAGTGTATTTGTTACTATCGAAGAAAACGTTATTTCTGGAGGTGCTGGAAGCAGTGTTGGTGAATTAATTTTGAGAGAAAAAATTAATGTTAATATATTAAATATAGGATATCCAGACAAATTCATTAAATATAATTTTAAAAATAATTTAAATGAAAATTATATTTATAATACAATTAAAAATTTTATAAATTCGTAGGATTTTAATATCAAGGAAGAAATAATACCGGCAAATATATCATCTACTATTATTCCAAATCCATTTTTTATATTAGAATCTATGAATTTTAATGGATATGGTTTAGTTATGTCTAATATTCTAAATATAAATAAACCAATAATAGCAGTCGTTAAATTATTAACAAATATTAAAGATATCCACATACCTATAAATTCATCTATTACTATTCTTTTATCATCTTTTATTTTAATTATTTTATTAGTAGCTATATCACAAAATATTAATCCTAATAAAAAAAAGAAAATTATTAATATGAAATAGTATATTTTAGAAAAAGATAAAAATAAATACCATATTGGCATTGCTAAAATTGAAGCAACAGTTCCGCTAGCTCTGCTAAAAAGTGTACCTATTTTAAATCCAGTCACTATAAAAAATGCTATTTCTTCAATATAAAAACTATTTTTTGAAAATTTTTTTAAAATAGACATTGTTTTTTTTATTTAAAGATTGTTTATAGTGTTAATTAAATCAATAGAAGATATAGCTGCTTCATATCCTTTATTACCTTGTTTCATGCCAGATCTATTTATTGCTTGTTCTAATGTCTCTGTTATAAGAATAGCTGAAGTTATAGGAATATTATATTTTATAGATATATTTGATATGTTTTTTAAACAAACATAAGATATATATTTATATTGTGATGTTTCTCCTTTTATTATTGTAGAAATTACTATTATAGATTTATATGTTTTTTTTTTTGCCAACAATTTAGATATTAAAGGTATATCATATGAACCTGGAATCCATATAATTTTTATATTTTTTCTTTTTATTTTTCCTATTGTTTCTAATGCTTCAACAGCTCCTTTCAACAATTTTTCGTTTGTAAATTTGTTAGTTTTACATGCTACTATAGCTATTTTTATGTTTTTGTTTTTTTCTTTGTTTTTCATTTTTTTTTATTTTTTTAATTTTAATGTTATTTTTATATCTCTTCCTATTTTTTTTACATTTTTTATTTTTAATTTTATTGCTTGTTTTATTTTTTTTATTTTATTTATGTTAAAAGCTGAAATGTTATTAGATCCAAGTATTTTAGGTGCTTGATATATAATAAGTTCATCTATTAATTTATTTTTTATTAACTCACCAGACAATTTACTACCACACTCTATTAAGAGAGTATTGATTTTTTTTTTACCTAGAAATTTAATTAATTTTTTTAAATCTATTTTATTTTTTTCACTACTTTTACTTTTTACTATTATTTGTTTTACGTTTTTAGGAAAACTTTTTTTATCTTTTTTTAATCTTATTAACCATACTTCACTTTTATCTTTAATAAAATTTAAATTTTCATGAATTTTATTATTACTATCTATTATTATTTTTATAGGATTTTTTTTTTTATTGTATGCTTTTTTTATCTTTTTTGGCAAATCTTTATATCTTATATTTAATTTAGGATTATCATTCAAAATTGTATTTGATGTAGATAATATTGCGTCACTATAAAATCTTAATTTTTGTACATCTTGTCTTGATTCATAAGATGTAATCCATTTGCTTTCTCCAGAAATTGTAGAAATTTTTCCATCTATTGACAATGCTAATTTCAATATTACAAAAGGGAGGCCTGTTTTCATTCTTTTAATGAATCCTTTATTTAATTTTTTAGACTTTTTTTCTAATATTCCATACTTTACTAGTACTCCATTTTTTTTGAGTTCTTTTATACCTTTTCCTGAAACTTTAGGATTTGGATCAATAGTCGATATGATTGCTTTTTTTATACCAGATTTTATTATTGCTTTAGTACATGGAGGGGTTTTGCCTTTATGACAACATGGTTCTAAAGTAATATAAATCGTTGAATTTTTTGTGTTTTTTTTAGCATTTTTTATTGCCATTATTTCAGCGTGATCTTCACCATAACGTCTATGATAACCTTTACCTATTATTAAATTATCTTTTACTATTATACATCCTACTCTTGGATTAGGAGATGTGTTATTCATGCCTTTTTTTGCTAGTTTTATAGCTTTATTTAAATAAAATTTATTTTTTTTAAACATATTTATATATTTTTTTATTTGATTTATTTAGCTATAAATATTAACATATATTATTTATTAAGTATTTCTTTATATTAAATATTTTTGTTTTTTTTAAAAAAATTTTTAAATAAAAGTGAGGTTATTTTATATGTCTTTAGTTTCTAAGTTAGCTCCTAATTTTTTATCATCTGCAATAAATCATGATAACAAAATAATTGAAGATTTTAATTTATATGATTACATAAATAACAGTTATGGATTGTTATTTTTTTGGCCAATGGATTTTACTTTTGTATGTCCAACTGAATTAATATCTTTTAATAAAAGTTTTGAAGATTTTTCTAATCGTTCAGTTAAATTGATAGGAGTATCAATAGATTCAGTCTACTCACATAAAGCTTGGAAGAATATGCCTACATCTTCAGGAGGTATAGGAAAAATTAATTACCCTATGGTTTCCGATATTAGTCATAATATTTCAAAACTATATAATGTTTTTGACGAAAATTTAAGTGTAGCTTTAAGAGGGACTTTTTTAATAGATAAGAATAAATTAATTAGGTATGAGTCTGTTAATGATTTGCCTATAGGTAGAAATATAAAGGAAATATTAAGAATAATAGATGCATTGCAATTTCATGAAAAAACAAAAAAGGTTTGTCCTGCACAATGGAAAAAAAATGATGATGGCATAGTTCCTAATCATACTGGAATATCTAAGTTTTTGTCTAAAAATGCAAATAAATTATAAATTTATTAATTTTTTTTATTTTTTTGACCAAAAACATTTTTTGTAACTTTTTTTAATATTCTTTATTATTTTACGATGTGAATGTATTTCTTCTTTATTTGAGTATATAACATTTAAGTTTTCTTTTTTTATTTTTCTTTTGTTTTTTATTTTTGATTTGTTTTTATTTTTAAATGTTATAGAAAGTTGACAACTCGTCATTTTTAAGAAGATTTTTGCTAATATTTTAGCATCAAATAAAGCGCTGTGTATATTTCTTTTTTTTATTTCCTTTAGATGTAATCTTTTACAGATTGCGTCTAAATTATTTCTTTTTCCTGGAAATATTTTTCTAGCTATTTTTAAACTGTCAGTAATTTTACATATTTTCTCTATTTTTTTTATTTTATTCTTTGAAATTTTTAATTCTTGATTAATAAATTGAACGTCAAAAATAGCATTATGAATTATTAATTCGCTATTTTTTATAAATTTAATAAATTTTTTTGAAATTTGATTGAATTTAGGTTTGTCTAATAAGAATTTGTTGCTTATTTTATGTATTTTATAAGCTTCTTCTTCTATGTATTTATCAGTATATAGATATGTATGAAATATTTTTCCAGTTATCTTTCTATTTAATATTTCTACAGCTCCTATTTCAATTATTCTTTGACCTATATGTTTTGGACCATATTTATTTATTCCAGTTGTTTCAGTATCTAAAGCTATTTGTCTTAACATAATTTTTTGTTCCATAGTAGTTTATATTTATATATAGGATTATAATATGAAAAAAATTAATGTTTTTGTAGATGGTTCTTGTATTAATAATCCAGGCCCTGGAGGATATTGTATTATATTGAAATATAAAAAATATAAAAGAATAATAAGTGCGGGTTATTTATTTACAACTAATAATAGAATGGAATTAATGGCAGCTGTACAGGCCATAGAGTTAATTCAAAAATTTTATTTAATAAAAATTCATACGGATAGTAAGTATCTTTGTGAGGGTATTACAAAATGGATAAAGATTTGGAAAAATAGAAATTGGAAAACTTTTAATAGAAAATCTGTAAAAAACATAGATTTATGGAAAAGATTAGATAATGCCACAAAAAATCATATTTTAGAATGGAAGTGGATTAAAGGCCATTCTGGCCATCCTGAAAATGAACAATGTGACAAATTAGCAAGGATAGCTGCATGTTATCCAACCTTAAATGATTTTGGGTATAAGTAATTTTATAAAAAATTTAATTTTTAACAAAAAAACATGAAAAACAATTTTCTTAAATGTGTATATTTAAAATCTTTAAAAGATAATTACATATGGATTATATTAGACAATAAAAAAAATTCAGTAATAATAGATCCTGGAGATTCAAATGTAGTAATGAATTATGTTATTAAAAATAAAATTAATCCTATAGCTATACTTCTTACTCATGATCATAATGATCATATTGATGGTGCTGAATTTATTTCTAATTATTTTAATATACCAATATACTCTTATTTTAAAAAATCAAAATATAAATTAATAGAACCATTAAAAAATAAAACTTCTATAAATTTATTGAATAACAATTTTAAAATTTTGTATCTTCCTGGTCATACTAAAAATCATGTCGCCTTTTATGTAAATTCATGGCTTTTTTGTGGAGATACATTATTTTCTGGAGGCTGCGGAATTGTACAAGGAAATATGTACAAAGAAATGTATAACTCTTTAATTAAAATAAAAAAACTTCCAGAAAATACTTTAATATACTCAGGTCATGAATATACATTAAAAAATTTACAATTTTCTAAAAGTATACTTTTTAACGATAGAAATATATTAAACTATATAAATACAATCAAAAATATCATTTCTTTTGGTAAGCCAACTTATCCTACATGTTTATTTATTGAAAAAAAAATAAATTTATTTCTTAGATGCGATTATATAAATAAGTTATTATTCAACAATTTTTATGAAAATTATATAGTTTTTAAAATATTAAGAAAAAAAAAGGATAAATTTAATAATAAATTTTAAATTAAAATGAAAATTAAAATTATTATTTTCACTATATTATATGTTTCTTTTTTATTAAGTAACATTAATATTAATTCTAATTTTAACAATAACGATACTTTATTAAATAATTATAAATATAAAGAAGATTTAATAAAAAATAATAATTTTATGAATTTTATGAAATCTAATTTCAAAATTAAAGTTCCATATAATTTGCAAATAAAAAAACAAACAAAAAAGTTATTAAATCAAAAAAAATACATTACAAAGACTTTAATTAAATATGAACCATATATGCATTGGATTATTGAGCAGTTGATATTAAATAACATACCAATAGAAATTTCTCTTTTGCCAATTATTGAAAGTAATTTTGATCCTAATGCGCAATCAAATTCTAAAGAACTTGGGATATGGCAATTATCACCTGCAATAGCTAAAAGCTATGGGTTGAAAGATAACGATTTTTATGATGGCAGAAAAGATATAGTAGCTTCTACTTATGTAGCTATATCTTTCATAAAAAAACTTAATTATATATTTAATGGGGATTGGATTTTAACAATAGCTGCTTATAATAGCGGAGAAAATAGAGTAATAAAAGCTATAAAAAAAAATAAAAAACTGAAAAAAAATACAAAAAATATATGGTCTTTATCTTTACCTCAAGAAACAATAATATATGTTTCTAAAATTTTAGCTTTAAGATATATAATATCAAATTATTCAAAATTTAACATATTTTTGCCTAAGTTAGATAAAAACAAAATTTTAGAAAAAGTAAAAGTAAACAAAAAAATAACATTACAAATTTTAGCTAATAAAATAGATATTCCTTTTGATGAAATAAAAAAA
>JBNIDL010000002.1:0-78757 GCA_050108195.1 Enterobacteriaceae bacterium entHe1
CCGGATAATATCGTTTTATATCAACTCCCCGATGCTTTTCGCAGATTTACACGTCCTTCATAGCCTTTGACTGCCAAGGCATCCTTCATATACGATAATTCGCTTATTTACAAAAGATCGTTTTTAATACAATTGTTGGAGCTAAGCGGAATCGAACCGCTGACCTTCTGCTTGCAAAGCAGATGCTCTACCAATTAAGCTATAGCCCCATATAAAAAAACTATTAGGCTTGAGTGGATTTGAACCACCGACCCCACCCTTATCGGGGGTGTGCTCTCACCATCTGAGCTACAAGCCTAAAAATACTTTTATTAAAGATTAATTTTCTAAATATAATTCTAATAGATTTTTAAAAAAAATATTAAAATTCTTATTAAATTTAAACTAGAAAAAACATAAAACAAAATGTTTTTACTAATTAAAACTAGTACTACTATATAATGATTTAGTATATACTTTTGTACAATAAAGTATTTAATAAATTAAATATTATTGTAAAATTTATCCTACTCTATTTTATATTAGAGTCAAGTTATTTTAAATTAAATTATTTTTTTTTAGGTCATTTTTTATATAATTTAATAATTTAATTAAATAATTATAGTTGTTAGGTTTTATATTATGCCAAAAATAAAAGTTAAATATAGATTGGAATAATAACATTCCTAATCCGTTTGAATATTTCTTGCATCCTTTTTTTATACATAAGTCTATAAATTCAGTATTTCCTTTTTTGTACAATAAATCATAACATTTAACATTATGATCTATTTGTAAATTTTTGAAATTTAAATTTTTATTATTCGATCTGCAAGAAGTAGCATGAACGATAAGATTATATTTAAATTCTTTCATTTTATTTAAAGGAATTACATTTATTTTTTTTATTTTTTTATAAATATTTTTTATTTTATATGATTTAGATATAGTTCTATTAGTTATAGTGATATTTTTAACATTTTTTATAAAAAATGGCATTATACTTTCTACTACAGAACCAGAACCAATAATTAGTATGTTATCTAATTTATCTAGAAAATTTAATCTATACATATCATATTTTATTCCTAATATGTCGGTGTTATCACCATAAATAAAATTTCCAACTTTTTTCATGAAATTTACAGTTTTTGTAAAGTTACTTCTATAACTTAAGAATTTACAAATATAAAACGCTTTTTTTTTAAAAGGAGAAGTAATATTAGCTCCGCACCCTCCTTTATTAAAAAAATTTTTTATTTTTATTTCAAATTTATTAATAGGAACTTCTAAATTACTATGAAAATGCTTAACATTGTTTATTTTAGATAAAATTTCATATATTTTAGATGATTTACTATGATTTATTGGATTTCCAAATAGAACATATTTCATTTTAATTCTATCTAATTAACCTTCCTGTTTTTAAATCTCTTATATCACAAGGATATTTTCTTCCACCAACCTTTCCTTTCATTATCAAAATATTTTTTCCAAAAATATTTTCAACTTCTGTTGAAGTATAAGCTGGATTGAATCCTGAAATATTAGCACTTGTGGAGATGATAGGTTTTTTAAACTTTTTACATAATTTTCTAATATAAAAAAAAGAACTTATTCTTACAGCCAAGGAAGTAAATTTTCCACTAAGTAAACAAGATATTTTTTTTTTTTTTGGTAACAACCAATTTATTGGCCCAGGCCAAGCAATTAACATCCTTTTAAGAAAAATATTATTTAATTTTTTGTAATCTACATACTCTTTTAATTGATTTAAATATGCAGCAACTAAAATAAATCCTTTTTTCCAAGTTCTTTTTTTTAAATATAAAATTTTTTTTATAGCTAAATTACTATCTGGATCGCATCCTAATCCAAAAGTAGATTCTGTAGGATAAGCTATAACCTTATTATTTTTGAGTGCATTTATTAATTTTTTCAATTTTTAATGAACAATATTAAGTTAAATAAAAAATATTTATAAAAAAATCTTTATAAAATAGTATTATATATTAAATTAAAAAAATAACTTAATATAAACTAAATATTATGAAATATAGTAATTATTTTATTCCAACAATAAAAAAAAGTGAATTAAATTCTTTTCCTATAAGCTATCAATTAATGATAAGATCTGGAATGATAAGAAAAATATCTTCAGATATATATATATGGTTACCTATTGGTTATAAAGTTTTAAATAAACTAAATAATTTAATAAGAAAAGAAATGAATAAATTAGGTTTATTAGAAATATTAATGCCTATAATGCAATCATCATCGTTATTAAAAAAAAGTGGAAGATTAAAAAAATACGGAAAAGAACTGTTAAAATTATATAATAGAAAAATGAAATGTTTCATACTTACTCCAACAAATGAAGAATTAATATCTTATCTAGTATATAAAGAAATGAATTCTAAAAAAGAAATACCAATAGGGTTTTATCAAATACAAAACAAATTTCGTGATGAAATTAGAAGTAAATTTGGTGTAATACGATCAAAAGAATTTATAATGAAAGATGCATATACATTTCATGAAGATATTAAATCTCTAAAAAAGATGTATAATAAAATAATTGTTTCATATAGTCATATTTTTAATAAATTAAATTTAAAATTTAATATCAAAAAAGCAAAAACTGGAATAATAGGTGGAAAAATATCACATGAATTTAATGTAAAAACAAAAAATTATTTTAAAAAAGAAACAAAAAGAAATGAAGCAATAGAAATTGCGCACACATTTCAAATAGGTGATGAATATTCTAAAAAAATGTTCAAAAAAAAAATAAAAAAAAATATTATGGGATGTTACGGAATAGGAGTAACAAGATTAATAGCTGCTATAATAGAGCAAAATTATGATGACTATGGAATAATATGGCCAGAAATAATATCTCCTTTTAAAATAATAATATTACCAATAATTAAAAAAAATAACAATAAAATAAAAAAAATATCTAAAAAAATATATCTTTTTCTTATTAAAAAAAAAATTGATGTTTTAATTTATGATAAAATTGACAGACCAGGAATAATGTTTGCAAACGCAGATTTAATTGGAATACCTCATCAACTAATAATAAGTAATAGAACATTACTAAATAAAAAAATAGAATACAGAAACAGAAAAAAAAAAAAAAAAATATTAATAAATATAAAAGATATAAAAAAATTTTTTAATATTTAAAATAAATATACGATTTATTTTCATCACTTTTTGGTAAACCATTTTTAGTTACAAAAACTCCAATTAATGAAATAAATTTATTATTATAAAACAGAAAAGGAATAATCTCTTTTTCCCAAGGAAGTAAATTTTTTTTATTCCAAATTAACTTTAGTAATTTTATTTCTTCTTTATTTAAATATTTGAAAATATATTTAATACTTCCTATTCTTAAAAACATATTTTCATGTTTATAAGGTTGTCTCACTATGGAATAATTATTGTAACATATACCATTTTCCAAAAAATTTGATCTTTTAAATACATATCCTATGTTAAATGGTAAATTTATTTTATTTACATTAATGGGCCAATTTATTTTTTTGTTTAATATTGGATAACAGTAATTTTTTTTTATGATGTATAATTTATTCTTAAAATTTTTGATTTGAAATAAACCAAATTTTATATTTATATTTTTTTTAACATTTTTTTTATATAATAAAATTTTTTTCCATATGTAAAATAAATTTTTTCTAGAAAAAAAAATATTTTGATCTTTTGACCAAAATCTTATTATAGAAACACCTACAAATTTATCTAAAAAAAATATTTTAAAAATATTAAGAGACGTATCTGGATAAATAAATTTATTTTTTCTTTCTTTTATAAGATGATTTATTACATATTCTTGTTCTTCATAAATTTTAGAGCTTCTGTTAACATATTTAGAAAAATTTTTCCATCTTTTTTTAATTAAAGGAAAAATAATGTTTCTCAAGTAATTTCTGTCAAATCTATTATCGTGATTACTATCATCTTCTATCCATTTTATTTTAAAAAAATTTGCATATCTATTTATTAATTTTTTATCACATGTAATAAATGGTCTAACTATTTTAATGCTTCCAAAATTAGAAATTTCTTTCATACAGGAAAGTCCAGCTGAGCCTTGACCTCTTTTCAATGATAAAAACATAGATTCTGCTTGATCATCTTGGTGATGTGCTAAAAATAAAATTTCATTTTTTTTTAGTTCTTTTAAAAAAAAATCGTATCTTAATTTTCTTAATGTACACTCTATTCCATAAGGGAACTTATATAAAATTATTTTTTTTTTTATTAATTTTATATTTCTAATATAACATTGATAGGAACAGTGTTTTTCCCAATTGTTTGAATTTTTGTTAATTCCATGATTTATATGAAATGCTCTTAAAGAAATATTTTTAAATTTTTTGTCTCTTATTTTACTTAAAATATCTAAAAGAACTGTAGAATCAATTCCTCCACTAAATGCTATCACTACAGAGCTATTAAAATAAATATGTTTTAATACTTTGCTAAATAAAATTGATTTCATAAATAATAATTTTAGGGATTAATATCTATTAACGTAAAACATATCATCTACTACAATTTTTGTTATTTCATAAATTAAACTAAACTTAACAAATCCAGTAATAATAAAAACACTGTGCTTTTTTATATTTTCACAATACCTTTTAAAGGTTTCTTTGAATAAAATTATATCTAAAGATCCAGTTACATCGTTTATTACACATAAATATATAATCTTATTATTTGAAGTAATTATTTTTTTTATAGATAAAATCATACCTATTACATTTATTTTTTTATTCATTTTTTTTAAGGAAATAATATTTTTTACTAAAGTTAGTTTAATATCTTTTTTGAACTTTTTAAAATAATAATTTACAGGATGATCTTTTAAAAAAAGCCCTAATGATTTTTTCTCATTTCTTAACAAAGTATGATGATCCCACTCTTTAACCTCATTTCTTTCTATACTTTTCGCAAATTTTTTTATAGAACAAGATTCAAACATGTCAATTTGTTTTGAGTTTATATCAACAATATATTTGTCTGATATTTTTAACATATTTTCTAAATTTAATATTAATTTAGCTCTGCTACCAAAGTTATCTAAAGCGCCTGAAAATATTAAGTTTTCAAAAGTTCTTCTATTGATTTTTTTTCTTAATCTAGTACAAAAATCAAAAAAACTTAAAAAATTTCCATTTGCTTTTCTAGACTTTAATATTTCATATATTATACTTTTCCCAATACCTTTTATAGCACCCATACCGTATACAATTTTTTTATCTTTACTTACAGTAAAATCATAATTACTTAAATTAATATTTGGAGAAATTATTTTTATTCCTATTGATTTGCATTCTTGAATTAAATAAAATATTTTTTCTACATTATTTATTTCTGATGTTATAACAGATGACATAAACTCAGATGGAAAATAAACTTTTAGCCATATTGTATAATAACATATAAATGCATATGCTACTGAATGTGATTTGTTAAATCCATAGCCAGCGAATTTAGACATTAAATGAAATATATTATTAGCAAGATCATATTTAATTCCATTTTTTAAAGCACCATTTATAAAAAATTTCTTTTGATTTAACATATCTTTTATATTTTTTTTTCCCATGGCCAACCTTAACAAATCAGCATTATTTAAAGAATAACCAGCTAAAATCTGCGCTATCTTCATAACTTGTTCTTGATATAATATTACTCCATAAGTATTTTTTAAAACACATCTTAACTGATTAAAATTACATATTTTATCAGGGTAATAAATTTCTTCTTTTCTATGTTTTCTATTTATAAAATTATCTACCATTCTTGACTGTAAAGGACCAGGTCTATACAATGCTATTAAAGCTACTAAATCTTCAAAACAATCAGGTTTTACTTTTTTTACTAAAGATTTCATTCCTTGAGAATCTAACTGAAATATACCTACTGTAGACTTTTTAAGTTCTTTAAATATTTTTTTATCATTTAAATTCAAGTTACTTAAATCTAATTTACTTATAGAAAATTTATTTATTTTTTTTATTGCGCTATATATTACAGTTAACGTTTTTAATCCTAAAAAATCAAATTTTACTAAACCTATTTTTTCTATATCATTTTTATCAAATTGAGTTAATCTACTTCCATTGTTATAGTCATAATAAATTGGAGTAAAATCAGTTACTTTAGTTGGAGATATTACAATTCCTCCAGCATGTGTACTTACATTTCTAATTATTCCGTTTAACTTACTAGAAACATCTATTATTATTTTAGCCCTTTCGTCGAAGTTATAAAGATCTTGCAGTGGTTTATTGCTTTTCATAAAATCAAACAAATCTAAATTAATGCTATTAGGAATCAATTTAGCTATATAATCTACAAATCTATATGGATAGCCCATTATACGACCAACGTCTCTAACAGCTACTTTATAAGACATTGTTCCAAAAGTTATTATTTGTGAAACAGAATTTTTACCGTATAACTCTTCTATATGATTTATAACTAAATCTCTTTTTTTTACACAAAAATCTATGTCAAAATCTGGCATTAATTTTCTTTCTAGATTTAAAAATCTTTCAAAAATTAAACCAAACTTTATTGGATCTACATCTGTTATGCCTATAGAATAAGCGACTAAAGATCCAGCACCTGATCCTCTTCCTGGTCCAACAGGGATATTATTTTTTTTAGCCCAATTAACAAATTCCATCACTATTAAAAAATAATTATTAAAATTCATTTTATTAATAATATTTAATTCATATTTCAATCTATTTTCATATATTTTTTTTTTTCTTTTTCTTAATAAATTATTTGGAAATAAGATTAATAATTTTTTTTTTAAATTTTTAAATGAGTAATTATATAAATATTTATAATCTGAAATTTTGTTTTTTTTAAAATTAGGAAAAAAATATCTATTTAAACTAATATTTACATTACATCTTTTTGCGATTTCTACAGTATTTATTATAGATTCTGGGATATCTGAAAAAAGCTTTATCATTTCATCAGAAGATTTCATATATTGTTCACTGCTATAATTTTGTAAATAATATTTATTGCTAGAAATTTGAGAATTATATATTTTTACTCTTATAGAATGAATTTTGAAATCTTTTTTTTCTATAAACCTAACGTCATTTGTTGCAACTAATGGCAAATTATTTTTTTCAGAAATTTCTACTGCCATATTCAAATATTTTTCTTCATTTTTCCTATTCGTTCTAGTTAGTTCTAAATAAAATCTTTTATAAAAATATTTTTTATAAAAATATATAGATTTATTTAAATAATTTATTTTTTTTTCTAATAAACATTTTCCTATATCTCCATTAACTCCTCCAGATAAAATTATTATTCCAGAATTATGTTTTTTTAACAAATTAAAATCTATAACTGGATAATTTTTTTTTTTATTACAATAAGATTTTGATATTAACTTTATTAAATTATAATATCCTAAATTATTTAAAGCTAATATAGTAACTTGCACTAAAGTGTTTAAAAATTTACTTTCTAGAAGAATATCAGCACCAATTACAGGTTTAATTCCGTTTTTTATAGATTTTAAATAAAATTTAATACAACAAAAAACGTTCATGAAATCAGATATACCTAAAGAAGGCATTCTTAAAAAAGTTGCTTTTTTAATTATTTCTTTTACAGTAGCTAATCCATCTCTTATAGAAAAATCACTATGTATCCTTAAATGTACAAATCTTTTTAATTTTCCAAATAACATTACTTTTTTTTAGCGCAAATTATTTTTGTAGTACATACAATCTTTTCGTTAACACTAGCAAAACCTATAAATTTAACTATATTTCTTATTTTTTTTTTCAATTTAACTTTTATAAAAAGTTGATCACCCGGATGTACTATAGATTTAAAAATAGCATGTTCAATTTTAGCTAAGTAATATAACTCTTTTATTTTAAGTTTCTTATTATTTTCATAAACTAATAAACCAGCTGCTTGTGCTATAGATTCTATTATTAGAACTCCAGGAAATACAGGATTATTATGAAAATGACCCTTAAAAAAAAAATCATTATAACTTATGTTTTTTATTGTATGAACATATTTCCCATACTTTATTTTTAAAATTCTGTCTATAAAAAGAAACGGATGACGATAAGGCAAATAATTAACTATACTTTTAATATTTAACAAAATTTTTCCCTTGTTTTTTTATTTAAAAACTGTTAATAACATCTAAAGTTAAATCTTTAATTTTTTCAGAAGAGTAAAGAACACTATTCGAATCAAAAATTAATTCGTAATTATTTTTAAAAGCTATATCAACTATTTTATTTTTTATTTTCTTTAATATTTTATCTTTTTCTTCTATTTGTCTTTTATTATTATCTTCTTCAAATAAATTTAATTTATTTGAAAATATTTTTTTATTTTTTATTATATCATTTTCTAATGATAAAATTTCATTTTTATTCATGTTTATTTTATTTTTTTGTAAATGTAAAATTTTAATATTTATATCGTTTTCTATCAATTGTAATTCTTTTAATCTATCTTTAAATTCATATTCTAATTTCTTAGTTGTTTGTTCTTTTTCTGACAATTTGATAAATATTTTATATAAATTTATAACAGCTATTTTACTATTATTAGTAGTATACGAAGTAAAATTTAAAATAAATAAAAACAATATAAAATATCTCTTCATTTAATTTCCTTTTTGTAATAATCACCATAAGTGTTTTATTTTAATCTGAAAATAATTTACTTTATCTTCTATATTTTTTTTTAATGGAATTCCATAAGAAATCAATATTTCTCCTATATTAGAAAATATCTTTAAAGAAATTCCAGTAGTTATTCTTAACTGATTAAATTTATCATAATTGTAAACTAATAAACTATTAGACAGATCTGTATTTTTCCATTTTTTATCAAATACAAAACCCACATCTGAAAATAAAGAAATTCTTATATTATCATTATATTTATACATTAAAGGTATCGGGAAAAATAAATCCGAGTTTAAAAAGAAATATAAGTCTCCACCAAAAGTTTCATTAGATTTTCTTAAAAAAACCTGTTTATTGAAATCATTTCTATAAAAGATAGTATCATAATATAAAATTTTAGATCCGAAAAAATTATTAAATAATCCTCTTATTGTTTTTCTTTTTTTAAAATAAAAATACTCATAGTAAGGTATTTTTTTATCTTTGAGTCCATCTATGTAACTTAAATACATATTATTACTAAGAATAAAATAATTTTTTATTTTAAAGTATTTAAATAAATCAATACTAAATACATAATAATTGTTATCAGAATGTCTAGGAACAGTAAATTTAAAATCTAAATTTATTTTATTTCCATAAGATGGAAAATTAACATTTTCACTTGTATCATATAAAAAATTAAAATGAAAATATAAATTTCTAATATCAAAGATTATAGGATATGATACGTTTAAATTTGTTTTATCTAAATAGTCATGCAAATTATTGTTATATAAAAAACTTAATATATTAAAATGTTCGTACTCTACAAACAAAGAAAGTTTATTGTTTTTATATAAATTAAAATTTAAGCCTGAATCAAATCCATAATTTATAAACTTATACATTTTTTCTGTCATGTCATTACAATAAAAAAAAATATTACTTAAACTTAAATTTTTTTTAATATCGTTAATATTAAAAAAAAGTTTGTAATTTATCATGTTTTTATTTAAATTTATATCAAAATCTAAATTATTATTAAATTTAAGTATATTTTTTTTTCTAAAGCTTGAATATATTGTTCCTTTATTAAATTTTTCTAAATTTAGCCCTATATTTATCTCGTCTTTATTATCTTCTTTAAAATAATATATTAAATCTACTTTATTTGTATTAAAAACTTTTCTAATTATTAATTTAGCTTTTTTAAGGTTATTAATTTTTTTTATTCTTTCTTTATCTAAATTTATTAAACTACAATTTATAACTTCATTTTTATATTTTTTTATAATATCAAATATGTAAAACAAATCTTTTCTTAAATCTCCAAAAAAATGTACATTTCTTACATAATATTTTTTACCAATATCAATATATATAAACAGTACTAATTTTTTATATAAAAAATTGCTTTTCAAATATATTTTTATATATGGATATATGTAACCATTTTTACATAAATTATCTTTTATTTTTTTGATCATTATATTTATGTTGTTCTTTTTGTATGGTAAGCTAATAACAACATCAACAATATTTTTTATTTCTTTAAAATAATTATGCATATAGCCGTATAAAATTGTTTTTGATAATTCGTATCTACATCCTTCTTTTATGAAAATTTCAACGAATACATTATTAGTATTTTTTTCTATTTTATTTTTTATTAAAATTATAGAAAAATCAAAAAATCCATTATAAAAATAATATTTTTTTAATCTACTTAAATCATGAAAAAATTTGTTTATTTTAAATATTTTTTTTCTATTATCTAAATCTAAAAAATCATAGTTTTTAAAATTTTTATTTATTTCTTTTTTAGAAAAAAAATTATTTCCTAAAATGCAAACATTTTTTAAATAATATTTTGAACCTTCATTAATTATGAAAAATACTACTAAATTTCTATTTTTAAAAATTTTTATTTTTATATTTATTTTTGCATTTATATATCCTGAATTTTTGTAAAACTTTTCTAATTTTTTTTTTAATTTGTTTATTTTTTTTATTCTTACGTAAGATCCTGAACAAATATGATTTTTATTAATAAAATTTAATATTTTTGTTTTGTGTAAATTACTAATATTATTAATTAAAATTTTTTTTATTGTAAATTTACAATTTTCTTCTAAATTTGGAAGATTAAAATAATTTTCTTTTTTTATTAAACTAACTTTTCTAAAATTACTTAAAGATTTTTCTAAAATATTATTTTTATTAGATAATAAACAAAATCCACCATAAAAAAAAATAATAAATATTATTAGTATATTGATCATTTAATATATTGAAAAAAAATATAATTTAAAAAAAGAAAAATTTAAAAAATATAAAAATTGGAGCTACAAAACTAAAACTGTCTATCCTATCCAAAATACCACCATGTCCAGGTATAATAAATCCACTATCCTTTACACCAGCTTCTCTTTTAAAAATACTTTCAATCAAATCTCCAAATAGACATAATACTCCAGAAAGAAAAGAGAAAAAAATAAAACTGACATAAATAAAATTGAAAATATATAAGGAAAATAAAAAAGAAACTATTACTACAGATAAACATCCAGCAATAAATCCCTCTAACGTTTTTTTAGGTGATATTTTTTCAGCAATTAAAGTTTTTCCAAAAAATTTACCGAAAATATATGAAAATAAATCCATATTTGTAATTAATATTATTAAATAGCTTAACCAATAAAATTTATTAAATATAATTGAATTCCAATAAAAACGAAGTATTAAAACACTTACAAAAAAAGATAATACGTTATATGTAAATATTAAACAACGAAATTTAATAATTTTTAGTAAAATAAAATTAGAGTTATAATATGAAAATATCAAAAATATAATAAAAAAAGACCAAAAAATTGAAAATATAGAAAAAAATTTCACTTGATGATATGTTATTTTGCATGAATTTAAATAATTTCTAATAATATAAAACAAAATGAACAAAGTAAAAAAAACAAAAAAAATTTTCTTAAATACGTTCTCGTATGTAAATAAATATAAATATTCTATTATACAAACAATACAAATTATAAAAAGAAATACAACAAATTTAAAAACAGAAAAAAAATAAATAAAAATATTTATAAATAACAACAGTAAAAAAAAAGAAATAAATCTATAAAACAACATAAACATTAAAAAATTAATTATCAAATATTACCAAATCTTCTTTTTCTTTTTGAAAAAATATTTAAAGCATGCTTAAAGTTAGAACATTTAAAATCAGGCCAAAGTACATCAGTAAAAAATAGTTCTGTATAAGCTAATTGCCAAAGTAAAAAGTTGCTTAATCTATATTCACCTCCTGTTCTTATCAACAAATCAACTTGAATTAAACTTCTTTTTTCCATTATTTTATGCAATAAATTTTCATCAATCCTACTAGGATGTATTTTTTTTTTTTTTATTTTAAACCCTATATATTTTATGACTTCTGTTATATCCCATTGACCGCCGTAATTTACAGCTATATTTAAATATAATCCATTATTCTTTTTTGTATGTTTTTCAGATAAATATATATATTTTCTCAAATTTTCGTTGAGTCTTGATATATTTCCTATTATTTTAAGTTTTATGTTATTCTTTTTTAAAAAATATAATTTTTTCCTTAAAATTTTTAAAAAAAGTTTCATAATAAAAGAAACTTCTTTAATTGGTCTTTTCCAATTTTCAGTGCTAAAAGCGTATAAAGTAAGCATTTTTAAATTATTATCAAGTGCAAATTTTATAGCTTTAATAGCTGAATTTACTCCAGCTTCATATCCAAATATTCTTAATTTTTTTTTTAATAATGCCCATCTACCATTTCCATCCATTATAATAGCTACATGTTTAGGTAATTTATTTATCATATTTATAATAATTTTAAATTTATACAAATAAAATTAAAAAACGTTATTCTTTATTAAAATTATTTCATTTTTTATAAAATTATCTGTTTTTTCCATCCATAATTTATATATTTTATTTAAATTATTTAGATAATTGTATTTTTCATCTTTACTTATATTTTTTTCTTTTAATAAAATATTTACACTTCTTATTGCTTTTCTTCTTATTTCTCTTAAAGTTATTTTATAAAGCTCATGTTGTTTTTTAATTATTTTTATAAAACTTTTGAACCTATTTTCCGTAAATTCAGGAAGTGATACAATTATAGAAAATTTATCAGAGCTACTTTTTATCGTAAAATTATTTAAATTTTTTAATATAGTTTTTCTCACTTCTGACAATATGCTCTTATCATAAACTTTTATAACTAAACTATAACTAGTTTTATTTGATATACTTGATATATTTGATAAAGGAATTTTTTTCCCATAATATTTTATTAAAATATCTCCTATAACTTTTTTAGATATTTTTAATACATTTATTTTCTTTAAATTAAATTTAAGTGTATCAAAACATTCAATTATATTTTCTTCGTATTTACAAATAAAATCATTTTTCATTTTTTTAATTTATAAGCGTTCCTTTTTTTTCCCCCATAATTATTCTTTTTAATAAATTATTTTTATTTATGTTAAAAACGTGTATTGGTAAATTGTGATCCTTTGCTAAAATTAAAGCTGTATAATCCATAATTTTTAATTTTTTTTCTATTATTTCTTTATAACTTAATTTGTCATAAAATTTTGCATTATTATTTATAAAAGGATCGTTAGAAAACACTCCATCGACTTTTGTTGCTTTTAATAATACATCAGCTTGCATTTCTATAGCTCTTACACATGCAGCAGAATCTGTAGTAAATAAAGGATTGCCTATACCTCCAACAAATATTATAATATACTTTTTATCAAAAAAATATTTAGCTTTTTCTAAATTATAAAGTTCACATAAATTATTTACTGTAATAGATGACATTATTTTAACTTTAATAAAATCCTCAGTTAAATAATCCTTTAAAGCCAATCCATTTATAATTGTGGATAATATACCCATATAATCGCCAGTAATTCTATTAATTCTAGTAAATTTAGATTTCTTACCCCTAAAAAAATTTCCTCCACCTACAACTATTCCTATTTTTATACCTAATTTTGAAATTTCTTTTATTTCTTCAGCAACTCTAGACAAGGTAGAAATATTTATTCCAAAATCTTTTTTTCCTTGTAATACTTCTCCACTTAATTTAATTAAAACTTTTTTATAACAAAATTTGTTAAAATTCATTATTTTTTATTAAATATTAGAATTATTAAAAATAAATCTTATAAATTATTTGCATAAAATTTCAAATCTATAAAATTTATTTATTTTTAAGTCGTTATCTTTTAAAATATTTTTTATCTTTTTAGACTCATCAAATATAAATCTTTGCTCTTCTAAAGTTATTTTAGAAACAAACTTTTTAATCATGCCATCTACTATTCTTTTTTTTATAAAATCATTTTTTTTAATTTTTTTTAAATTATTCATTTGAAATAAATACTCTTTTTCTAAAACATTTTTAGGTATATTTTTTTTACTAATATAAATTGGATTATTAGATGCAATATGCATTACAATTTTTTTCAATAAATCATTATTTTCTCCTACACAAGACATTATACATCCTATTCTATTATAATGAGAATAATCAAATATTTTATCCTTGTTTAAAATTTTAAATTTACTAATATTTATATTTTCTTTGAATTTATTTGACAAAGTATTTATTTTTTTACTAAAAATTTTTTTTATTAAATTTACGCTTTTTATTTTATTTTTTGTAACATAATTTACTATTTCTTTTCCTAAATTAAAAAATAGTTCATTCCTTGATACAAAATCAGTTAAACATGACAATTTTATTATCGATCCAAAATTATTTTTAGATTTTGTTATTACTATGCCAGAAAACTGATTATCATTATAAAAAAAATAATTACCAAATATTTTGTTTGATTCTCTTATAGCTAAATTTATATCATAGTTATTTTTTATTAATAACTTTTTACAATCTAATATACTAATTTTAGTAATTTTACGCATTTCTTTAATTAAATCTATGATATTTTTCATATATCCTACTTAAGTTAAATTTATAAAATGTATGATTCTATTGTATTTAAATATAATTTTATTGATTTTATAGAATCATCATTACCAGGTATTATATAATCAATATTATCTGGATTAGAATTTGTGTCAACTATTGAAAAAACTATAATATTCATTTTTTTTGCTTCTTTTATAGCTATTTTTTCAAAATTTGCGTCTACTACAAATATAGCATTTGGCAAAGTATTCATCTTTTTTATTCCATCTAAATTTTTTTTTAATTTATTTAATTCTTTGTTTTTTATTAATACCTCCTTTTTTGTTAGCTTAAGAAAAGTACCATCTTTTGATTGAGATTCTAATTTATTTAGATTTTTTATTGAATTTTTTATTGTTTTCCAATTTGTTAATGTTCCTCCTAACCATCTATTATTAATAAAAAATTGATTACATTTTATAGCTGTCTTTTTAATGTTATATCTAGCAGCCTTTTTTGTCCCAATAAATAAAATTCTTCCGTTACTATCGTGTATTTCTTTTATTTTTTTTAATGCTTTTTTGAGATAAAAACATGTTTTTTCTAAATTTATTATATGTATTTCATTTTTTTTGCCGAATATAAAAGGTTTCATCTTTGGATTCCAAAATTTTGTTTTATGCCCAAAGTGTACGCCAGATTTAATCATTTTTTCTATAGAAGGTATATTCATTTTTCTAATTCCTTATTAATTAAATTTGTTTTTTTCATTATAATAAAAATCTTTACGTTGATTAATCATGAATATATACTTAATTGTTAATAAAGTTAATATTTAATTATCTTTTTTTTTGTATAATTAAAGAAAATAAAAAACAATATGAATATTAAAATAAAAACAAAAAATGAAATAAAAATAATAAAAAAAGTTGGAAAAATATCTGCTAAAGTTTTAGAAAAGGTAGAAAAGTATGTTAAACCAGGAATAAGTACTGGAGAAATTAATGAAATTTGTCATAAATATATAACAAAAAAGAAAAAAGCCAGATCTGCGTCTTTAGGATATAAAGGATTTCCAAAATCTATATGTACTTCAATAAATAACGTTGTCTGTCATGGAATACCAAAAAAAAATGAAATAATAAAAAATGGAGATATAATTAATATAGATATAGCTGTAGAAAAATATGGATTTTACAGTGATACATCAAAAATGTTTATAATTGGAGAAGACTCAAATAATATTAGAAAAAAATTATGTAGAATAGCGCAAGAAAGCTTATATTTAGCTATATATTCTATAAAACCAGGATTAAGATTAAAAAATATTGGTAAGATTATACAAAAATTTGTAGAAAAAAATAACTTTTCAGTTGTTAAAGAATATTGCGGACACGGAATAGGAAAAAAATTACATGAAGATCCTTTAGTTTTTCATTACGAAACATACGACAACGGAATCGTACTAAAACCTGGCATGGTATTTACAATAGAACCTATGATAAATGAAGGAAAGTGTAATGTTTATCTAGATAAAGATAATTGGACTGTAAAAACAGTAGATAAAAGTTTATCTGCGCAATATGAACATACTGTATTGGTAACAAAATATGGATGTGAAGTAATTACAATAAGAAAAGAAGAAACTATACCTTCAAAAATATACCATAAAATTTAAAATGAACACAAAAAATAAAATAGATAAATTAAAAAAAATTTCAAACTTTTTACATAAAGACATCAATAAAATAAACAAATTTTTTCCTAATATTAAAGACATTTTAAAAATATTTTTAAAATTATTACAATTAGGAAAAATAAGAGTATCAGAAAAAATAAACAAGAAATGGAAAACTAATAAATGGATAATAAAATGCATATTGTTGTGTATGAAAATTTTTAAAACTAAATCAATATCATTAAACAAAATGCATTTTTTTGATAAACTATACATTAACAAAAAAAAAGAAGAAATAAAAAATTTAAAAAAGAAAAATATTAGAATTGCTCCTTTAGCAATAATTAGAAAGGGAGTTCACATATCAAAAAATTCTGTAATCATGCCGTCTTATATAAATATTGGCGCTTTCATAGACGAAGGCACTATGATTGACACTTGGTCTACAATAGGTTCTTGTGCTCAAATTGGTAAAAAAGTACATATTTCTGGTGGGGTTGGAATTGGAGGTATATTAGAACCTATTCAAAAAAATCCTACTATTATAGAAGATTATTGTTTTATAGGTGCAAGATCTGAAATCGCAGAAGGAGTAATTATAGAAAAAGGTTCAGTAATATCAATGGGAGTCTTCATAAGTAAAAGTACAAAAATATATGACAGAAATGAAAAAAGAATATATTACGGAAAAGTTCCAAAAAATTCAGTAGTTGTTCCTGGAAGTTTACCTTCAAATGATAAAAATTATAATTTAAACTGTGCTGTAATAGTAAAAAAAGTGGATAATGAAACTAAGAAAAAAATTATTATAAATAATTTACTAAGAGAAAAAACAGTTGATGTTATTTAAACAGCTATTTCAGCTTTAATTTTAGGATAAAAGTTATATCCTATTAATTTAAAATCGTTTATTTTATATTTAAATAACGATTTAGGTTTTCTTATTATTTTTAATTTGGGAAGTTTTTTTGGAGTTCTTTTTATTTGAATTTTAGAATATTCTAAATGATTAAAATAAATATGAACATCACCTCCAGTCCAAATAAACTCTCCTACTTCTAAATTACATTGCTGTGATATCATATGCATTAATATAGAATAACTAGCTATATTATATGGTAATCCTAAAAATACATCACACGATCTTTGATATAATTGACAATTTAATTTTTTATCAGCTACATAAAATTGAAATAAAACATGACAAGGTGGTAATGACATAAGTTTTATCTCTCCTACATTCCATGAAGAAACCAATATTCTTCTTGAATAAGGATTATTTTTTAATTCTTTTAATACAAATGATAACTGATCTATTTTTTCGCCATTTTTTGACTCCCATTTTCTCCACTGTTTCCCATATATAGGACCTAAATCTCCATTTTTGTCAGCCCAATTGTTCCATATGTTTACATTATTTTTTAACAAACTTTTTATATTTGTTTCACCATTTAAAAACCAAAGAAGTTCATATATAATATTAGAAATATTGCAATATTTTGTAGTTACTAAAGGGAAACCATCTTTTAAGTTAAATCTCATCTGGTGACCAAATATAGAAGTTGTTCCAATACCTGTTCGGTCTTTTCTATTTATTCCAAATTTGTGTATTTTTTTTATTAAGTTTAAGTATTGATTCATTTTTATATTTTAATTTATTTAACTAATATATATAAACTAAAAAAATAAATAAGATTTTTATAAAAAATAAAAAAATATTAAAATAAATGCTGCTAAAAAATATAAATTATTTTTTTTCTTTTTTTACTATTTTGGTTTCAAATATTTTTCTAGATATAGATAATATAATTATAATATCTATTATATTATTAAAAGTTTCTAGAAAAAAAAAAAGAAAAATAATAGTATTAGGTATACTGATAACAGCTATAGTAAAAATTATAATTTTTATTCTAATAGTAATAATAAAAAATATAAATGTTCCTATATTTAAATTAAAAAATAATATTTTTTATTTTAATGATATAGTACTTTTCTTTTTCGGAATTTTTATAATAATAAATACAACGAAAGAAATATTTCATTTAAATTTAAATATAAAATATAAAGAAAAGTCATTTAATAAAATAC
Organism: Enterobacteriaceae bacterium entHe1; assembly: GCA_050108195.1. Lineage (GTDB taxonomy): Bacteria > Pseudomonadota > Gammaproteobacteria > Enterobacterales > Enterobacteriaceae > JBNIDL01. The sequence goes on from JBNIDL010000002.1 coordinate 18,458, forward strand.
TAACTAAAATAATCTTTACTGATATTATTTTAGGCATGGATTCTATTATTACAATAATTACATTAACTTCCAGTATTATTGTAATTTTGTTATCAATATTGTTTTCTACTTTTATAATGTTATTATTTTTAAACTTAATTACTAAAAATATATTAAATGATAAAATAGCTAAAATATTGATTTTTTTGTTTTTAATATTTGTAGGAATTTCTTTATTAGTTGAAAGTATATTCAAAGTATCCTTAAAAAAATATATACATATATATGTATATATGTCTATGTTAATAGTAATAATAAAAAAATTAACTATCAGATGGCTTTACTAAAGGAAACAAAATAACGTCTTTTATACTCTCACTATTAGTTAGTAACATTAATAATCTATCTATACCTATACCAAATCCTCCTGTAGGGGGTAACCCGTATTCTAAAGCCTTAATATATTCTTTATCAAATGAAGAATTAACATTTTCATTATTTTGTTTTAAAAATCTTTCTTTTTGTTCTTTTGGATCATTTAATTCAGAAAATCCATTACATATTTCCATACCTCCAATGAATAATTCAAATCTATCTGCTACAAATTTATTATAATTGTTTCTCTTAGCTAAAGGAGATACATCTATAGGATAAGATGTTACAAATGTTGGTTTAATAAGTTTAGATTCTACTATTTCTTCAAAAATTTTATATTGAATTTTACCTATACTCCAATTATCGTTTATATCTAAATTTAATTTTTTAGAAATTTTTTTTATGTTCTTAATATTATTTATTTCATCTTCAGAGTCTAAAAAACAATATTTACATATTAGTTGTTGCATTGTACATATTTTAAAATCTTTTTTTAAATTTATTAGTTTTCCATCATATAAAATATAATTTTTTTTTATTATTTTTTTTATCATCATATTAAAAAGTTTCTTTACAAACTTCATTATATCTAAATAATCAGAATAAGCTATATAGACTTCCATCATTGTAAATTCTGGATTATGGAATTTAGATATACCTTCATTTCTAAAACTTTTGCTAATCTCAAATATCTTTTCCAACCCACCTATTATCAATTTTTTTAAATAAAGTTCAGGAGCTATTCTTAGATATATATCTATATTTAAAGAATTATGATATGTAACAAATGGTTTTGCTATTGCTCCTCCTGGGACATTTTGCAATATTGGAGTTTCTACTTCAATAAAGCCTAATTTTTCCATATAAATTCTTATATTTGAAATTATTTTAGATCTTAATATAAACTTTTTCTTTGATTTATTATTTATTAATAAATCAAGATATCTTCTTCTATAAGATATATTTACATTTTTTAATTTTTTAGGTATAGGTTTTATAGACTTTGTGATTATTACATTTTTATAACTTTTTATTGATATTTCTCCAGTATTTGTTTTGAATAAAATTCCAAAACATCCAACTATATCTCCTATATCCCATATCTTACAATATTCTCTATATTCTTTTATATTAAATTTGTCTTTAGAAATATAAATTTGTATATTTCCGTCACAATCATTTATAGTTATGAAACAAGAATTTTTCATAATTCTTCTAGAAATTATTCTGCCACTTATGCTTGCTTTTATTTTTAGTTTTTTTAGTTCTTTTTTAGTTTTGTATTTATATTTATTTAATAATTTCTTAGAAGTAGTTTTTCTTTTAAAATTTAAAGAAAATATATTTTTCTCTACACGCAATAAATTCAATTTTTTCTTTCTTAACAAATATTCATCGCTGTAATTAATATTCTTTTTATTCATGTTCTTTTTTTATTTTTTAAATAATTAAATATAAATATGTCTATTTTTCCTTCTATTAAAATTTTTTTTATATTTCTATACTCAAATTTTGTTCTGTTATCTATAATTCTAGAATCATCTAATATATAGGAACGAATTTGATTACCCCATTTTATCTTAGGTTTATTTTTTTCATTTTTATTTTTTATTAAATTATTTTTTTTATTTCTAAATAAGTCTATTTTATTTATTAAAGATTTCATAGCTTTTTTTCTGTTTTTATGTTGTGATCTTTCGTCTTGACAATGAGATACTAAACCAGTTGGTAAGTGTTTAATTCTAACTGCTGATTCTGTAGTATTTACATGTTGCCCTCCAGAACCTTTAGATTTGTACACATCTATCTTAATATCTTTAGGTAACACTTTTATTGATTCATTATTTAAATTTTTAGGATATACAAAAACTGAACTAAAAGATGTATGTCTTTTATTTTCAAGATTTAAAGGATTTTTTCTAATTAATCTATGCACTCCAGATTCTGATTTCAAAAAACCATATGAATATTTTCCAATTATTTCTATTAATACGTCTTTTATTTTATTTCTGTCTGTTCTATCTTTTTTTAATACTTTGTATTTAAATTTTTTTCTTTTTATCCATTTTATATACATATTAAACAAAATATTAGCCCAATTTTGAGATTCTTTCCCTCCAGAACCTGGCTTAATTCTTAAATAGCAATTTAAAATATCTATTTTTTTGTTAAAAATTAAAATCAATTCCAAATTTTTTATATCATTTTTTACAATACATAATTCTTTATGTATATAATTAAGAGAATGTGTATCTTTTAATATATCGTTACAATCTAAGAAAAATTTTATATCTTTTATATTGTTTTTTATTTTATTAATTAAATCTATTTTTTTTTTCAAATTTAAAAATTTCTTATTTAAATTGTAAGAGTTTTTTTTATTGTAATTTTCAGTTATACATTTATTTAATTTTTTTTCTTTAATTATTTTTTCTTTTAAGTCAAAAATTTTCGTAAATTAATGAAAATTTACTTTTTAACTTTTTGAGTTTATTTATTAATTTTTTCGCTTTTATCATAACTTAAGTATACTTTTAATAATTTTTAATTATTGAATTACTTTTATTCCATTTTTCACACCAACTAAAACAATATCAGCAGTCCTTTTTGCGAATATTCCTACCGTTACTACTCCTGGTATATTATTTATAGTTTCTTCAAAAAAAATAGCATCTATAATCATAAAATTATAAACATCTATTATTATATTACCATTTTCAGTTATTGTATTTGGCCTCTGTTTAGGAATACCACCTAATTGTTTAAGTTTATTAAAAATTAAAGATTTAGCCATAGGTATTATTTCTATAGGTAAAGGAAATTTACCCAAAACTTTTACTAGCTTGCTATAATCTACTATACAAATAAATAAATCTGATATAGATGCTATTATCTTTTCATTCGTTAAAGCAGCACCTCCACCTTTTATCATTTGCATTTTATAATTTATTTCGTCTGCACTGTCTATATATAGATCTATTTTATTTATTTTATTTATATCTAATATTGGTAATCCTATTTTTTTTAGCTTAATAGTAGAATCCAATGAACTTGACACTACGCCTTTTATTTTATTTTTTATTTTTTTTAAGGCATTTATAAAATACAATATAGTACTTCCTGTACCGACACCTATTACTGACCCAGGTCTCACATAATTGATAGCTCTTAAACCTACTTTTTTCTTTATTACATCTTTTTCTATTTTTTTCATTGTGTTTATATAAAGATTTTAATAAGAAAGAATTTAATAAGAACTTTTTTTAAATTTTATTAATTGAATTTGTTATCTTAAATATCTTTTTCAAATATTTTATCATATATATCTGACCAGATCTTATCCACATTTTTGGATCGTAGTATCTTTTATTTGGTTTTTCTTTTCCTTCAGGATTTCCTATTTGAGATTTTAAGTAATTTTTATATTTATTATAGTATTTTAAAACACCATAATGCATAGCCCATTGTGTATCTGTATCTATGTTAATTTTTACAACTCCATATTTAATTGACTTTTTTATATCTTCTTTTTTGGATCCAGAGCCACCATGAAAAACTAAATTCAATGAATTTTTAGGTAAATTAAATTTTTTTGATATATATTCTTGAGATTTCTTTAAAATTTTTGGAATTAGTTTTACATTGCCTGGTTTATAGACTCCGTGAACATTTCCGAAAGAAGCAGCTATTGTAAAATTATCATCTAAATTTATTAATTTTTCATAAGCGTAAGCTACATCTTCAGGTTTTGTATATAAAAAAGAATTATTTAAATTTGTATTATCTACTCCATCTTCTTCTCCTCCTGTACAACCCAATTCTATTTCTAAAGTAATTGTAAATTTTTTCATTTTTAATAAATAATTAGAACTAATTTTTATATTATCTTCTAAACTTTCTTTAGATAAATCTATCATATGTGATGAAAACAAAGTTTTTCCTGTAATAAAAAAATATTTTTTATCTTCTTCTAGTAAACTATCTAACCAATATAAAGAATTTTTAAAACAATGATCAGTATGTAGTAAAATTGGAATATCATAAAATTTAGAAATATTATGAACATACTTAGCTCCAGATATAGCTCCTAATATAGGAGAGATCTTTTTATTTACTCCTTTACCGACCATAAATGAGGAGCCTCCTATAGAAAACTGTATAATTATAGGAGATCTAAATTTTGAAGCAGCTTCTAATGTAGCGTTAATAGTATCTGTATTTAAACAATTAATAGCTGGTATAGCAAAAGAATTTCTTTTAGCGAAATTAAATATTTTTTTTACATCACTTCCTGTAATAACTCCAAATTTAATTTTATTATTTTTTATCATTTTATTTTTAAAAATCAAATTATTAAAAAAAAATTATATAGAATATTTTCTTAATTCAGATACTACTGGCAATTCTTCATTTGAAATAAATTTTAAGAATGATCCCCCACCAGTAGAAACGTAAGAAATTTTATTTTTTAAATTAAATTTTTCTAAAACAGCTATTGTATCACCTCCTCCAACTACTGAATATATATTTTTATTTTCTGTTATTGATTTTAATAATTTATAACTACCTAAACAACAATTTTTATCTTCAAATTTTCCTAAAGGCCCATTCCAAATAACTGTTTTTGACATTTTTATTATTTTACAAAACTCATTTATTGTTTTTTTTCCAATATCAAGTGCTTGATCATTCTTTTTTATATCTGATATTAATTTATTAGAATATAATTTAGAATTTAAATTATATACCTTTAAATCACATGGAAGTAACAAATTAACATTATCTATAATTTTTTTTATTTTATTAATTTTGTATTTTTCAAAAATAGATTTACCTAAAAAGAACCCTTTACAAACTAAAAGAGTATTAGCTATTCCGCCTCCCACTATTAAATTATTTACTTTGCTTATCAAACTTTCTATTAGACTAATCTTAGTGGATATCTTAGCACCGCCTATTATAGCTGTTATTGGTTTAGAACTATTTTTAAATATTTTTTTTATTGATTTTATCTCTTTATCAAATAAAAATCCTAAACATGATTTTTTAGAATGTTTTATAATTCCATAATTAGATGCTTCTTTTCTGTGAGCAACACCGAAAGCTTCCATAACAAAAACATCGCATAAATTAGAATATTTTATAGATAAAATTTCGTTATTTAATTTTTCGCCTATGTTAAATCTTACATTTTCTAACAGAAATAGTTCGCCGCAATTTAGTTGTACATTTCCTTCAATATAATTGCTTATTAAGTGCACTGGAACATTTAATTTTTTACTCAAATAATTTACAATTATTGACAAAGAGTATCTTTTTTCATAAAAACCTTCTTTTGGTCTTCCTAAATGCGACATTATCATAACATAAGCTTTATTTTTTATAGCATATTTTATAGTTGGTAAAGACATATCTATCCTTTCATATGAAAGAATTTTATTATTTTTTATTGGAACGTTAAAATCAACTCTAATAAGTAACCTTTTTTTATAAATATTTACGTCCTTTATACTAGTCATCGGCATATTTTATTACCTTTTTTATTTTTTATGCTTGTAAATATTTTTAAAAATAAATATTAAATTTATTATTAAGAAAAATTAATTTTCTATTTTTTAATATACTAAAATTTTTGTATTTAATCCATTATATTGTTCTAAATAATAATCATAAGTATTTTACTCTTATTATAATTAATTTTTATATGACTTTAAAATGTTTAAAAAAATAAAATAATTCATTTATAAAATATTTTATATAACTTTTAGTTAATTTTAATTTTCAAAATTTAAAATTTTCAATTTAAATTACTTATTATTTTTAATTAAAGATTGATAAAATAATTAATTTTTGAAATAATTTTATAAAAGTTTAGTTTTCAAAAAGTTTGATTAAATACTTTGTTTTTTTAAAAAAATATAAAAATTTAAGATTATTAAAGGAATTATATGAAACTTGGAATTATAATGGATTCTATAAAAAAAATAAATGTAAATAAAGACAGTAGTTTTTCTATACTATTATCAGCTCAAAAAAAAGGATTTGAAATATATTATATGGAAATACAAGATTTGTATTTAAAAAATAATTGCGCAAAATCTTCTGCGAAATTAATAAATTTAAAGAAAGATAATATAGAATGGTTTAAATTTAAAAAAGATAAAAATATTTTTTTAGATGAATTAGATGTAATTTTAATAAGGAAAGACCCTCCTTTTAATGAAAAATTTATGTATCTGACTCATATATTAGATAGAATAAAACACAATACTCTTATAATAAATAATCCAAACAGTTTAAGAAAATTTAATGAAAAGATATTTGCTAGTATTTTTTACCCAAAAACACCTGAAACTTTGATAACATGTAAAAAAAAATTAATTTTTGATTTTTTAAAAGATAATAAAGAAATAATAATAAAACCATTAAACAAAATGGGTGGATTTTCAGTATTTTACTTAAATGTTAATGATATAAACCTAAATGTTATATTGGAAAATATGACTAATAAAGAAAAGAAATTTTGTTTAGTACAAAAATTTATACCATCTGTTTTTAATGGTGATAAAAGAATTTTTATAATAAACGGAAAAGCTATAAAATATTGTTTATCTAGAATTCCGTCTAAAGGTGAGATAAGAGCAAACTTATCATCTGGAGGAAAAGGAAAATTAGAAATAATAAACAAAAATGATAAAAAAATCATAAAAAAAATAACTCCAGTTTTGATAAAAAATAAAATTTTTATAGCTGGTATAGACATTATAGGTAACTTTTTAACTGAAATTAATATTACTAGCCCAACCTGCATGCAAGAAATAGAAAAATTATCAAATTTTTCTATATCTAATTATATAATTAAAGAAATTAAGAGAGAAATTACATGTATGTAATATCTTTTGATTATGGAAGTAAAAATATTGGAGTTTCTTTAGGTAATACTAAAATTAAAATGTCTTTTCCAATTTGTACTATTAAAAATAAAAAAAACAATTTATGGAATAAAATAAAAAAAATATTTGATACTTGGAATCCAAGCATAGTAATAATTGGAATACCTAAAAAACATAAAAATTTAAAAAAAAACAAAATTATTAATTCAATAAAAAAATTTGAACAAAAAATAAAAAAAAAATTTAAAAACACAAAAGTAAAATTACATAACGAACATTTAAGTACATTCGAAGCAAAAAAAATATCTAAGAAAGATGATATAGATAAATTTTCTGCATATTTAATTCTAAAAAGTTATTTTAATTTTTGAAATTTAGTTATATTTTTGTTGTTAAATTATAAATTTAATATTAAAATTAATAATAAAAATTTTAAAAAAGGGTTAAAATGTTTACTTTTCTATCAATCGCAAAAATTTCAATAAATTTTTTTATTGTTTCTTTTTTATTAAATATTTGGATAAATTATTTTAATTTTAGTTCAAATAATAAATTATTTAAGATAATAGAAAAAATTAACTTTCCTATAATTAATTTTTTTTATCAAAATTTAAAAAAAATAAAATTATTAGAAAATATAACATTTTTTATTGTTTTATTTTTGTCTTTATTAAAAGTTTTAATTATTTCTTTTATTGAAAAAAACTTTTATTCTAAGTATTTTATTTCTTATATACTATTAATGATATCTGTTCCCTTAAAGATAATAGGCGAGATAATAATATGGAGTTTATTAATAAGGTTAATTTTTAACTGGATTGACAAAGAAAACAGTAAAATTAAGATTTTATTTTTTCAAATAACAGAGCCATTTATAACATTTTTTAAAAATTTTATAAATATTAATAATAATTGTTTATCAATATTATTTATATTAATTTTATATTTATTTAACTATTTTATGTTATTCTTTTTCCCTAATTTTTGGAGTATAATTTAAAAAAAATAAGTTAAAGAAAAATAAAAATAAAACATTATATAAGCTTGAAATTATTATATCATGTACGTTTAAATTTATATAAAATAAGCAAAGTAACATATTAAATATAACACTTATAATTTTTAAAATTAAATAATAAACAAAATTAAATATTAAGTTTTTATAAAAAAATATTTCTTTTTTTGAAAAATTAATTTTTTTTTTTATAATTAATTTAAACATTAAAAAAGAAGCGGAATGTAATCCAAAACAACTGTTTGTTAGAATATCTATTAAAAATCCATAAAAATACAATATATATTTTTTGTTATTTATTATCAATAATAATAAGATCCAAGATAAATTAAAATTTAAAATATGTAATATATTTTTAAAAAAAATAAAACAAAAAAATAAAAAAAAATCACACATGTTATTTAACTATTTACTATTAATGAAACATATTTTATATCGTCGAAATTTACAATTGGATTCGCTAAAATAGTAGTTTTTAAATTTTTTAAATTTTTATTAATTGACAAAATTTTAGCAACAGGATATTCTTTTGGAAAAGAATTGATCAGTTCTGAAGTCACTAAAATATCACCAATTTTTATATTTTTATCATTTTCATTAAAAATCTCTATAACTAATTTTTTTGATTTATCTCCAGTACCAAAAGCTATTAGTTGTAAGTTATTTTTTAGTAATTTTATAGGGACAGCACTTAGTTCATTATATAATGGTAAAATTAAACTGTATTTTTCACAAATTGATATTATTTTTCCGATAACTCCTTTTTCATTTATTACATATTGACCTAAGTAAACATTATTTTCTTTTCCTAAATTTATTAAAAAAATATCATTGTAAATTTCATCATGATATTTATTTAAACAAGATATTATTATTTTTTCTTTTTTTTTTGTAGGTATAGATAATAATTTTCTCAAAGAATAATTCTCTTGTTTAAATTTATCTAAAATTTTTTTATTTATTTTTAAATATAGAATTTTTTTTTTCAAAAGTTCGTTTTTTTTCTTTAAATAATAAAAACATTTTTTATATTTAAAAAATTCATAAAAACTATTTTTAATATTAAAATATGATGAATAGTTTGTTAAATCTCTTATTAAACAAGAAAACATAAATTTTTTATCCAATTTTTTAAGTAAAATAGATAAAATTATTATAAAAAAAATTTTATTTTTCAATATATACAATTTTCTTAATAAACTCATATAGTTAAAATTTATTCTTCAGTAAATAAATCATTTCCGTATATATCTATCATTTCCAATGCTTTTCCTCCTCCATATGCAACACATGTTAGAGGATTTTCGGCAATAGAAACTGGAATATTTGTTTTTTCTATAAGAAGTTTATCAATATTTTTTAACATAGCTCCTCCTCCTGTTAAAATCATTCCATTTTCTGATATATCCGAAGCTAATTCTGGAGGGCATTGTTCTAGAGCTGCCATTATGGATATAATTATACCAGATAAAGGTTCTTGAATAGCTTCTAATATCTCGTTAGAGTTAAGTTTAAACTTTTTTGGCACTCCTTCTGCCAAATTTCTGCCTCTTACTTCCATTTCTAATAATTTATCGTCTGAATAAGCTGATCCTATGTTATGTTTAATTTTTTCTGCAGTGACCTCTCCTATTAGTGATCCATAATTTCTTCTTACATAATTTATTATGGATTCATCGAATTTATCTCCACCTATTCTTACAGAAGATGAATAAACTACTCCATTTAATGATATTACTGCTACTTCTGTGGTTCCACCTCCTATATCTACAACCATAGAACCTGTCGCTTCAGAAACAGGTAACCCAGCTCCTATAGCCGCTGCCATAGGTTCTTCTATTAAAAGAACTTTTCTTGCCCCAGCTCCTTGAGCGGACTCTCTTATTGCTCTTCTTTCAACTTGAGTTGCACCTACTGGTACACAAACTAAAACTCTGGGACTAGGTTTAATAAAACTATTATTATGAACTCTTTTTATAAAATGATGTAACATTTTTTCTGTTACAAAAAAGTCGGCTATTACTCCATCTTTCATTGGTCTTATGGCTTTTATATTACCAGGTGTTCTACCTAACATTTGTTTAGCTTCATATCCTACTGCTACTATATTTTTTGAATAATTGTTTCTATCTTTTCTAATAGCTACTACAGAAGGTTCGTTAAGCACAATACCTTTTTCTTTAGCGTATATAAGTGTATTTGCTGTTCCTAAATCTATAGATAAATCGTTTGAAAAAATTCCTCTAATTTTTTTAAACATTTTAAAAATGTTCCTATATAAAATATTAAAAAAAAATTTGATCTTTATTGTTTATAAAAAAAGTAATATAATTATACTATATTAGTTATGTTTATAAAAAGTAACTTTTTTAAATTAAAGTAATTTAAATGAAAAAAAAAATTTTAATATTAGATGGACCAAATATTAATCTATTAAAATACAGAGATAAATCAAAATATGGAGGTATTAATTTAAAAAAAATAATAAAAAACTTAAAAATATTTTCTTATGAGATAGGTATATCTTTATACTATTACCAATCTAATAGTGAATGTAAACTAATAAATAAAATACAAAATTCTAGGAAACTAATAGATTTTATAATAATAAATCCTGCTTCTTTCACTCATACAAGTATAGCTATAAGAGACGCTCTTATTACAGTAAGAATACCATTTATAGAAATACATATTTCAAACTTAAATAATCAAGAAAATTTTCGCAAAAAATCATATTTTTCTGATATATCAAATGGAGTTATATACGGATTTGGAACTGATTGTTATTCAATTGCTTTATGTGCAGCAATAAAAATGCTAATAAAAAACAAAAAAAAAGGTAAATATTATATATGAATATTAATAAAATAAAAATGATATTTAAATTAATAAAAAAATTTAAAATTTCTGAGTTAGAAATTTCAGAAAAAAATTGTTTAATAAGAGTTTGTAAAAATTATAAAGAAAATGAAAGAAAAGAAAAAAATATATTAAAAAAATGAATTTTTTTAGTTTTTAAGACTAAAATCAACTATTTGTACATATGACATGTTAGCACTATCTCCTTTTCTATTTGAATCTTTTAATATCCTTATATACCCTCCTTGGTAGTTAATTAACCTCGGGCCTATCACATTAAACAATTTAGAAACTATAAAATTGTCTCTTATTTTAGAAAAAATTATACGACGATTATGAACTGTATCCTTTTTTGATAAGTTAATTATTGGTTCTATAAATCTTTTTATTTCTTTAGCTTTTTGTATAGTTGTACGTATTTGTTCATTTCTTATTATCGAAATAGATAAGTTTCTTAACATCATTTTACGATGAGAACTATTTCTATTAAATTTTCTTCCTATTTTTCTATGTTTCATTTTTTTAAATAATTTTTTAATATTTTTTTCCAATTTTTTAAAAAGGTTCCTAAAGAAAGATTATATTTTGACAATATATCTTTTATTTCATTTAAAGATTTCCTACCTAAATTAGGAGTTTTTAATAATTCTGACTCTGTTTTTTGTACAAGATCACCAATATATTTTATCGATTCTGTCTTTAAACAATTAGCTGATCTGACAGTTAATTCTAGATCTTCGACAGATTTAAATAAAATAGGGTTAATTTTCTCTTTTTCTTTTTTTTCTTTTTTTTCACTTAAATCCTTAAAATTTATAAAAGAATTTAACTGATTTGCTAATATGTTTGCGGCCATTTTAACAGAATCTTCAGGATTTATTGTACCATTAGTTTCTATATCCATAACTAACCTATCCAAATCAGTTCTTTGCTTTAATCTAGCAGATTCTACTGAATAAGACACTTTCTCTATTGGACTATAATAAGTATCTAATTTTAATATACCAGTAGATTTTATATCATGTTCTGTTTTAGTATTCCTATAAGCAGGAACGTATCCAAATCCATATTTAACTTTCATTTTTATTTTTATAGACGTATCTTTATCAGTAATATTACATATTACATGATCTTTGTTTATTATTTCTAAATTTTTATCATGCTCTATATCAGAAGCTTTAACTGTACAAATACCAGTTTTATAAATATAAATTGAAGATTCATATATATTGTTCATCTTTATAGCTAATTCTTTTATATTTAATAATATCTCTAATATATCCTCTTTTACTCCATTTTTAGAACTATATTCATGTAATATGCCATCTATTTCCACTTCACAAACTGCATATCCAGGTATATACGATAAAAGTATTCTTCTTAACGCATTTCCTAATGTGTGTCCAAACCCTTTTTCTAAAGGCTCTAAAATAACTTTAGAACGTAAATCGTTTACTTTTTTTACATTTATTAGTTTAGGTTTTAAAAGATCAAATATATTATTTTTACACATATCATCCTTTACCAATTATTTAGAATATAATTCTATAATTAAATGTTCATTTATATCTGATGGAAGTTCTGACCTATTAGGATATCTTATAAATTTACCTAACATTTTATCTTTATCAAAATTTATCCATGGAATAATTTCTTTTTCTTCAGACAGTTTTAAAGAATATAAAATTCTATCTTGTAATTTAGCTTTTTCTACTAACTCAATAGTATCATTAATTTTAACTAAATAAGAAGAAATATTAACTATTTTATTGTTTAATTTAATAAGTTTATGGCTTATTATCTGTCGTGATTCTGCTCTAGTTACTCCGAATCCAATTCTATATACTACGTTATCTAATCTAGACTCTAATATTTTTAGTAAATTTTCGCCAGTGTTTCCTCTTAACCTAACAGAACGATTATAATATTTTTTAAATTGTTTCTCTAATATACCGTATATTCTCTTCACTTTTTGTTTTTCTCTTAACTGTAAATTATAATCAGAATTTCTGGATCTTCTATCAGAATGTTGTCCAGGCATTTTTTTTATCTTACATTTATTTTTAATTTCTTTTAATCCTGAAAATAAAGATAAATCATACTGTTCTCGTCTTATAATTTTACATTTAGGTCCTAAATATTTAGCCATTGTTCTATATTCCTTAAAATGTTTTAAACACGTCTTTTCTTTTGAGGTCTACATCCATTATGTGGTATAGGAGTAACATCACTTATATTAGTTATACGAAATCCAGATGCATTAAGAGCTCTAATAGTGGATTCTCTACCAGGACCTGGACCTTTTACCATAATTTCTAAATTTTTTATTCCATGTTCTTTTGCTAATAAAGCACATTTTTCTGCTGCAACTTGAGCAGCAAAAGGAGTTGACTTTCTAGAGCCTTTAAATCCAGAACCACCAGCAGTAGCCCAACTTATTGTGTTACCCTTTGTGTCTGTTATAGTAATTATTGTATTATTGAAAGAAGCATGTATGTGAGCTATTCCATCCAATATATTTATTCTTTTTTTCTTTCTTAATTTTTTATTTTTTTTATTTACTTTATTCATTTTTTATTACTCGTTTTTTTTAATCTTTTTCTAGTTTTAGCATTAGTTCTTGTTCTTTGACCTCTTACTGGTAATTTTTTAATATGTCTAATACCTCTATAAGAGCCTATATCTATTAATCTTTTTATATTTAAAGAAATTTCTTTTCTTAAATTTCCCTCTGTAATAAATTTTAAAACTAAATTACGAATATTATTTATTTGTTCAGTAGATAATTCAGAAACTTTTCTGAAAACTTCTACTTTAGATATTTTGCAAATTTTCAATGATCTTTTTTTGCCAATACCATATATAGATAATAAAGCAACAAATATTTGTTTATTTTCAGGTATATTTACACCAGCAATTCTAATAACCATAACTTTCCTTTAAAATAATATAATACTATCCTTGTCTTTGTTTATGTTTAGGATCATTTACACAAATTATATAAACTACCCTTTTTCTTCTGACTACTTTACACAATTTACATATTTTTTTGACTGAAGTTCTAACTTTCATAATTTATAATAAAAAAATTAATTTTTAAAATGAGTTTTTTTTAAAATAGATTCATATTTACTTGACATTATTAACGACTGTATTTGAGAAATAAAGTCCATTATTACAACAACTACTATTAACAGTGAAGTTCCTCCAAAACTAAATTTAAAATTAGTCAAATATTTTAAAAACTCTGGAATTAAACAAATAAAAGCAACATAAAAAGAACCAATCCAAGTTAGTTTATTAACTATAGATTCTATATATTTAGAAGTATTTTCACCTGGTCTTATTCCAGATATAAAAGCTCCTGATTTTTTTAAATTTTCTGATATTTCCCTAGAATTAAACACAAGATTTGTATAAAAAAAACAAAAAAATATTATAGATAAAATATATAACAACATATAAACTAACTTACCAGGATGAAAATATAAAGATAATATATGAAATTTTTTTATTTTAGTTATATTACCTAACCAATAAAGTATAGTAGAAGGAAACAAGACAATACTTGAAGAAAAAATTGCAGGTATTACTCCAGCCATGTTTATTTTTATAGGTAAATGAGTGCTTTGAGCTGCATATATTCTTCTTCCATGTTGTCTTTTAGCATAATGTACAATAATTCTCTTCTGACCACTTTCAACGAAAACCACAAAAAATGTTATTAGATATACTAAGAATATAATAAAAATAAATTTAAATATACTTAATTTGTAATAGTTTAGATCATTAATCAAATTAATAATCGAGTTTGGAACATTAGAAAGTATTCCAGCAAAGATTATTATAGAAATACCATTGCCTATACCTTTATTAGTAATTTGTTCTCCGACCCACATTAATATCATAGTACCGCCAACCAAACTAATAACAGTTGTAATGTAAAATTGTAAAAAAGAAGTAACAACGAATTTTCTCAAGTAAGAAATACTAATTAAAGTAGTAGCTATCCCAATAGATTGAACTATAGATAAAATTAAAGTTCCGTACTTAATACAATTGTTTATTTTCATTCTTCCATATTCGCCTTCTTTTTTCATTTCAGATAAATAAGGATTAATAGATGTAAGTAATTGAACTATTATAGAAGAAGATATGTAAGGCATTATTCCTAAAGCAAAAACAGACGCTCTGTTTAAAGCTCCACCAGAAAAAATATTAAAAATTTCAATTATATAACCATTTTGGTTGCTCAACAAATTAGTTAAAGAAAGTAAATTTATTCCAGGTATTGGAATAAAAGAACCTAATCTAAAAACCAATAAAGAA
Organism: Enterobacteriaceae bacterium entHe1; assembly: GCA_050108195.1. Lineage (GTDB taxonomy): Bacteria > Pseudomonadota > Gammaproteobacteria > Enterobacterales > Enterobacteriaceae > JBNIDL01. Next base: position 33,908 of record JBNIDL010000002.1, read on the forward strand.
GCTATAACAAACCATATTCTATTTTTTATTTCTTTTAAATTATATTTATTATTAAAAATTATTTTATTCATTTTTTAAAAAATTAACTATTGTTATTATAAATAATTTTTCCTCCTAAAAATTTCAAAGCAATTTTAGCTCCTTTAGTTATAGGTATATTTATTAAATTAATTTTCTTTAAAAGTTTACCAGATAGTATTATTTTGAAATATTTAGTTTTTTTTTTAATTATTTTAAGTTTATATAAATCAGAACGTTTAATGAATGAATTTTCATTAAATTTATTTAACTTATATATGGGTACTTCCTGAAAAAATTTTTTCTTTCTAGAAACAAATCCAAATTTAGGTAAGCGTAAATAAGTCGGTGTTTGGCCTCCTTCAAAACCTTTTTTTATACTACATCCAGACCTTGATTTTTGACCTTTATGACCTCTACCGCATGTTTTACCGAAGCCAGAACCAGATCCTCTACCAACTCTTTTTTTATAAATTTTTTCCACTCTAAAAAAAAACAATTTATTTAAATTCATTTACTTTCTCAATATAATTTACAAAAACTAAATAGAAAATATTTCTTTTATAAATTTACCCCTCTTAGAAGCTACAAACGATATAGATCTAATTTTATGTAAAGCATTCATAGTGGCATAAACTACATTAATAGGATTACTAGAACCATAAATTTTCGCCAAAACATCGCGTATGCCTAAAACTTCAAACATAGCACGCATAGCACCTCCAGCTATAATCCCAGTGCCTTTACAAGCTGGTTTTATAAAAACCTTAGATCCTGTATGATAACCTATAACTTCATGTTGAATTGTACTGTTTTTTGTTAAAATATTAATAAGACTTTTTTTTGCTTTGTTTATAGACTTCTGTATAGCTACAGGAACTTCTTTAGATTTACTATAACCTATTCCTATTTTTCCATTTGTGTTTCCAACTACTGTCAAAGCTGTAAATCCAAAAACACGACCACCTTTTACAGTTTTTGAAACTCTATTTACAGATATTAATTTTTCTAAAAAAATATCATTACTTTTTTTATTCATTAAAATTACCAAAAATACTAAAAAATTAATCCATTTTTTCTTGCAGAATCAGCTAATTCCTTAACTATACCATGATATTTATATCCAGATCTATCAAAAGCAACATATTTTATTCCTAGCTTTACTGCACGTTCAGACAATACTTTTCCTATAAAATTAGCAGATTTTTTGTTTTTATTTTTTATTAAACTTCTTATTTTCTTTTCATTTGTAGATGCATGAACTAAAGTTTCAGAACCATCACTTGTAGTTATCTGCAAATATATATGTTTACAACTTATGTTAACAATAAGTCTTAAAATATTTGAGCTTTTTATTTTATTTCTACATTTAAGACTTCTTCTTGTTCTACGACATTTTTTATTCATATTATTTATTTCTTTTTAGATTCTTTTATTCTAATTTTTTCACCTAAATATCTAATTCCTTTCCCTTTATAAGGCTCAACTGGTTTATAATTTCTTATATAAGCAGCAGTTTGACCAACTAACTGTTTATCTATTCCGCTTATTATTATATCATTATTACTCGGACAAGTTATTAAAATATCTTTAGGTATTTTATAATTTATTAAATGAGAAAATCCTAAACTCAATTCTAAAAAACTTAAACGCAAAACAACTTTATATCCTATTCCAATTAATTGTAAATGTTTTCTAAACCCTACACTAACACCTAAAATAAAATTGTTTAAATTAGACCTAAAAGTTCCAATAATAGATAAATGTTTTTTTTTTTTAACGTTATATTTAATGTAAATACTATTAGTGTCATAATATAACTTTACGAAACTGTTTATTTTCCTTTTTATTTTTCCTAAAGAACCAATTATTGTTATATGACCATTATCAATAAAAACTTTAACATTATCAGGAACCAAAATAGGTTTTTTAATATATGACATTTATAAAAACCATTAATTTATTTATAAATTAGTTAAAAAACATAACATATAATTTCTCCTCCTAATCCTAATTTTTTAGCTTTTTTATCTGTCATAACTCCTTTAGAAGTAGAAATAATATATACTCCCATATTAGATCTAATTTTATTAATCATAAAAAAATTTTTATATACCCTTAAACTTGGTTTACTAATTCTTTTTATTTCTTCAATAACAGGCAAATTTTTAAAATACCTCATTTTTACATGTAAGAAACTTTTATTATTTTTTTTAAAAATATTAATTTTTTTTAAAAATCCTTCTTCTTTTAAAATTTTTAATATTTTAAATTTAAAACTAGAATAAGACACTATAATACTTTTAATTCTAGCTTTTTGTGCATTTCTAATACAAGTAATCATATCAGAAACAGGGTCTTGAATATTCATATTATATAATCCTTTTAAATCACCAACTAGATTTTTTTATACCAGGAATTTCTCCATTAACTGCAAGTTCTCTAAATTTTATTCTACTTAATCCAAAATTTCTTAAAAAAGCTCTTGGCCTACCAGTTTGTAAACATCTGTTTCTAACTCTAGACTTACTAGAGTCTCGTGGTAATTTTTGAAGTTTTAAAAAAGCATTCCATTTTTCTTTATCAGAATGTTTGCTACTGCTTATAATTTTTTTAAATTTAATTCTTCTTAAATAATATTTTTTAGATAAATTAATTCTCTTTTTTTCTCTCTCTAAAATAGATCTTTTAGTCATAAATACCTTTTTCTTTTTTAAAAGGAAAATTAAAACATGAAAGCAAATAATATGCATATTTGTCAGAACAAGTCGAAGTAACAATATTAATATCCATTCCTCTTATTCTATCTATTTTTTCAAAATTTATTTCTGGAAAAATAATTTGTTCATTTATTCCAATATTATAATTTCCGTTTCCATCAAAAGATTTTAATAAAAATCCATTAAAATCTCTTATTCTTGGAATAACAATACAAACCAGTTTTTCAAAAAAGTTCCACATGTTTTTTTTTCTTAAAGTAACTTTACATCCTATAGGTAAATTTTTTCTCAAATTGAAATTAGATATAGCTTTTTTTGACTTAGTAATTAATGGTTTTTGTCCGGAAATAAGAGAAATATCAGATAAAGAACAGTTAATTATTTTTTTATTATTGAAATTTTTACCTAAACCTATATTTATAATAATTTTTTTTATTTTAGGAACTTGCATAATTGATTTAAAATTAAATTTATTTTTTAAATCGAAGACTATTTTTTTTCTATATAAATTAAAAAAATTCATAAATTAGTCACCAACCATTTTTTTATTAGATTTAAAATATCTAAATTTTTTTCCATCTTTTAAAATGAACCCTACACGATCAGCTTTTTTAGTATCTTTATTAAATAAAGCTACATTAGATATATGTATTGCAGATTCAATTAAAAATATACCTCCTTCTTCGTTTTTAGACGGAATAGGTTTTTTACATTTTTTAACCAAATTTAAATTTTTAATTATAATCTTATTTTTTTTTAAAACTTTATACACAACCCCAGATTTTCCTTTATCTTTTCCAGAAATAATTATAACATTATCTCCTTTCCTTATTTTAGAAGACATAAAAATTTACCTTATAAAACTTCATTTGCTAAAGACATAATTTTAATAAATTTTTCTACCTTTAGTTCACGAGTAACTGGTCCAAAAATTCTTGTTCCTATAGGTAAAAATTGATCATTTAATAAAACACAAGCATTGTCATCAAATCTTATTATAGATCCATCTTTCCTTTTTAAACCATTTCTAGTTCTTATAATAACTGCAAAAAAAACCTCTCCTTTTTTGACTTTTCCTCTAGGAATTGCTTCTTTCAAAGATACTTTAATAATGTCACCAATATTTGCATAACGTCTTTTAGACCCACCAAGAACCTTTATACATTTTGCAAGTTTACCTCCAGAATTATCAGCGACTTTTAACTTACTTTGTTCTTGTATCATATAGCCTGTTAAATTAACCATTAATAACTTTAAAAATTTTCCAATTTTTAGTTTTAGATAAAGGTCTGCATTCTATTATTTTAACTTTATCACCTATTTTAGATTTATTAAATTCATCATGTACATGTAACTTAGTTATTTTTTTTATATATTTTCTATATAATTTATGCTTCACTAATTTAACTACGTTTACTAAAACAGATTTATTCATTTTTTTATTTATTACTTTACCTAATAGTATCTTTTTTGCTGACATTAATTTTACCAATTTTTGTTTTTATTCTTGCTATATTTCTTCTTATTATTTTTATTAAATGTGTTTTTTTTAAATTTCCATTAAATTTATTAAATCTTAAACAAAAACTTTCATAAAATAATTTGGAAACTAAATCATCGTCTTTATTCATTCCTTTACCTTTTACAAATAAAAATAGTTTTTACTGGTAATTTAGATGAAGCCAATTTAAAAGCTTTTCTAGCTACATCTTCAGAAACACTCCCTATTTCATATAATATGGCACCTGGTTTAATTACAGCTACCCAATACTCTACATCACCCTTTCCTTTACCCATTCTAACTTCTAAAGGTTTTTTAGTAATAGGTTTATCAGGAAAAATACGTATCCAAATTTTACTTTGTTTTTTAACATATCTAGAAAGTACTCTACGTGCCGACTCTATCTGATTAGAAGTTAAAAACCCTCTACTAATTGCTTTTAATCCAAATTCACCAAAAAAAATACATGAATTAATAAATTTTCCTTTATTTCTACCTTTTTGAATTTTTCTAAATTTACTCTTTCTTGGATAAAGCATAAAAAATTATACCAATATATTTAGTTATTATCAAATGATTAATTCTTTTTATTTTTAAGACTTTTTAAAAAATCTTCTAGTATTTAAAATTTCATTACCAGAAGTATTATAATATTTTATATTTCCTAATATTTCTCCTTTAAAAATCCATACTTTTATACCTATCGATCCATAATTAGTTCTAGCAATAGCACTACTGTAATCAATATCTGCTCTAAATGTATGTAAGGGAATTCTACCTTCTCTGTACCATTCAGTTCTAGCAATTTCTGCTCCGTTTAATCTTCCACTTATAGAAATTTTTATTCCTTTCCCTCCTGATCTTAAAACACTATTCATAGCTCTTTTTATAGCTCTACGAAACATTATTCTTTTTTCTATTTGTAAAGCCACATTTTTTGAAACAAGATTGGCACTTAATTCAGGTCTTTTAATTTCAGAAATGTTTATTTTTACACTAACACCTGTTATTTTATTTACTTCCTTGGAAAGAGATTCTATTTCCTCACCTCTTTTACCTAAAATAATACCTGGTCTTGAGGAGTAAATAGTAATTAGTACGCTTTTAGCTGGTCTTTCTATAATAATATGAGATATTCCGGCATTAAATAATCTTCTTTTTAAAAATCTTCTTATTTCAAAATCATTATGTATATATTTAACAAAACTTTTTTTATCAGCATACCAAACAGAATGCCATTGTTTTGTTATACCTAATCTTGCCATATTAGGATTAACTTTTTGTCCCATTTATATTTAAAAAACCTCCTTTATTAATTAGAAAGAACAATTGTTATATGACTAGTTTTTTTAACTATATAATTCACTCTACCCTTAGCTCTAGGTAAAATTCTTTTTATATTTTTAGCTTTATCAACAAAAATTTTTGATACAAACAATTTTTTATAATCTAGATTAAAGTTGTTTTTAGCATTACAAATAGCAGAAATTAATAGTTTTTTAACTATAAAAGATGCTTTTCTATTACAAAATTCTAAAATTTCTAAAGCTTTTTTAACCTTTTTGTTTCTTATTAGATTAACAACCAATCTCACTTTTTGAGGTGAAGATCTAACATAAAGACACTTAGCTATTACTTTCATTATACTTTCTCATTTGAACTTTTTATTTTTCTATCAGCTGAATGATTTTTAAATGTTCTAGTAGAAACGAATTCCCCTAATTTGTGACCAACCATTTCATTTATTATAAATACAGGTATATGCTTTCTACCATTATGGACACATATTGTCAAGCCAACCATATTTGGAAATATAGTAGACCTACGAGACCAAGTTTTAATTGGTTTCCTATTTTTATTTTTTAAAGAGTTTTCCACTTTTTTAAACAAATGAATATCTATAAAAGGTCCTTTTTTAACTGATCTTGGCATAATATAATTATCTCCTATTTTTTTTTCTTAAAATTATAAATTTGTCAGTTCTTTTATTATTTCTTGTTTTTTTGCCTTTACTAGATTTACCCCAAGGCGATACAGGATGTTTACCAAAATTTCTACCCTCACCTCCACCATGAGGATGATCTACTGGATTCATTGCTGTCCCTCTTACAGTAGGTCTAATTCCTAAATGACGACTCGCACCTGCCTTACCGAGTCTTTTAAGTGTATTATTACTATTGCTGACCTCTCCTATAGTAGCTCTACAAACATTATTAATTTTTCTTATTTCCCCAGATCTTAATCTAATGTTAACGTAATTTTTAGATTTAGAAATAATTTGAGCATATGAACCAGCAGATCTAATTAATTGTCCACCTTTATTTATTTTAAGTTCTATATTATGAATATGTGTACCTATTGGAATATATTTCAATAACAATGAATTACCTTCTTTTATTTCAGTTTTCTTACTGGAGTATATATAATCACCTTTTTTCATATTTTTTGTAGACAAAATATATCTTCTTTCACCATCTTCATATAAAATCAATGCTATGTAAGATGTTCTATTTGGATCATATTCAATTCTTTCAACTTTTCCAAAAATATCAAATTTATTTCTTTTAAAGTCTATAATTCTATATTTTCTTTTATGTCTTCCACCTGTATGTCTAACAGTAATTCTACCACTTGAATTTCTTCCGCTTTTATTTTTTAAAGAAGACATTAATTTAAAATGAAATTTTTTACCCTTATACAAATTAGAGTTTTTTATTTTTACTGCATGTCTTTTTCCTGGAGTTATAGGTTTAAAATGTATTATTTCAGTCATTAAAATTACCTTTTTATTCAGAAATTTTAAGTAAATCTATTTTGCTTTTTTCATCTATTTTAACATAAGCTTTCTTCCATTTCTTTCTTCTACTAATATTTTTCATATTTTTTTTAATTTTGCTTTTAACTACAATTGTGTTTATAGAAATAACATTAACTTTAAATATTTTTTCAATTGCTTCTTTTATTTCTTTTTTATTGGAAAAAATATTAACTTTAAAAATTATAGTGTTATTTTTTTCTAATTGATATGTAGATTTTTCAGATTTGTAATTACAAATTACTGTTCTCATTAATTTTTCATTATTATTCATTAAATTAACCTTTTTTCTATATTTTTAACTGCTTTACAATTTGCAATAACATTTTCATAAGAAACTAATTTCAAAGGATTTATTTGATTAGAACTACATACTTCTATTTTTTTTATATTACGTGAAGCTAAATTTACGTATTTATTAATAGGATCTAAAATTATTAGAGCGTTTAATACACTTAATTTTATCAATTTACAATAAAGTAACTTAGTTTTCGGAAAATCTATTTCAAATCTTTCAAAAATCAAAACTTTATTTTTTCTAAAAAGTTCAGAAAATAAACTTTTTATAGCTATAATATACATTTTTTTGTTAATTTTTTTGTTGTAGTTTCTTTCGTTATTAGGAAATGCTACACCTCCAGATCTCCATATAGGACTTTTTATGCTACCAGCTCTAGCTCTACCTGTTCCTTTCTGTCTCCAAGGCTTCTTGTTAGATCCAGAAATTTTAGATCTATTTTTCTTTGAACTTATATTAAATCTTGTATTTGACATCAAAGAAGTTATTATTTGGTGTATTAATTTTTTTTTTAAATCTACATTAAATATAGAATCAGATAAATTTATAAAGTTATTTGTATCTAAAACTTTTATTTTCATATTTTTTATTTTTTTTAGAATTTTTTATAATTAAGAATTTGTTTACGTTTCCTGGAACAGATCCTTTTAATAGTAATAAAGAATTTTTATAATTTATTTCTATAATTGACAAATTTTGCACAGTAATTCTTTCGTTTCCAAGATGACCAGCCATTTTTTTTCCTTTAAATACTCTACCAGGGCTCTGGTTTTGTCCAATTGATCCTGGCTTTCTATGTGAAAGCGAATTTCCATGGCTAGAATCTTGTGTACTAAAATTCCATCTTTTTACAGTTCCAGAAAAACCTTTTCCCTTAGATATTCCCGTAACATCAACTTTTTTAATATTACTAAATATACTTATATCTATATAATCTCCTACTTTATATTTATTATTTCCATCATATCTTAATTCCCATAACCCAAGTCCTACTTTTAAATTAGATTTATTAAAATGCCCTATAAATGATTTATTTTTAAAAAAATATTTTTTATTAAATCCAGTAGTAACTTGTAAAGCGTTATAACCGTCTTTTATTACATTTTTTATTTGAACTATATAATTTTTTTTTACCAAAATAATTGTTATAGGTACAGATACAAAATTCTCGTCAAAAATTCTAGTCATGCCTATTTTTTTACCTACTATTCTATCAATCATAAATTTACCTATTTTTTTTTACCTAAGCTTATTTGTACTTCCACACCAGGTGATAAATTTAATTTCATTAATGCATCTACTGTTTTATCTGTTGGATAAATTATATCTACTAATCTTTTATATGTACATATTTCATATTGATCTCTCGCATCTTTGTCAACGTGAGGAGATATTAGTATAGTAAATTTTTTTTTCCTTGTAGGAAGTGGAACAGGACCTTTAACTTGAGCACCTGTTTTTTTTGCAGTAATAATTATTTGTTTAGTAGACAAATCAATAAGACGATAATCAAAAGATTTTAATCTTATTCTAATTCTATTTCTTTGCAATTTTAAATATCTCCAGTTAAATTAAATTTATTGCTGATAGACAGATTTGAACTGTCGACCTCATCTATACCAAAGACGTGCTCTTCCATACTGAGCTATATCAGCTAAATAATAAGAAGCGGACAGTGGGAATTGAACCCACATCTCTAGCTTGGAAGGCTAAAGTAATTCCATTATACTATGCCCGCTAACTAAAAAAAAATTAATTAAATTATAAAATATGCCGGTAGAAGGAATTGAACCATCAACCTACTGATTACAAATCAGTTGCTCTACCAAATTGAGCTATACCGGCATTTTTTTAGGTGAATACAATTATATATTATACCTATAAATATGTCACTTTATTTTAACAATTGCAGATGTTACTATTTTTAAAAAATCATAAAAAATTTAACATAAAAAAAACATGTTAATTAAAAAAAAAAATAAAAAAATTAAACTGATAATTAGTAGGTTAAGTTTAAAAGAAACACTTAGATTCATACCTAAAAAAATTATAGATTTAGTTAAATACAAATTTAAAAAAAAAAACATCATAAATTTAAAAGAATTGTTTAATATTTATTTGCCAATATCAAAAATACTAAACTATAAACTAGATAACTTTAAATTTAAAAAAAAAATCAAATATGAAAATAATCCATTTATAATAGGGATAACAGGAAGTGTGTCAGTAGGAAAAACTACAACTGCAAAAATTTTAAAAAAATTACTTAATTGTTGGAAAAAAAAATATAAGATAGAAATTATAAGTACAGACGGTTTTTTATATTCAAGTAAATTATTAAAAAAAAAAAAAATAATAAGAAAAAAAGGATTTCCAGAATCATATAATAAAAAAAACATAATTAATTTTTTAAAAAAGATAAAAAAAGGTAAATCTTTTAACATACCAAAATATTCTCACAAACTTTCTAATGTTCATAAAAAAAAAAAAATAAAATTAAAAAACTTAAAAGTTCTCATAATAGAAGGAATAAATATATTTCAAAAGAATTTCATAAATTTAAAAAAATTAAAAATTTACAAATTTATAAATTATATAATCTATATTAATGCTTCTGAAAATTTAACAAAAAAATGGTACATGAAAAGACATATAAAACTAAAAAATAAAAAAATAAATATATTAAAATTAGAAGAAAAATGGACTAAGACAAATTTAGTAAATTTAAAAAAAAATATATTAAAAACAAAGGAATACGCAAATATTATAATAAACAAAAAAAATAATCATTTTGTAAAAAACATAAAAATAATAAACTAAAATTTTGTTTTTTTCATATTTTTTAAAAAATTATATGAATTTATTTCACCATAGTATGAAATAAATCTTACTTCAGGCTCTAAATTTACAGAAAATTTTTTAAAAACACATAAATGTATATATTTTGCTAATTTTATTATACTATTGGATTTTTTATTATTTGGATAACTTACAATAATTAAAGGATTATATTTATATACAAAAGAATTTCCAATTTTTAATCCTTTTAAATAACATTTATCTATCATATAAGAAGCGGATAAAATTATACTATTTTTTGAAAAATTTTTAAAAGGAACATTTTTATATTTATTTATATACATTTTTTCAACAACTGGATTTTTAAAAAAACTTCCAGCATTTCCTAAAAATTTAGGATTTGGTATTTTTTTTTTTCTTATTTTATTTATTAAACTATATATATAATTTGAAGACACATATTGATTTTTTAAAAAAAACAATTCTTTATGCAATAAGCATGGAAACCAATTTTTTGTAATCTTAAGACAAACAGACAAAACAGCATAATATTTTCCAAAGTAAATATTTTTAAATAAACTACCTCTATATTTAAAATCGCATAGTTTTTTATTTATTTTATATATATTTCCATTCAATAAATTTATTACTTCAACATATTTACAAAATTTCTTTATTTCCATACCATATGCACCTATATTATGAATTACTGCAGATCCGACACATCCAGGAATGAAAGCTAAATTTTCTAATCCATAAATTTTATTATACATGCATATATTTACTAATTTTCTCCATTTTTCTCCTGAATTACAATTAACTAAATAATATTTTTTACGTTCCATTATAGAGATACCAAATATTCTATTTATTACAACTAAACCATAATAATTTTTTAAAAATAAAATATTGCTTCCTTCTCCTAAAATAATAAAAGGTATTTTTTTTAATAAACATCTCTTATAAAAATATAAGAGCTCTTCTTTTGTATATACTATTACTACATCATATGAATAAACTTTTTCAGAAAAAGTATGAAAATTTTTTAATGATTTAAACATATACAATATTATTTTTATTAATTATTGTTTTGATTCTATAATTAGTTTTATTTTTTTCATAGCCGATTTTTCTAATTGTCTTATTCTTTCCGCTGATACTTTGTATTTATTAGCTAATTCTTTTAAAGTACTTTTTGAATTTTTATTGAGCCATCTAGAATATATTATATTCTTACTTCTTTCATCTAAGTTGTTTAATGCTAAAATTAAAGTGTTTGAAGCGTGATTGCACCAATTTTCTTTTTCTATACTATTAGCAAAGTTAGATTTGTTATCTTTTAAATATAAAATAGGAGCTAAATATTTAGAACTTTCATAACATTCATCATCGTAAAAAGGATCAAAATTCATATCTTGCATTGACATTCTAGATTCCATTTCTTTCACATCCTTACTATTTACTCCCAGTTTTTTTGCTACATAAAGTGTTTCTTTTTTATTAAACCACCCCAAACGTTTTTTTGTTTTTCTAAGATTAAAAAATAATTTTCTTTGAGCTTTAGTTGTGGCAACTTTAACTATTCTCCAATTTTTTAGAACATACTCATGTATTTCAGCCTTTATCCAATGAATAGCAAAAGATACAAGTCTTACACCGACAGATGGATTAAATCTTTTTATTGCTTTCATTAATCCTATATTTCCTTCTTGTATTAAATCCGATTGAGGTAACCCATATCCTGAATAGTTTTTAGCTATATGAACTACAAATTTTAAATGAGAAAGAATTAATTTTTTAGCTGCTTTTAAATCTTTATTGTAATATAATCTATGAAATAACATTTTTTCTTCTTCTTCTAAAAGAATAGGGTAAGAATTAACCATTCTTGTATAAGAATCATATGTTTTAGTAATATAGTTTAGCTTATTTTTATTCTTTTTAATCATATAGTTTATTAATTTAAGAATTATTTAAAAAAAAATAAAAAAATTTAATTTTTTAATATTATAATAAAATATATATATAAATGAACAACATAAAAAAAAAAATCAATAAAAAAAGAAAATTTATAAAAATTTCTGGAGGTTATTTAAAAGGAAAAAAAATATTTACAGAAAAAATAATTGAGTTAAGACCAACAACTTGTTTTATGAGAAGAATATTATTTGAAGAGTGGTTAAAAGAAAAAATAAAAAAAAAAAATTGTTTAGATTGTTTTGCAGGAAGTGGAATATTAAGTTTTGAAGCATTGTCTAGAAACGCAAATTCAGTTACATTAATAGAATCAAATAAAAGAACATATAATTTAATATTAAAAAATATAAAAAATTTTAAGAAATATAAAATTAAAATAATTAATTTAAATTTTAATAAAGTAATAAAAAATATAAATAAAAAATTTGATCTAATTTTCTTAGATCCTCCATTCAAATTAAACATAATAAAAAAATCTATTTTTTTAATTGATAAATATAAAATAGCAAAAAAAGGTTGTTTTGTTTATGTAGAATCAAACATTGAAGTAAAACCTCCAAAAGAATGGAAATTATATAAAAAAAAAAAAAAAAATAAAAAACATTTTAATTTATATAAACTAAAATGTTAAAAATTCCTCAGAAATAGTTGGATGTATTGCTATAGAATTTTCTAAATCTTTTTTTTTAAATCCTTTTTTTAATAAAACTGAAAATCCTTGAATAATTTCATCTATAAAAATACCTACTCCATGTATTCCAATTATCTTTTCTTCTTTACCTAAACATATTAGTTTAATTAAACATTTACATGATTTATTATAAGAAAAATAAAATAAAGGATTAAAACTTTTTTTATAAACTCTAATAAGATCTTTTCCATAAGTTAACTTAGCATCATTCTCATTATATCCTACTGATCCTATAGGAGGTATGCTGAAAATAACAGTAGGCGTAAATTTATAATTTACTAAGTTAATCTTATTAGATTTACTAAATAATCTATCAGACAAAGTTCTCCCGGAAATGATTGCTGTGGGTGTAAGTAAATGATTACTAGAATTATCTCCAATAGCATATATATTGTCTATATTAGTTTTATTATATTTATTTGTAAAAATTTTCCCATCTTTTTTTAATTTAACTCCTGCACGAAACAGATCCATTCCTTCTACATTTGGTACCCTCCCTATAGCACTAATGCAACATTCTGTAAATATTTCTTCTTTATTTTTTAGCTTTATTCTAAAAAGTTTATTTTTAACTTTATGAATTTCACATACTTCAGAATACACTCTAAATATTATTTTATTTTTTACCATTTCTTGTGTTAATACATTAATAACATCTTTATCGAATTTTTTTAAAATTCTATTTTTTCTTATTATTAAATATATTTTAATTCCAAAATTTGATAAAGTACACGCTGTTTCTGTTGCAATATATCCACTTCCTATAATTGCTACACTTTTAGGTAATTCTTTTAATTTTAATATTTCATGGAAATCTAAACAATTTTCATGACCTAAAAAATTATTTTTCTTTGAAATACTTCCAGTAGAAATTAATATTTTTTTTGATTTCACATAAAAGTTATTAACTTTTACTAAATTTGAATTTATGAATTTAGCTTTTCCTAAAATGTAATCTATATTGTTTTTTTTAATAATTTTTAAATATTTTTTTCTAATACTTTTTATATATTTTTTTATTTTCTTAGTTAATAGATTCCAATTTATTTTGCTTAAATTTACTTCTATTTCATAATTTGAGGAATATAAATTTATATACTTTAATATATTAGATGCGTTCCAAATTATTTTTTTTGGTATACAACCATAATTTACACAAGTTCCTCCAATTTTATTTTTTTCTATTAATATACATTTAACACCATATTTAGATGCTCTTTTTATTGAAGATAACCCTCCGCTTCCTGCTCCTATTACAAGATAATCATAAACAGTTTTTTTATATAACTTATTTATATTCATACTTATTAAAAAATTTTATTGTTAATTATTTCAAGTATTCCATTTATTATAAATTGTATACCCATACAAACTAATAAGAAACCCATTAATCTTGATATTACTTCCACTCCATCTAATCCGATTACATGCATTATAGCATTTGAACTTTTTAAAGATATCCAAATTATCACGCTAATTATCAAGAATACTATAATAGGCACTATATGAGAAGCCCAATAAGAAAAATATGTACTTTCATTTACAGTAGAAACCCAACTTATAATCATAGCTATAGTTCCCGGTCCAGCTGTACTTGGTATTGCTAATGGTACAAATGCTATATTACTTTTTTTTTTTATATTTACATTACAATTTTCACTATTTGATTTAACATCATCTTCCTGTAAATATGGGAATAACATACGAAATCCAATAAAAGAAACTATTAATCCTCCAGCTATTCTTAATCCAGGAATAGAAATACCAAATGTACTCATTACTAACGATCCTGCGTAAAATGTGACCATCATTATAAAAAAAACATATATTGAAGTCATTATAGAATGATAATCACGTTCTTCTTTTTTCATATTTTTACTAAGACTTAAAAATAAAGCTATTGTTGTAAGTGGGTTAACTAAAGGTAATAAAACCATTAACCCTAATCCTATATCTTTAATAACTCCAAACATTTGATTTCTCCAAATTTGTTATATAAATTATAAGAAATATCATAAAAAAAAATAAAATTTAATTAAAGTAAAAATTTTAGTAATATTATTAAATTTAATGATAAAACTATTTTAATAGTAAAAAATAAAAAAAATGAAATCACGTATAAAAAATCCATTATTAAAAAAATTTTTGCTTCCAAAATTTAGAGAAATTAAACCATTTCATTTAATTGATGCTGTAGAAGAAATTACACATAAATATAAAAAATTTATAAAAAATGTAATTTTTAAAAAAAAAGTTTTTACTTGGCAAGAAATAATAGAACCTATAATAAAAAAGAATAATGAAATAGACAAAATTATATCTACAGTAAGACATTTAAATCTAGTTAAAAATACAAAATTCAGGAAACAATATCAACAAAGTATTTCTCTTATAATTGAATTAATTACATGGATTAACCAAAACAAAAATTTATACGAAATATATAAAAAAATAATAAAAAATAAAAAATTTAAAAAATTATCATATTCAAAGAAAAAATTTTTGGAATTTAAAATAAATGAGTATATAAAAAATGGAATATTACTCTCAAAAGAAAAAAAAAATGAATTTAGAATAAACGTTAATAAACTATCTATTTTAGAAATTTCTTACGAAAATAATATAATAGATTCTGATAATTGTTGGAATAAATTAATTTTAAATAAAAAAAGGTTAAAAGGACTTCCTAAATCTTTTATAAGTAAAAATAAAAAGTTAAATAGTTTTACAAATAAGTATTATTGGTTAATAAAACTAAACACATATAACTACAATACAATTATGAAATATTGTTTTGATAGAAAATTAAGAAAAGAATTTTACTATTTTTATAACACAAGAGCTTCTTATGAAAATAAAGTATTTAAAAATTTTAATAACTCTAAAATAATTAAAAAAATATTAATTACAAAAAATAAAATATCAAAAATATTAGGATTTAAAAATTATTCTTGTTATTCCTTAAAAGACAAAACTATAAATCATCCAATAAACGCAATTAAATTAATAAAAAATATTTATAATCGTACTTTTCCTTATGCTAAAAAAGAATTAGAAAATTTAAAAAAATTTTCTAAAAAAAAATTGAATATAAAAAATTTAAAACCTTGGGATATGTTATTTTGTATTGAAAAACAAAAAAATGAATTGTATCACATTAAAAAAAAAAAAATATTTTCATTGAAAAAAGTTATTTTAACAATTTTTAAAATACTTGACGAATATTATTGTTTAAAAATAAAAAGAAAAAAAAATATTCAAGTTTGGGATAAAACTGTAAAATTTTTTTCAATTTATAGTGAAAAAAATAGATTAATTGGAGGATTTTATACAGATCTATATTACAGAAAAGACAAAATTGGAGGAGCTTGGATGGATATATGTTCAAATTTTACAAAAATAAACAACAAAAAAAATCAAATACCAATTGCATATATAAATTGTAATTTTAGTTATAATAAAAAAAACCCTTCAATAGAACATTATGAAGTTTTAACTTTATTTCATGAAATAGGTCATGCTTTACATCACATATTAAACAAAATAAAAATTCCAGAAATTTCTGGAATCAATGGAGTGCCTTTTGACTTGGTCGAGGTACCAAGTCAGCTAATGGAAAACTATTTTTGGGAAAAAAAATTAATATATACAATGCTAGACGATAATGTAAAAAATAAAAAAATTGTGACAAATAATTTAATAAATTTAAGAAAACATAATTATTATTTATTTTTAATGAAACAAATAGAATTAAGTTTGATTGATTTGTTAATACATTATAATATATCGAATGATAAAATAAAATTAATAATAAAAAAAGTTAATGAAAAAATAAATATTTTCAAAATTCCAAAATGGAATAATTTTCAAAACACATTTAGTCATATTTTCTCCGGAGGATATTCATCTTGTTATTATAGTTATATTTTTTCAGGAATTTTTTCTTCTAAAATATGGAAAAAATTAAAAAATAGAAAAAAATTAAATAAAAAAAATCATAAAATTTTAATAAAAAACATATTATCAAGTGGAACAAAATATAATTTTTTAAAAAAAATAAAAAAATTTCTAAATATAAAAAAATGCATAAAATCAATTATATTAACAGACAATATATTTTAAAAACTATAAATTAAAAATTTATATATTATATAATATATAGAAATAGATATAAAGCTTGATATAGGTATTGTAGAAAGCCAAGCTTTAATTATATTAGATATTATTTTTTTATTTATTTTGTTTCCATCTGATACTATAGAACCTACTACAGAAGAAGAGACTAGTTGTGTTGTGGAAACTGGCAATCCAATATAGTTTGCTATAGCCATTGATAGTGTTACAGAAAATTGAGATTTTATTCCCTGAAATCTAGTTATTCTATTTTTTCCTATTTTTTTGCCAACTGTAATTGCAATTCTTTTCCACCCCATCATTGTTCCAAAAGATAAAGAAAAAGCTATAGAATATATAACCCAATTAGGTGAGTATTCCAAAATTTTTTTTATTTCTTTTTGTAAATTTTTAAGTTCATTTATTTCATATTTAGAAACATTCTTATTATGCAATAAATACTCAATAAAATTAGAAGTACATATAGATAAACGATAGAAAAAAATTTTTACATCTAAACCGTTTTTTCTAAAATATTTAGAAAAATCTTTATTTTTAATAAAATTATTTATATTTTTTTTTAAATTAAATTTATTTTTGTAAAATTTGTTTTTTTCTAATAAAAATTCTTTTATCTCTTTATTTTTTTCTACATAACTATCAATATAGCTAAAATATTTTTCGTTATTTACGTAATCATTAAAAAAATAATTTATAGAATTTCCTACTCTGTTTAAATCATTAGAGCTTATTTTTGAATTTAAAATAAATCTATTAGGAGACATACTCATTAAAACTAACATCATTATTCCTACACCTTTCTGACCATCATTCATTCCATGAAAGAAACTTATAAATATTGAAGATATTATTAAGCCTAATTTTCCAAAAATGTTTATTAAAAAATCTTTTACTATTTTTTTTTTATTTTTTTTAATTCTAAATACTTTAAGACTTAAAAAATTTAAAAAAAAAGTTAAAACTATAGGAATTAAGGAAGATATTATAGGAAACATTATAAGAGAAATAAAAACTTTAAAAAATTTAATTAAACTAATATTATTATTCAAAGGAATTTTTTCTAAAATAGTTTTAATTATTCCTACTCCTAATATAGAGCCTATTAATGTATGCGAGCTAGAAGTAGGTAATTTAAAAAACCATGTAAATAAATTCCAAGATATTGATGACAACAGTATAGAGAATATAGATAATATTCCATAAACAGAATTTATATTAATAAGGAAATTTATAGAGAAAAGATGTACTATAGAGTAAGCTATAGCTAATCCTCCAAAAAGAACACCTAATAAGTTAAAAAAACTTGACATTAAAATAGATATTTTTGCATTAAGTGATTTAGTATAAACTAGTATAGAAACTGCGTTTGACGCATCATGAAACCCATTTATTAATTCATATACAAGTACCAAAATCACAGCTAGTATTAATAAAAATACATTTATGTTGATATCGTTAAACATAGCAATTTTGTATATATAATTTTTTAAAGTTAAAATAATTTATTTAATAAATTCCTTTATTTTTAAATTATTAAGACTTATAATATTTCATTAAATTTTAATAATATATCACATTATTTTAATTAATTTGTTTAAATTTTATAAAAAAATAAGGACTTAAATATGAAACTGAAATTTCCTTTACTTGATTATAATTATAAAGATTTAGAACCTTTTATTGACGAAGAAACTATGTTAATTCATCATCTAAAACATCATAAATCGTATACAGAAAACGCAAAAAATATAATAAATAAAAATAATATAAAATTATCTAATTCAGAAATTATAGATTTAGTTAAAAACGAAAAAATAAACAACAAATTAAAAAATAATATAGGTGGTTATATAAACCATAACATATTTTGGAAATCTTTGAAAAAAGGAACAAAAATTAAACATAAAACTAAAAAAATAATAAAGGATAACTTTTTAAGCTTAGATAATTTTATTAATAATTTCGAAAAAATATCTATAAATCATTTCGGATCAGGTTGGACTTGGTTAGTAAAGGACAAAAAGAATAAATTATTTATATTATCTACAATAAACCAAAACTACCCTAATATTGTTAAAAATAATAAAAGCAAAAATTTAACTCCTATATTTAATTTAGATCTTTGGGAACATTCTTATTACCTTAACTATAAGAATGACAAAATTAAATATATAAAATCATTTTGGAAAATAATAAATTGGAATTTTATAGAAGAGCAAATTTCAAGTATTAACCCATTTTTAGGTTTATATTAAAATTTTAACATTCTAAAATCTGGAGTATTTTTAAAAAGTTTACAATAATTGAGAATTATTTTTATTCTGTAATTTGTTTTACTTTTATCGTTGGAAAAAATTTTGAATTTATTTACGAAATTTTCTATTAAATTACTAATCTTGAAAATTTCAAATATAATTTTATCGAAATCCATAATTAAAAAAAGAAAAGATACTTTATTTTTACATCTTAGTAGCTTTTTTAATATACATTCTTCTTCCTTTTTGCAAACATAATTTAGTTCTTTAAATGTTTTTATATTTTTTTTTGTTAACTTAAATATTCTATTTTGTATTTTTGATATATATTTTAATTTATGTAAATTTTTTAATTTATTTAGACAATCGATCCAAAATTTATAAATTACTAAATTGAAAAATTTCTTTTCATTTAAAGAATTTATAATATCTTTTCTAACTTTTAAAGAATAAAAATTTTTTAATCTTTTTAAAATAAAATATAATGTATCATCTATAACATTAGTATTTAATAATCTGTTCTTATATAATTTTACAGATAAATCTATTATTTCCTTTAAATTTAATAATATTTCTTTATTTAATATAATTCTAATAATTGCAGTAGCAGTCCTTTTTATAAAATAAGGATCGTTGCTGCCTTTAGGAATATTAAATATCCCAATATGACCAACTATAGTATCAATTTTGTCTGCTATAGATATTATAGAAGAAAATGCATTCTTCGGTAATCTATCTTTAATAAATCTTGGATAATGATGTTCTTTTTGAGCTAGCGAAATAAGCTTGTTTTCTTTATTTAATTCAGAATATTTCATTCCTATTATTCCTTTCATCTCTGGCATTTCAGCAAATAAATTTGTAGTTATTTCGCATTTAGACATAAGAGATGCTCTAGAAATTAATTTTATATCAATTGAATCATTGTAGTAAGAAATTTTTTTAGATAAAATTTTTATTCTTTTTGATTTTTCGAACATAGATCCTAATTTTTTATAAAAAATAACTTTTTTTAACAATAATATTCTATCTGAAAATTTTATTTTTTTATCTTCATTAAATAAGTAATTAATGTTAGACAATTTAGAATTTATAGTTGTTTCATTCCAAAAAATAACATTATTTAAATTTTTACTTATAGAATTAGTTACTATTAAAAAATAAGGAGATATATTTTTATTTAAATAATATAAAACTATACATTTTTGAATGTCTTGTATTATAAATTTTATTATAACTTTTGGAAGATTTACAAAATTATTATTTATTATACCAACTTCAATTTTTGGATATTCTACAATTGAAGTTATTTCATTTATAAAATTATTTTTAATATCAAAAATCAAATTCATCTTTTTAGAAATTTCTTTAATTTTAGATAAAATAATTCTTTTTCTTTTATTAAAAGAAGCAATAACATATCCTTTTTTATATAAAATTAATGGATAATCATTAACATTTCTAACTTTTATTTTTTTTAAAGAAGACAAATGACCAAAAGTAAAATTATTGCTTTTTAATCCAAAATTTTTATATTTAAATATTTTATCATTAAACAATAATAAAATGTTAAAAACTGGTCTTACAAAACTAAAATTTTCTTCACCCCAATTCATACTTTCATATTTAGAAATAAAGATTAAAATATTATCAATTATTTTAATCAAATCTTTTTTTAACGAAGAATTAACATTTATATTAGTTTTTGTGTTATTTTTATTATTTAAATATCTTATATTAATAGTTTTTACAGAAAGTCTTCTTGAAGAAGCAAACCAATATATTTTTTCATAAACTATTTTGAATATAGCATAATATCTTATAAATTCTTTAAAAAATTTTTTTCCAAAAAAAAACAGCCTTTTTTGTGGTAACTCTTCAGTAATTATTTCTATTAAAAAATTTATCATAAATTTAATTTTTATATAAATATTATAATTTATTAATATATATTTTTGTAATTTTTGTAATTAAATCTTTAATAACTAAAATATATCTTTTTTTTTCCATGTCAGAAATTAATTTCCTTGCGTTTATTAAGTTAAAATTGTGTATAGCCTGTATTAAATATTCATACGCAGAAAAAAACAAATCTTTATTTAAATAAATCATTTTTTTTGCAATTTTTATCTGTTTGTTTAAACAATAAAAAACGAAATAATTATCTAAATCTATTAAATTATAAATAAAATTACTAAACTCAAAATCATAAAATATATTTTTATATTTTATTAAATTATTTTTTTTACAAATGTCCCACCTTATATTAAAAATATTTTTTTTTTTTTGTAATAACATAGACATTCTTTCCAACCCATAAGTTATTTCTATAATTACAGGATTACAATTAATACCAGCTAACTGTTGAAAATAAGTTAATTGAGTTACTTCTAATCCATTTATTCTTACTTCCCATCCAGTTCCCCAAGCCCCCAATGTCGGATTTTCCCAATTATCCTCTAAAAATTGTATATCGTTTTCATAAGTATTAAATCCTATAAACTTAAGAGAATTTAAATATAAATTTTGTAAATTTTTAGGTGAAGGTTTAATTATTACCTGAAATTGATAATAATGTTGTAATTTAGTCGAAAAATTAAAATTTATTCCATCTGCAGGTCGTCTTGAAGGTTGAACATAAAACAAAGATATTTTTTTTTTTTTTAAAGGATACATACATGTAATAGGATGAGAAGTGCCTGCTCCGACTTTCATGTCGAAAGATTGAAAACTAAAACAATTTCTTGATTTCCAAAAATCACTTAAATCTTTAATTAAAGACTGAAACGTAAACTTATTTTTAATTTTTAACATTTTTTACTAACTTAAATTTATTATACATCTATATTAAAACAACTATATATCGCATTTTCTTCAATGAATTTCCTTCTAAGCTTAACAGATTCACCCATTAAAATAGAAAATAACTTATCAGCTTCCATTGCATCTCTAATAGTGACTCTTAAAATTTTTCTATTTTTAGGATTCATTGTAGTTTCTCTTAGTTGTGAAGGATTCATTTCTCCTAATCCTTTATATCTTTGAATATAAACATCTTTCATAGACTCACATAACGCTGAATCTAAAGAATAAGGAAAGTTACATAAAGGAGCTCTAAAAGAACCTGTTTGACTTTCAACATAAAATTCTTCTTTTATTAAATTTTTTATTCTAAAACTTACATTTATTAAATTTGTATAATTATTACTAGAAAAAAAACTATAATCAAAAACATATTTTGATAATATGCCATACTTTTTAAGTGTTATTATAACTTTAAAAAAATTTGCATTATCTCTACTTATAGAGAAACAATATTTAAGAAACTTTTTATTATAATTTAAATTTTCTACTAAAATTTTAGACCATTTATACAGTTTTTCCTCGTTTTTTATATGCCTTTCTAAAATGACAGGATTTATAGAAATTCTATATAACAATTCTTCAGGGTAACTATATTTCAATTTATTAACTATATTTTTAATTTTAATATAATCAAACATCAAATCATTTATACTTATACTATTAAATTTTGTTTTATTTCTATTTTTTGAAACTAATTTAATTTTTTCCTCTATAAACTGAACACACTTAAATTGCATTTCTTCTTCATCTTGCACATAAACCTCTTTTTTTTTACAACTTAATTTATATAAAGGTGGTTGTGCTATAAATATATGCCCTTTTTGTATCAATAAAGGCATCTGTCTATAAAAAAATGTTAGAAGTAATGTTCTTATATGTAATCCATCAACATCAGCATCTGTCATAATTATTATGTAATGATATCTCAATTTTTCTATATTGAAATCATTATTACCAATACCACAACCTAAAGCAGCTATTAGTTTTGTCACTTCTTGAGAAGATAGCATTTTTTCAATTTTTGATTTTTCTACATTTAATATCTTTCCTTTAAGAGGTAGTATTGCTTGATTTATACGATTTCTACCTTGTTTTGCAGATCCTCCTGCTGAATCTCCTTCTACCAAGTATATTTCAGACAAAGAAGGATTCTTTTCTTGACAATCAGAAAGTTTTCCTGGAAGTATAGATTCAATAAAGCTTTTTTTTCTTGTAATCTCTCTAGCTTTTTTAGTAGCCTCCCTTATTCTAGCCGATTCTAATATTTTATTAATTATGTTCTTTGCGTCACTAGGATGTTCAAATAAATACTCATATAAATTTTTGCTAACTAAATTTTCAACTAATTGTCTGACTTCCGAAGATATTAATTTATTTTTAGTTTGCGAGGAAAATTTAGGATCTGGTATTTTTATTGATATAACAGAAACTAATCCTTCACGTATATCTTCTCCTATTACGTTTAATTTATTTTTATTAAATCCCTCTTTTTCCATATACGAATTAAAAGTTCTAGTTATAGCTGATCTGAATCCAGATAAATGTGTTCCACCATCAGGTTGGTATATATTGTTAGTAAAGCATTTTATGTTTTCTTGAAAAGAATTGTTCCATTTTATTGCAACTTCTACTTCGTTTTTATTTTTTTTGTTTTTAAAGTAAAATATATTTGAATGTATAAACATTTTCTCTTTACTTAATTTTTTAACAAGAGATTTTATTCCACCTTTATTTAAAAAATTAATTTTTTTTTTTGTTCTTAGATCTAACAGTTTAATAGATATACCAGAATTTAAAAAAGAAAGTTCCTGTAATCTATTAAATAGTACGTTATAACTAAAAGTATTATTTCTCTTAAATATACTCAAATCTGGCCAAAATCTTATAAAAGTTCCTGTTTTGCTACAGTTGCCCATAATATTTATAGGTCTTTTAGGAATTCCATAGGCATATGATTGTTTATACACATTACCGTTTCTTTTGATCAATAAATCCAATTTACAAGATAAAGCATTAACTACAGAAACTCCAACTCCATGTAATCCTCCTGAAATTTCATAAGATTCATTATCGAATTTAGCTCCCGCATGTAAAACAGTCATTATAATTTCTGCGGCAGAAATTTTTTCTTCTTTATGTATATCTACTGGAATCCCTCTACCATCATCTTCTATAGAAACTGAATTATCTTCATAAATTGTTACTTTTATATTTTTACAATATCCAGCTAAAGATTCATCAATAGAATTATCAACGACTTCAAAAACCATATGATGCAATCCACTGCCATCCTGTGTATCACCTATATACATTCCTGGTCTTTTTCTTACAGACTCTAATCCTCTCAATATTCTTATACTTGAAGCATCATATAATTTTGACATATACTGCCTTTTTCTTTTAATTTAAAAAAAATAAATAGTTAAATGATAACATTATTTTTTAAAATTTAAAAATTATTTACCTATGCAAAATTCAGAAAAAATTTTTTCTAATAGATCTTCATTTCTACGTTTTCCAATTAATTCTTCTAAAGAATTGCAAGCTAAAGAAATTTCTTCAGCAAAAAGTTCGAAGTTATTATATTTGTTTAATTGATTTTCACTATTTACCAAATGATCTAAACAGCTTTTTAATAAATCTATTTGTCTTTTTTTATACAATCCAACACTTTCAGTCCTTCTTCTATAGTTAACTTTTATTTTTTTCAATAAACAAGAAATTAAAATTTTTATACCATAATTGTATTTAGCAGAAATATCCACAACATCACATTCCTTTAAACTAAAATTTTTTGGTTTGCTTCCAGTCATATCTATTTTATTTCTTACTAATATCAAATTTTTTTTAATGAATTTTTTACTTAAAATAAAATTTAAATTTAGAAAATTTAAAGATTTTTCTTTGCTACTATCAATTACTAAAAAAATATAATTAGCTTTTTTGATTTGTTCAAATGTTCTTTTAATGCCTATTTTTTCTACTTTGTTTTTTATATTATCTCTAATACCTGCAGTGTCTATAAAAGATATTAAAAAATTATCAATAATAACTTCTTTAATTAAAAAATCTCTAGTAGTTCCAGGAATGCCTGTAACTATTGATAAATTCGAATTGGTTAAAGAATTAAATAAACTAGATTTTCCAGAATTAGTTTTTCCAACGATTACAACTTTTATTCCATTTGTTATATTTCTATTTATTTTAGATTTTTTATATATATTTTTTATTTTATTTATTAAAAATGTCAATTTATTGTAAATTTTATTTTTATTAAAAATGTCGATATCATTTTCAAAAAAATTAATATTAGCTTCCGTTATAACTCTAATTTTATAAATATAATCAATTAAATTACTTATAATACCTGAAGATATACCAATCATTGAATTTATTGATACATTAAGCATTTTTCTAGAACTAGAGTTAATTATATCTATTATAGATTCTGCTTGTAAAAGATTTATTTTTTTATTTAAAAAAGCTCTTTTTGAAAATTCACCTGGGTAAGCAATTCTAACATTGTTAAATTTTATTATATAACTTAAAATAGTATTTAGTATTATAGGATTACCATGACAATTTAATTCTAATACATCTTCTCCAGTGAAAGAATTTGGTTTTTTATAAAATATTGCAATTCCTTTATCTATTATTTTATCTTTTATATAAAAATTTAAATAACTAGCTTTTTTATTTTTTGGTATTTTCTTTAACAAAAGGTAAGAAAGTTTAGAAGTTAAATCCCCAGATATTCTTATTATACCAACACTGCTGTAACCTAAAGGCGTTATTATAGCTGTTATAGTATCTTTTTCCATAAAATTCATTTTTCTTTTTTATTAATTAGCAAACTTAATATAACTTTTTGTTGAAAAATAGTAAAAACATTATTTATTACATAATATAGAACTAATCCTGACGGGAGCCATAAAAAAAATATTGTAAAAATGAAAGGTACAATTTTAGAAAATAAATTTTGGTAATTATCATTATGATCAATATTATCATTAGACATAACTTGTAGAACAAAGGTTGTTAAAGTCATTAATATAGGCAATATAAAATAATTGTCAGGTTCAGATAAATCTTTTATCCAAAACATAAAAGGAGAGTGCCTTAACTCTACAGAATTAGATAAAACATTATATAAAGAAAAGAATATTGGCATTTGCAAAAAAACAGATAAACAACCACTAAATGGATTTATTTTATTGAGTTTATAAAGCTTTATAATTTCTTCATTTTGTTTATTTTTATCATTAAAAAATTTATTTTTAATAATTGATATTTCAGGTTGTAAATTTTTTATTTTAATCATCGACTCATATTGAGATTTTACTATAGGATAAATTACAATTCTTATTAAAATTGTAAAGAAAATTATAGAAATACCCCAATTTTTAAAAAATTTATTTAATATTTTTAATACTTCAAAAGAAGGATACGAAATGAACCAAAAAAATCCGTAATCTATAAGTAATTCCAAACTTTTATCTTCGTTAATTAACTGTTCTCTTATTTTTGGACCAGCCCATATGTTTGTAGATATTTTATTAATTTTGTTTGGAAATAAGTTAAAATAACTTGAATTAAATTTAACTGTTATTATATTATTATCTTTTTTAAAACAGATATTGTTAAAATAATTATCTAATGATAAGAAAGAAATTAAAAAATATTTTTGTAAAAGAGTTATCCATTTATAATAATTATCTTTTATTAAAATATTTTTATTAATACTTTTTATATTGTATTTTTTGTAGTTATTTCCCTTAGAATATAAAGCTATATCTTTGTAATTATTATCTTCATGAAAATCTAGTCTATTTTTTATATTTACGGAAAAATAAGACTTTAGTGGTAATCTGGAATAATTAAAAATGTCATAAGTTATTTTAATTAAGTAACTATTTTTTTTCAATATAAAATTTTTTACATACGTTATTTGAGGTGAATTATATTTATATATAGAAACCTTTAATTCTTTTTCATTTTCTTTAAGAAAGAAAAAATTTTTATTATCTTTTGTTTTAAATGAATTAATATTTTCATTATTAGACAATTTTTCATTAATTACATTTAAATTTTGTTCAAGTTCATAATCTGAATTTTTTGAATCACTTAAAATATTTAGTAACTTATAAGAATTTAATCTTTCTAAAAATTTAGTTAAATAAATTTTTTTTATATTTCCGTCTTTTAAACTTATTTTAATAATTAATAAATCATTTTTTATTATTATGTTATTGTCATCATGATTATTACACGTATATTCATTTAAAATGTTATTTTTTAAATTATTTACATTATTATTTTTTGCAAAAAATAAATCTTTAAAAAATAAAAATTTAAAAACTAAAAAAAATGAACAAGATAATATGAATATCAAAAAATATTTATAAATATTCATTTGTCAACCGATATAATTAAAATTTCTTAGTTAAAACATTACATTTTAATAGTCTTTTTAATGTATAAAAAAAACCAAAAAATATTCCATGTTTATTTATTACATTTATAGAATAATTTGAACAAGTTATAGAATACCTACATTTTTTTCTTAAAACTAAATTAAATAAAATTTGATAAATTTTAATAAAAATTATTAGAACTTTTCTTATCATAAAAAAATTCACTAAAAATAAAATTTATTTCTTTTCTAATTATAATCTTACTTAAATAAGTAATATTAAAATTAACAATTAATAAAAAATCTAGATTAATAAGTTTGTGTTGATTTAACCTAAAAGATTCTTTGATTATCCTTTTTATTTGGTTTCTTTTATAAGAAAACTTTATTTTTTTTTTAGGTATAATAAACGATATTCTAGAATAATTTAAATTATTTTTATGACAAAAAAGTAAAAAATATTTATAAAAAAATTTTTTTTTAAAAAATTTCAAAGATTTTTTGTTTAAATTAATTATTTTTCCATTTAATCCAAATTTTTTCCCCTTATAAATTTTATTTAACATTTATTTTAAATTTTTTTTTTATTCTTTTTCTTTTAAAAATTTTTCTACCGTTTTTAGTTTTCATTCTTGTACGAAATCCATGTTTTTTATTTCTTTTTTTTAAAGATGGTTGAAATGTCCTTTTCATAGAAATCTTTAGCCTTTCATAAATACTTATTTAATTATTTTGATAATATTTTATTTATAAAAAATTATATACTAAATTAATTTAATATAAATAAAATATTTAAAAATATATAAAATAAAATAAATATGAAATTAATAATAAAAAATGAGGTTTTGTTAAACCTACTAAAAAAAACCATTCATACAGGATTTACTAACACAAACAACAAAATATTAAATTACTTAATTTTTAAAGTAAAAAATAATAAGCTTTTTATTTTAAGCAGTAATCTAGAAGTAGAAATGATGGTTTCAGTAGACTTAAAGGAATTTAATAAAGATGGAAAAAGTGCAATTTTAGCAAAAAAAATTATATATATATGTAGAAATTTTCCAAAGAATTCTAATATACTGATAAAATCAGATACTAATAAAGTATTAGTATATTCTAAAAACATGCGTTATTCGTTAAATACAATGGAGGTTGACGATTTTCCTAGAATAAAATTTGAAAACAAATACTATAAATATTCAATTTCAGAGAAATTTTTAAAAAAAGCAATAAATTTATTAAAATTTGTTGCTCCAGATAATGACGTACGTAATTATTTAAATGGAATTTTAATAGAAAAGATAAATAATATATTATATATCACAGCAACTGATGGTCATAGATTAGCTACATATAAAATATTAACTGATTGTTTAAATAATATAAATTCC
Organism: Enterobacteriaceae bacterium entHe1; assembly: GCA_050108195.1. Classification (GTDB taxonomy): domain Bacteria; phylum Pseudomonadota; class Gammaproteobacteria; order Enterobacterales; family Enterobacteriaceae; genus JBNIDL01. Next base: position 62,788 of record JBNIDL010000002.1, read on the forward strand.
ATAATAATTCCAAAAAAAACTGTTATAGAAATACAATATTTACTAGAAAAAGATAAAGAAGTTAATTTATTAATATCTAATAAATTTATAAAATTAAAAATAAGAAATTATTACATAACATCTAAATTAATAAATGGCAAATTCCCTAATTATCATCATCTTTTGAACAAAAAATATAAAAAAAACATAAAAATTGAATCTAATTCTTTTAGAAATTCTTTAAGCAGAATATCTATATTAGTTGACGATAAGCTAAGATTAATAAAAATAAAAATAAAAAAAAATAAACTAAAAATTACTACTAATAATTCTATTCAAGAAAAAGCAGAAGAAATAATAAAAATAAAAAATAAAAAAAATTTTTCTATAGAAATAGGAGTAAATATAGATTACATATTAGATATAGTAAATGTTTTAAAATGCAAAAAAATAAAATTTTCTTTTAATGATAACATTTCGAGTCTAAAAATAGAAAACATGGAAAATAAAAACATATGCTATATATTAATGCCAATAATGATCTAATAATACTAACTAACTGTTACTGATTTAGCTAAATTTCTTGGATGATCTAAGTCTATTTTCTTGTAAACAGCCATATAATAAGATAAAAGTTGCATAGGAATCACATACAATATAGGAGATACAATATCTCCCAAGTCAGGTAATAAAAAATGTTTTACATTTTTAAATTTATTTACATCAGAAAATAAATATACTAATCCATTTCTAGACAAGATTTGCTCTAAACTTAAACTAACAACGTTCTTTAACTGTTTTTTAGTAGCTAAAGCTATTACAGGTATATTTTTATCTATAAGAGATAAAACGCCGTGTTTTAGTTCTCCAGCAAAACAAGACTCTGCATGAATATAAGATATTTCTTTTATTTTTAAAGCAGCTTCCATTGCTATAGGATATAATTTTCCAGTACCTATAATAATTAAGTTTTTTACGTTAAATAAACAAAAAGATAACTTTTTAATATTTTTTTTTAAATTTAAAATATTTTTTATAATACTAGGTAGTTTATACAAAATTTTTATTATTTTTTTTTCTAGTTTACAAGAGCTATTAATATATAATGATAAAAGTAATAAAACTATTAATTGTACGGTAAAAGTTTTAGTAGAAGCAACACTTATTTCAATTCCAGCTTTAGTAATTAAAGAAATATCAGACTCTCTAACTAATGTAGAATAATAAGTATTACACACAGATAATATACACAAATATTTAAGCTTTTTAGATTTTCTTAAAACAGACAATATGTCTGCAGTTTCTCCAGACTGAGAAATAAGAATTAACATAGTATTAGATTTAACTATAGGCATTTTATTCTTAAATTCAGAAGCTATTTCTACATTACATTGTAGTTTAGATATTTCTTCAAACCAATATTTTGATACAAGTGCAGAATGATAAGAACTACCACAAGCAACTATACTAATATGACTTACATTTTTAAAAATTAATTCTATATTTTTATTTAATTTAGAAAAATCAACTAAATTGTTTTTACAAAAATGATTTAAAGTGTTCTCTATCGATTTTGGTTGATCAAATATTTCTTTCTCCATATAATATTTGTAAGGATATTTAGTAATATAACTACTAAAAGATTTTAATTTATTTTCTTTCCTATTTATTAACATTCCAAATTTGTTCCATATTCTTACAGAAGAAGAAGTTATTTCGGAAACGTCTCCTTGTTTTAAATAAATAACTTTTTTAGTAAAAGAAGAAATAACCATAGGATCTGAAGAAAAAAAATTTTCTTTATTACTAAGACCTACAACAATAGGACTACCCAAATTAGCTGCAACTAGTACTTTTGGATTATATTCATCCATAACCACAATACTATAAATACCCTTCAGCTTTTTTATTGCTGAATTTACTATTTCGTACAAATTTCTGTTTTTATTTTTTTTATACTCTAAATTTATTAAATGAGCTATTATTTCTGTATCAGTATCACTAAAAAATTTATAGTTGTCATTTATCAACTTTTTTTTTATTTCTAGATAATTATCTATTGTACCATTATGTACTACTGCTATATTTTCAGATATATGAGGATGAGCATTTTTTTCTGTAGGATTTCCATGGCTAGCCCATCTTGTATGAGCTATACCTATTTTGCCTTCAAAAGGATTCATAAAAAATATTTTTTTTAAATTTTTTACTCTTCCAACACACCTTAGTCTTTTTATTTTTTTATTTAAACTATTAATTATAGCGATTCCAGAAGAATCATAACCTCTATACTCTAAAAAATTTAATATAGATAATAACAATTTTGATATCTCTCTTTTAGAATTAACAGCAATTATGCCACACATCAAGCACTCCTGATTTTTAAAAAATAATACTTATCTATTTTTTTACCCTTTTCCAATTTTTAATAGAAAATTGCTTTACACGACTTATAGTTAACCCGTTCGATAAAACATTCTTTGTAATTGTACTACCAGCTCCAATTGTAGCATCTTTTGTTATTCTTAATGGAGCTATAATTTGTGTATCTGCGCCTATAAAAACATTATCACCTATAATTGTTTTATGTTTGTACATACCATCATAATTACATACAATAACACCTGCACCTATGTTAACTTTTTTACCTACCTCTGAATCACCTAAATAACTTAAATGTTTAGCTTTAGAGAAATCACCAAAGCTAGTATTTTTTATTTCTACAAAAGAACCTATTTTTGTATTTTTTTTTATTTTACTTTTTAATATTACAGCAAAAGGTCCAATTTTAGAATTTGACATTATTTTAGTATTTTTTATGTAAGAATATGGATAAATAGTAACATTATCTTCTATATGCACGTTTTCTAAAATAGAACCATTTTTTATTTTTACGTTATTTCCTAAAAAAATTTTACCTTTTAACACAACATCAGGTTCTATTGTTAGATCTTTACCATGAGTGACATCACCATATATTTCTATTCTACTAACATTATAAATATTAACACCAGAAGACAACAATTTAATTATTTTATTTTTTCTTATAATTTTTTCTACAACAAAAAGTTGTAATTTATTATTTATATTGATTATTTCACTTTTGTTTCTTACCATTAAAGACGTAACTTTAATATCTTTTTTATAAGCATAGTTTAAAATTTTAGTTATATAAATTTCTTTAGTTTTTTTATCTTTTTTAATTTTTTTTATTAAGTAAATCAAAATTTTTTTATTTATAAAAAAAATACCAGAATTAACTTCCTTTATTTTTAAATATTTATCAGAAGTTATATTACTTTCTTCTATTATTTTTATTATCTTTTCATTTTTTCTAATTATTCTTCCATATCCGGTGGGATTTTTTAAAAAAGCTGTAACTATAGTAAAATTTCTTTTTAGTTTATACTTTTTAATTAAATTTTTAATAGTTTTCTTTTTAATTAAAGGCATATCTCCAAGCAATATTAATAAATGTTTATCCTTATACGCATAAGGAATAACTTGCTTTATTGCATCTCCTGTTCCAAGTGGAAACTTTTGTAATATCCATTTTACTTTAATGCCATGTAAATTAAGTGAATTTTTAATATTTTCACAATCACTATTATAAACTATATAAACATTATCAGTCTTTATTTTTTTTAAGGTGTTTAAAATATATTGAATCATAGGTTTCCCATAAACAGGAAAAAACGATTTAGGGATACTTGTTAACATTCTTTTACCTTTCCCTGCAGCTAAAATTACAATACTAAATTTAAAAATAGACATTCGATTTATAGTTTAATATTATTAGAAAAAAATTTAAATAAACAAAATAACATTATTTTCTTTTATTTCCAATATACCTTCTTTTGAAGGTATAACTAACTCTTTTTGAAAACTAAACAAAACAATATCACTTTTTTTAACGAAAGTAATTAGTGGAGAACAATTAGGATATATATATAAAAATCCTTTTAAATCAAATATTTTTATTTTTTTTAAAAAATAAAATGAAGTTAATTCATTAAAATCAAAAATTTTAAAAGTTAAATATTTATTCACTCTCTTATTTTTTCAATTACTTCTTCTATTGTTCCTGACATGTAAAAATTATTTTCTGATATATCATCGTATTCTCCATTTATTATACCCTTAAATCCTTTAATAGTATCTTTTAGACTAACATATTTTCCATTAATACCAGTAAATAATTCAGCTACAAAAAACGGTTGAGAAAAAAAGTTATATACTTTCCTAGCTCTACTAACTATAATTTTATCTTCTTCGGATAATTCATTAATACCTAATATAGATATTATGTCTTTTAGTTCGTTATATCTTTGTAATAAAGATCTAACTTTTTGTGAAACATTATAATGATCTTCCCCAACTATTAAAGGATCTAATTGTCTACTATTTGATTCAAGTGGATCTACAGCTGGATATATTCCAAGAGACGATATATTTCTACTTAAAACTATTTGAGAATCCAAATGATTAAAAGTGGTAGATGTAGAAGGATCAGTAATATCATCAGCAGGAATATATATGGCTTGTATAGAAGTTATAGATCCTTTTTTGGTAGAAGCTATTCTTTCTTGTAGTAAACCCATTTCCTCTGATAAAGTAGGTTGATATCCAACTGCTGAAGGCATTCTTCCTAAAAGCGAAGATATTTCTGATCCAGCTAAAGTATATCTGTATATATTATCGATAAAAAGTAATATATCCATACCATCATCTCTAAATTTTTCTGCTATAGTTAATCCACTAAAAGATACGCGAAATCTATTTCCTGGAGGTTCATCCATTTGCCCATATATTAAGGAAACTTTATCTATTACTTTAGATTTAATCATTTCTTTATAAAAATCACTTCCTTCTCTTATTCTTTCTCCTACTCCAACAAAAACTGAATATCCATTATGTTCTAAAGCTATATTTCTAATTAATTCCATCATATTTATAGTTTTACCAACACCTGCTCCTCCAAAAAACCCTACTTTACCTCCTTTCAAAAACGGACACATTAAATCTATAACCTTAATTCCAGTTTCTAAAATTTCGTTAAATTCTTTTAATTCTATATATTTAGGAGGGTTTGAATATATTGATTTTCTTTTCTTAAATTTTATCTCACCTTTATTATCTATGGGTTCACCAAGAACATTTATTATTCTTCCTAAAGTACATTTACCAACTGGTACTTCAATTGTTTTATTTAAATTTTTAACAACACTACCTCTTTTCAATCCTTCAGTTTTACCCATCGCTATACATCTAACAACTCCGTCACCTATTTGTTGTGTTGTCTCTAAAAACAATTTGTTATTAAAAATATTAGTTTCTAACAAATTATATATTTTAGGAACATATTTATTTTTAAATTTTACGTCTACAATTGTTCCAATTATTTGGATAATTTTTCCTAAAGAATTGCTATTTTTCATTTTATTTATTTGAAGAAATTATTTCGCTTATTTCTTGAGTTACACTAGTTTGTCTAGCTTTATTATAATCTATATTTAAGTTTTTTATTAATTTGTTTGAATTTTCAGAAGCAAATTTCATAATATTTACTTTATATAATTGTATATTTAATGAATTTTGCAAATATTTTTTATACAAAAAATATTTTAAATATCTCAAAAAAAACATATTTAAAGCTCTTATTTCTTCAATTTCATAAATATAGTCCCATAATTTTAATAAACCTAATTTTTTATTAAAAGTGTAGGGAAGGACTTTAAATATTTTTAATTTTCTATTAAAAGATGTGTTAATTACATAAAATCTATTTATTTTTTTACTATTATAAATATTAATAATTTTATTAGATAAAATGTTTAATTTTACTTTATCTATTTTATTTATTAAAAATATTGATTTAACATTAATTTCAGTATTTTTTTTAAAAAATAAATAAGCTTTTTTACCATATATAAATAATATTACTTCAGTTTTAATTTTATTAAAAATTTTTATTTTATTTAAAACTTTTAAACATATATCATTATTGATATTACCCACCATATTCTGATCTGTGGAAAAAAACAAAATAGCTATACGTTTAATAGATTTATTAAAAAAGTAATAATGAAATCTCATTGTACGTATTCTGTAAAAATTATCAATAATATTTTTTAAATATTTAACATATACAGAATAATTGGAAATTTTTTTTCTTATTTTATTTATTTTAGAAAATGTAATCATCTCTACTACTTTTGTTATTCTTTTTATATTTTTTACTACTAGTATCTTTTTTTTTATTTCGTTTTTTTTCATGAAATCTATATTTAATTAAATATATGTTTTTTATTTAAAACAAAACTACTTATTACTTTTTTTATTTTATTTTTTAAATCTGATACTAAAAAACTAGAAGTTTCAATAGTTTTCATTAAACTAAAAAAATTCTTTTTAAAATGTTCAATTAGTTTAAATTCAAATAATTTAATTTTTTTAAAATCTACATATTTTACATAATTATATTTTATTACAAAAAAAATAATTATTTCTTCTGAGATTGACATCGGAAAATTTTTTCTTTGTTTTAATAATTCAATTATTTTTTTTCCGTAATTTATTTTATTTATTGTTGCTTTATCTAATTCTGAAGAAAATTGAGAAAACGAAGATAATTCATAATATTGAGATAAAATCATCTTAATTTTCTTAGAAAAATGTTTCATTATTTCCGTTTGAGCTGATGATCCAATTCTAGAAACTGATATTCCAATATTTATTGCTGGTCTTATTCCTGAATTAAAGAGATTAGATTCTAAAAATATTTGTCCATCAGTGATAGAAATAACATTAGTTGGAATAAAAGAAGATACATCTCCTAATTGAGTTTCTATTATTGGTATGGCAGTAAGAGAACCTGATTTATTTTTTATTTTACCAAAAGTTTTTTCTTTTACATAATATTTATTTACACAAGCAGATCTTTCTAATAATTTAGAATGTAAAAAAAATATATCTCCAGGATAAGCTTCTCTTCCTGGTGGTTTTTCAAGAAGTAAAGAAATTTGTCTATAAGCTATTGCATGTTTAGATAAATCATCATATATAATTAAAGCATCTTCTCCATTATTCATAAAAAATTCTCCTAAGCTACATCCATAGTAAGGAGATAAATATTGAAGAGAAGCTGAATCGGAAGCACTCGCTAAAACAACTACTGTATAATTTAAAGAATTATTTTTAATTAAAGTTTGCACTATATTTAAGACAGTAGAAGATTTTTGACCAATCGCTACATATATACACTTTACATTTTTATTTCTTTGATTCATTATTATATCTAAAGCTATTGTTGTTTTTCCAGTTTGCCTATCTCCAACAATTAACTCTCTTTGACCTTTTCCTATAGGTATCATAGAATCTATAAATTTATAACCGGTATATAAAGGTCTATTTATTGATGATCTTTCAATAATACTAGGAGAAGATTTATCTAATAAATAAAATTCGTCACTTTTTATATCTCCTTTTCCGTCTATAGGCACACCTATACCATTTACAACTCTTCCTAGAAAATTTTTTCCTACAGGAAGTTCAAGAAGTTTACCTGTTCTTTTTACTTTCATTCCTTCTTTAACTATATTATATTTACCTATTATTATAGCGCTAACTGTATCTCTTTTTAGGCATTGAACAATTGCTTTTATGTTTTCGTTTATTATAATTACTTCTCCAAACATTACATTATAAATTCCATAAACTTTTATTACCCCATCTTTTATGGAGATAACAACACCTTCTTCATAAATTATATTTTTGTCTTTATAACTTAGGATTTTTTCTTTTATTACTTTGCTAAATTCAAATAAATTCATTTATTTAAAGCTTACTCATGAAATTTTTAATATTGTATATTCTACTTTTTATACTATTATTTATTGTAATATTTTTAAATTTTATTATAAATCCCGATATTATACTTTTATTTATAGATAATTTAATTTTTGGCTTAAAATTAAATTTATTTTTAATAAATTTACATATTTTTTTTAATTGCGATCTATTCATATAACAAGAAGAAATAATTTTTACTTTTTTAATATTTTTATATTTATTATCAATTTTTACAAAATAATTAAATATAGAAGGAAAAATACAAAAATGTTCGTACTTAAGAGTTATTTTAATTAAATTTAAAAAAAAATCATCTGCAATATTAGAAAGTTCTTTTATTAAAAAATTATTTAATTTTTTATATTTAATATTTTTACTACTAAACAAAAATTCAGAATTTTTTATTTTTGCAATATAAGATAATAAAATTAAAATTTTATAATAAAAAAAAGTTTTCTTTTTTTTTTTTAAAATACTAAATATACATTTAGCATAGATTTTAGATATATAATTTTCATTTTTTATCATTTATAATTTTTTAATAATTTTATCTATTATCTTTTTATTTAAATATTTATCTCTTTTTAAGGAAATATTTATTATTTTTTCCAATATATTCATAACCAAATCTACCATCTGTATTTTAAAGTTTTTATATATTTCTTTTTTTTCTATCTTTATTTTTTCTTTAGCCATTTTTATTATATTTTTGTAATCTTTTTTAGCCTGTAAGTTGGCGTCTGATATTATTTTATCTTTTTCTTTTTCTGCCAAACATAATATGTTCTTTGCTTTATTTTCAGTTTTTTTTAGTAAATTTTTATATTTATTTTTATATTTTTTTAAGTAAATTTTTGCATTTTTATACATTAATTTTGTACATAATATATCTTTTTTTCTTTTTTCTATTATTTTAATGAAATGCGGTATTATAAATCTTTTATAAAAAAACAAAAATAAAAAAAAAGAAAACATTTGTACAAATATAGTAAAATTTATTTTCATTTTATTTTTAATTATTTAGAAAAAATAAGATATAAACTTATACCTACAGCTATCATTGGTATAGCATCAATCAGCCCAATAATTATAAAAAATTGTGTTCTTAATATTGGTATTAAATCAGGTTGCCTAGAAGCGTTATTTAAAAATTTACTTCCTAGAAAACTTATACTTATTGTAGCACTAATTACAGATATGCTTATCATTATAGCTGCAATTAAATAAGATAAATCATAATTAAAGTTATTCATTATTTGAACCTCACTAAAAAAAAGTATTTTAAATAAATTTTAATCTATTTAATCTTCAATAGATACTGATATATAAACTATAGTAAGTATCATAAATATAAAAGATTGAAGTAAAATTATAGGCATATGAAAGATAGATAACAAAAATATTAATAACCATTGTATACAAATTGGAGCTAAAGATGTAGTAATAAGTAAAATTAGTTCGCATGAATATATATTTCCAAACAATCTTAATCCTAATGAAATAACCTTAGATATATGTTCAATTAATTCAAGTATTAAATTAAAAGGAATCATAAAGAAAAAGTTAAATGGGTGAAAAAATAATTTTTTCATGAAAATACCAAAGCCTCTATTTTTTATCTTATAATATATTAAGATAATTAGAACACTTAAACTCATAGCCAATGTAATATTTATATCAGCAGTTGGAATTATATGTAAATTATTTATTCCAATCAGATTACTTGTTATGTATAAAACAACATCATGAGGCAATAAGCTAATAGAATTCATACAAAATATCCAAACAAAATTCAAAAAAGAAATAGATGATATAAAAATACTATTTTTTTTTATTGAACTATATATTTGTTTATTTATAAAAACTAAAATTATTTCTATAAATATTTGAAAATTTTCTGGCGAGTAAACAGATAATTTTTTACACTTAATATGTAAAAAAAAAGTTAAAAGACAAATTACAAAAAAAGAAGAAAATAAAGAATCAACATTTAACATCCAAAAACGACTATTTTTTACGCATTTTAAAAAAACCAAATTTTTTAAATCTAATTGTAAATGACATAAATGATTGTAAATATAATCTTTTATACTAATATATTTCATGAATTGTAAAATCTTTCATCTAATAAAAATTAGTAAATTTAATTTATTTTATATATTATTATTAAAATTTAAGTTAGTAAATAATTTAATTAATTTAGTTTTTTCATCCAAACTGACAAGATATAAATAGCAGATTTTGTGATACCTGGTGTGTTATTAAGATCATAAAAAGTTAAAGGTTTATATTTTTTAATATTTTCTATTACCTCGTTTGATAGGCCTGGTATTAAGTTATAATTGATATTTTTGGGAATATTAAAATCTTTAAATAGTTCAATTTTTTTTACTTCTCTTCTTTGTTTTTTTATATAACCTTCATATTTTATTTCTGATTCTATAAATCTAAAATAGTTTTTGTCTGATATTTTTGTTTTAAAAATTTTAAAATTTAATAATTTATCATAAGTTATTAATGGGTTTTTTAAAAGTTTAAAAAAACTTGTTTTTTTATCTATATTTATTCCATAAGAATTTTTCAAAATTTTACTTTCTTTAGTTAATGGATATATAAATGTATTTTTTAAATTATTTTTTTCTTTTTCAATCAATTTATTTTTTTTGTTAAAATTTTTCCAATTAAAATCATTAATCGTATTAAGTTTTCTAGCTATAGGCGTCAATCTAATATCGGCATTATCTTCCCTTAAGAATAATCTATATTCCGACCTTGAAGTAAACATCCTATATGGTTCTTTAATTTTTTTAGAACATAAATCATCTATTAAAACTCCTAAATAAGAGTTATTTCTTTTTGGTATCCAACTTTTCAAATTTAAACTAGTTCTAGCTGCATTTATTCCAGCTATTAATCCCTGAGCTGCTGCTTCTTCATATCCTGTAGTTCCATTTATTTGACCTGCTAAAAATAAATTTTTTATAATTTTGCTTTCTAAATTTTTTTTTAAATCTTCTGGATTAAAAAAATCATATTCTACAGTATAAGCTGGTTTAGTAATACAAGCTTTTTCTAATCCTTTAATTGACCTAATTATTTTAATTTGTATATTAAGAGGAAAACTCATTGATATGCCATTAGGATAAAATTCTCTGCTAAAAATTCCCTCTGGTTCCAAAAAAATTTGATGATTAAATTTATCAGGAAATTTAAAAACTTTATCTTCTATTGATAAACAATATCTAGGTCCTATTCCTTTTAATTTTAATGAATTTATTGAATTATGTTTTATATTTTCCCTTATTATTTCGTGCGTAATATCATTTGTATGAGTTATATAACAATTTTTTTGTTCTAGTTTACTAAAACTATAGTCAAAAAAAGACATTTTTGTGGTTGAATAATCACTTTCTTGTTTATCTAAATTTTTAAAATTTATAGTATTTTTTAAAATTCTAGGTGGAGTTCCAGTCTTTAGTCTTTCTATTTTGAATGGAAATTTTTTTAAAAATTTAGGTAAATTTTTTGAAGAATTATCTCCTATTCTCCCACCTTCTTTTTTGCTATTTCCTATATATATACAAGCGTTAAAAAAAGTTCCAGTAGCTAATATAGTAACTTTAGATTTGAATTTAAGTCCATCTTTAGTAATTACTCCAAAAACAGTGTTATTTTTAATAATTAAAGAACTTACATCTTTTTGTAAAATAGTTAATTTATCTTGATTTTTCAAAAAATAATATATAGTTTTACTATAAAAATTTCTGTCTACTTGTATTCTTGTAGATCTAACTGCATAACCCTTACTAGAATTTAATATTTTAAAGTTTATCCCAGAGCGATCTGCAGCTCTAGCCATTAATCCACCCATAGCATCAATTTCTTTAACTAGATGACTTTTACCTATACCACCTATAGAAGGATTACAAGACATAATTCCTATTTTATTAATATCGTTTGTAATTAATAAAGTTTTACAACCAATAGTAGATGAAATATATGACGCTTCTGTACCTGCATGACCTCCTCCTATCACAATTACATCAAAAAAATTAATCATATTTATTAGTTTGAATTACTTAAAGTTATTATCAGAATTTTAAAGAAAAGCTTATTTAAGCTTAAAATTTTTAATCAATAATTTTAATAAAAATTCGATTTTGTTCCTTAATTAGTTTAGTTTATTATAATAATTATAACTATGTAAAACTAAAATTAAATATATTTAAAGAATATATAAAAAATAATGAGAAAAAATAAAAAAAAATCATTAATTACATTAGCGATAGCAACTATAGGTATAGTTTATGGTGATATTGGAACAAGTCCACTTTACGCTTTAAAAGAAAGTTTTTCCAATTATTATGGATTTAGTATAGAAAGAAACACAATATTCGGATTTCTATCTTTTATTTTTTGGTTGCTAATTCTAGTTGTTTCTTTTAAGTATTTAACAGTAGTTATGTCAGCTGATAATTCTGGAGAAGGTGGAATATTTGTCCTTATGTCCTTAGCTAGTAAATATATAAATAACAAAAAAATGAATAAAGTTTTAATATTAATAGGAATAATAGGAGGCAGTTTTTTTTACGGAGAAGCTGTTATTACCCCAGCTATATCTATAATGTCAGCTGTGGAAGGGCTTAAAATAATATATCCAACGATAAATATAATAACACCAATAGCTATAATGCTATTAACATTATTATTTATTATACAAAGCAATGGAACTAATAGAGTTAGTAATTTATTTTCTCCTTTAATGTTATTTTGGTTTATATCTATAGGGATTCTAGGATTAAAAGGAATATTTATGAACCCAATTATAATAAAAGCAATAAATCCAAAATGGGCTGTTTTATTTATAAAAGAATATAAAATTTTATCTCTATTTGCATTGGGATCTATAGTTTTATCTATAACTGGAGTAGAAGCTATATATGCTGATATGGGTCATTTTGGGAAAAATCCCATAAGAATCGCATGGTTTTCTATAATACTACCTTCTTTATTACTAAACTATTTAGGGCAAGGTGCAATTTTATTAAAAAATCCAAAATATATAAAAAATCCATTTTTTTTTCTTGCTCCAAAATACATATACGTTCCACTAGTTATATTGTCAATAATAGCCACAATAATAGCTTCACAATCAGTTATATCAGGTGTTTTTTCTATTACAAAACAAGCTATAGGCTTAGGGTATTTGCCTCCTATGAATATAATACATACATCAGAATCAGAAGTAGGACAAATATATATACCTTTTATAAATTGGATACTTTATTTAATAGTGTTATTTATAACTATAATATTTAAAAATTCCAGTAATTTAGCTGCTGCTTATGGAATAGCAGTTACAGGAACGATGGTATTAACAACTTGTTTGGTATGCATAGTTGCAAAAAAAAATTGGAACTTTAATTTTATATTAGTTTTATTTTTATTGTTAATTTTGTTATTAATAGACATACCTATATTTATATCAAACATAATTAAATTAAACTCAAAAGGATGGATATCTTTATTTTTAGCTTTAATTATGTCATTAATAATGACAACTTGGAAAAATGAAAAGAAAATACTATTAAAAAAAATACGTGAACACAGTAATTCTTTAGAAGCTTTTATAATATCATTGGAAAAAAATCCTCCAAAGAAAGTACATGGAACTGCTGTATTTATGTCCAGAGGTAGTGATGTTATTCCGTCCGCATTATTACATAACTTAAAACATAACAAAGTTCTTCATGAAAGAGTGATATTACTAACCATAAAGATAGAAAATTCACCGTTTGTACACAACGTTAAAAGAGTAAATATAGAATCTTTGTCTTCTATATTTTGGAAAATAGTAGCTAATTATGGTTTTAAGGAAATTCCAAATATGGAAGAAATATTCCATAGAAGTAGTTTAGAAGGATTATATTGTCAAATGAGTGAAACTTCTTTTTTTGTATCACATGAATCTTTAATATTAAAAAAGAGAAATTTCTTTTATATGTTAAGAGGTAAATTATTTATAGCTTTAAATAAAAACGTTTTACATGCTTCAGAAAAATATTTAATACCTCCTCATAGAATAATAGAACTTGGAACACAAGTAGAAATATAAAAATATTTCTTCAATTTCATAAATTAAATATAGTTAATAAATAACTTGACTCTAATATAAAATAGAGTAGGATAAATTTTACAATAATATTTAATTTATTAAATACGTTATTGTACGAAAGTATATACTAAATCATTATATAGTAGTACTAGTTTTAATTAGTAAAAACATTTTGTTTTATGTTTTTTCTAGTTTAAACAATTGAAGAGTTTGATCATGGCTCAGATTGAACGCTGACGGTAAGCTTAACACATGCAAGTCGAGCGGCAGCAAAATAAAATAAGAAATTATTTTATTGTTGGCAAGCGGCGAACGGGTGAGTAATACCTAGGAATCTACCTAATGGAGCGGGACAACTATTAGAAATGATAGCTAATACCTCATAAAGTCATTTTTTTTTAAATTTAATTTTGACCAAAGGCGGGGGATTTTAACTAACCTCGCGCCGTTAGATGAGCTTAGGCAAGATTAGCTAGTAGGTAAGGTAAATGCTTACCTAGGCAATGATCTTTAGCTGGTCTGAGAGGACGAACAGCCACACTGGAACTGAGACACGGTCCAGACTCCTACGGGAGGCAGCAGTGGGGAATATTGCACAATGAGGGAAACCTTGATGCAGCTATACCGTGTGTGTGATGAAGGCCTTTGGGTTGTAAAGCACTTTCAGCAAAGAAGAAGATGTTTATGATAATACCATAAATATTTGACGTTATTTGAAGAAGAAGCACCGGCTAACTCCGTGCCAGCAGCCGCGGTAATACGGAGGGTGCAAGCGTTAATCGGAATTACTGGGCGTAAAGCGTATGTAGGTGGTTTATTAAGTCAGATATGAAATCCTTAAGCTTAACTTAATGGCTGTATTTGAAACTAATAAACTAGAGTCTCGTAGAGGAGGGTAGAATTCCAAGTGTAGCGGTGAAATGCGTAGATATTTGGAGGAATACCAGTGGCGAAAGCGGCCCTCTAGACGAATACTGACACTCAGATACGAAAGCGTGGGGAGCAAACAGGATTAGATACCCTGGTAGTCCATGCTGTAAACGATGTCAATTTGAAGGTTGTGATATATAATTGTGACTTTCGTAGCTAACGCGTTAAATTGACCGCCTGGGGAGTACGACCGCAAGGTTAAAACTCAAATGAATTGACGGGGGCCCGCACAAGCGGTGGAGCATGTGGTTTAATTCGATGCAACGCGAAAAACCTTACCTACTCTTGACATCCAAAGAACTGAATAGAGATATTTAGGTGCCTTCGGGAACTTTGAGACAGGTGCTGCATGGCTGTCGTCAGCTCGTGTTGTGAAATGTTGGGTTAAGTCCCGCAACGAGCGCAACCCTTATCCTTTTTTGCCATCGATTAAAGTCGGGAACTTAAAGGAAACTGCCAGCGATAAGCTGGAGGAAGGTGAGGACGACGTCAAGTCATCATGGCCCTTATGAGTAGGGCTACACACGTGCTACAATGGCGTATACAAAGAGAGGCAAATTTGCAAAAATTAGCAAATCTTATAAAGTACGTCTTAGTTCGGATTGAAGTCTGCAACTCGACTTCATGAAGTCGGAATCGCTAGTAATCGTGAATCAGCATGTCACGGTGAATACGTTCTCGGGCCTTGTACACACCGCCCGTCACACCATAGAAGTGGGTTGCAAAAGAAGTATATAACTTAACCTTAGGGATGGAAATATACCACTTTGTGATTCATGACTGGGGTGAAGTCGTAACAAGGTAACCGTAGGGGAACCTGCGGTTGGATCACCTCCTTATTTAGGAAGTATTTAGTATTTATGATTAGTACAATAACGATTTTTTTAGTCTCCTTCGTCTAGTGGTTCAGGACACTGCCCTTTCACGGCGGCAACAGGGGTTCAAATCCCCTAGGGGACATAAATGGTTTAAAAACGATCTTTTGTAAATAAGCGAATTATCGTATATGAAGGATGCCTTGGCAGTCAAAGGCTATGAAGGACGTGTAAATCTGCGAAAAGCATCGGGGAGTTGATATAAAACGATATTATCCGG
>JBNIDL010000003.1:0-2969 GCA_050108195.1 Enterobacteriaceae bacterium entHe1
AAAACTCAAAAAAAACGATCTTTATATAAATAAGCCTCACGGGAAATTAGTATCGATTAGCTCAACATTTCACAATGCTTACACATTCGACCTATCTACGTCATTGTCTTTAACGTCCCTTAAGAAACTTTAAAAGTTTGGGAAGACTATTCTTGAAATAAGCTTCCTGCTTATATGCTTTCAGCAGTTATCTTTTCCGTATTTAGCTACCGGGCAATGCCATTGGCATGACAACCCGAACACCAGAGATACGTCCACTCCGGTCCTCTCGTACTAGGAGCAGCTTTTCTCAATCTTCCAACGCCCACGGCAGATAGGGACCGAACTGTCTCACGACGTTCTAAACCCAGCTCGCGTACCACTTTAAATGGCGAACAGCCATACCCTTGGGACCTACTTCGGCCCCAGGATGTGATGAGCCGACATCGAGGTGCCAAACACCGCCGTCGATATGAACTCTTGGGCGGTATCAGCCTGTTATCCCCGGAGTACCTTTTATCCGTTGAGCGATGGCCTTTCCATTCAGAACCACCGGATCACTAAGACCTGCTTTCGCATCTGTTCGAACTGTCGCTCTCACAGTTAAGCTAGCTTATGCCTTTGCACTAACCTCACGATTTCTGACCGTGATTAGCTAACCTTTGTGCTCCTCCGTTACTTTTTAGGAGGAGACCGCCCCAGTCAAACTACCCACCAGACACTGTCTTCGAATCGGATCACGACTCTGAATTAGAATAATTAATAAAAAAGAGTGGTATTTCAAGGACGACTCCATATAAACTGGCGCTTATACTTCTAAGTCTACCACCTATCCTACACGTTTTTATTAAATACTCAATATCAAGTTATAGTAAAGGTTCACGGGGTCTTTCCGTCTTGCCGCGGGTACACTGCATCTTCACAGCGATTTCAATTTCACTGAGTCTCGGGTGGAGACAGTCTGGCCATCATTACGCCATTCGTGCAGGTCGGAACTTACCCGACAAGGAATTTCGCTACCTTAGGACCGTTATAGTTACGGCCGCCGTTTACCGGGGCTTCAGTCAAAAGCTGAAAAAACAATGTTTTTTTTTACTTTATCATTTAACCTTCCGGCACCGGGCAGGCATCACACTGTATACTTCCACTTTCATGTTTGCACAGTGCTATGTTTTTAATAAACAGTTGCAGCCAGCAATTACCTTAGACTAATTTCAACATTCAGTGATAAACTTTATATTTACTATTAGTATGCCTTCTTCCGAAGTTACGGCATCATTTTGCCTAGTTCCTTCACCCGAGTTCTCTCAAGCGCTAGAGTATTTTCTACTTAACCACCTGTGTCGGTTTATAGTACGATTTAATACAACTTATAACTAGAGGATTTTCCTGTAAGTAAGGTCTAAATTACTTCGTTACCTTAATAACTCGTCGTCACGCCTCAATGTTAAAGAAAAACGGATTTACCTATTTTTCACATCTACACGATTGAACCAAGATTACCGTCACTTGGATAACATAACCCACTTCACCCCCCCATCGCCAATTGTACTAAGTACAGGAATATTAACCTGTTGTCCATCGATTACGTCTATTGACCTCACCTTAGGATCGACTTACCCTGCTCCGATTACCGTTGAACAGGAAACCTTAGTTTTCCAGCGAGCAGGTTTTTCACCTGCTTTATCGTTACTTATGTCAGCATTCTCACTTCTGATACCTCCAAAATATCTTTCGATATATCTTCTTCGGCTTACAGAACGCTCCTCTACCCAATAAAAAAAACTAATTTTATTGTTACAGCTTCGGTATATAATTTTAGCCCCGATATATCTTCCGCGCAGAACGACTAGATTAGTGAGCTATTACGCTTTCTTTAAATGATGGCTGCTTCTAAGCCGACATCCTAACTGTTTATGCCTTTCCACATCGTTTTCCACTTAATCATAATTTAGGGACCTTAGCTAGTAATCTGGGTTGTTTCCCTCTTCACAACGGACGTTAGCACCCGCTGTGTGTCTCCTATGATAAAATATATGGTATTCATAGTTTGCATCGAATTGATAGTTTTATTCAAACCTCTAATCGAAACAGAGCTTTACCCCCATATATCATTACATAAGGCACTACCTAAATAGTTTTCGAGGAGAACCAGCTATCTCCTGGTTTGATTGGCCTTTCACCCCTAAACACAAGTCATCCGCTAATTTTTCAACATTAGTCAGTTCGGTCCTCCAATTAGTGTTATCTAATCTTCAACCTGCTCATGTTTAGATCACCAGGTTTCGGGTCTATATCCTGCAACTTAACGCCCTATTAAGACTCGGTTTCCCTACGGCTCCCTAATTTGTTAACCTTGCTACAAAATATAAGTCGCTGACCCATTATACAAAAGGTACGCAGTCACATTTTTTAACTTCAATGCTCCTACTGCTTGTACGTATATGATTTCAGGTTCTATTTCACTCCCCTATCAGGGGTTCTTTTCACCTTTCCCTCACGGTACTAGTTCACTATCGGTCAGTCAAGAGTATTTAGCCTTAGAGGATGGTTCCCCTATCTTCAAACAAGATTTCACATGTCTCGTTTTACTTTCTAAGTTCTTACAAATTTGTATTTTCGAATACAAGGCTATAACTCATTATTGCTGAACTTCTCAGAACATTTTTCTAATACAAAAATGTAAGTATAAAAACTTATAGGCTGTTCCCGATTCGCTCGCCACTACTACGGGAATCTCTTTTGATTTCTTTTCCTCAAAGTACTAAGATGTTTCAGTTCCTTTGGTTAGCTTCATTAAACTATTTATTTATTTAATGATAATGTAATTTTAGTTACATTAGGTTTCCCCATTCGGACATCACCGGATAATATCGTTTTATATCAACTCCCCGATGCTTTTCGCAGATTTACACGTCCTTCATAGCCTTTGACTGCCAAGGCATCCTTCATATACGATAATTCGCTTATTTACAAAAGATCGTTTTTAA
>JBNIDL010000004.1:0-1655 GCA_050108195.1 Enterobacteriaceae bacterium entHe1
TTAGTATATACTTTCGTACAATAACGTATTTAATAAATTAAATATTATTGTAAAATTTATCCTACTCTATTTTATATTAGAGTCAAGTTATTTATTAACTATATTTAATTTATGAAATTGAAGAAATTTATTATTAAAAATATAAATATTTATAAATTTAAATATGAAAATATTAAAAATATTAAAATATCCTGATTTAAGGTTAAAAAAGATAGCTAATAAAATAAAAAACATTGATAAAAAAATAATACAAATAATAGAATATATGTTTGATACAATGTATTACTTTAGTGGGATAGGATTAGCAGCTACTCAAGTTAATTTAAATTTAAGATTGATAGTTATAGATATAGAAAGTAATAAAAAAAATAAAATTATATTAATAAATCCTAAAATAATTAAAAAAAGTAAAAAAAAAGTAAAAATAAGAGAAGGATGTTTATCTGTACCGAATATATATAAAAAAATAAAAAGATCAAAAAAAATATTAATAAAAAATACAGATACAAATAATAAAAATATTATAATTAAAGCTGATAATTTATTATCTATATGCATTCAACATGAAATTGATCATTTAAACGGAAAATTGATTATCGATTATTAAAAAAAATGAAATATTTAAATATAATATTTGCTGGAAATTCTAATTTTTCATTAGCCAACTTAAAAATATTAATAAAAAGAAAATACATTATAAAATTAATAGTTACTAAAAATAAGAAAATTTATTTAAAAGAAAAAAATGAAAAAATAAATAAAATTAAATTTATAACTTTTAATGAAGACAAAATAATAAAAGAAATAAAAAAAAAGTCGATAAACCTTATAATAATTGTTGATTTTGCAACTATTATTCCAAAATCTATATTAAATATAGTTAAATTTGGATGTATAAATATTCATTGTTCTTTATTACCTAAATGCAGAGGGCCTTCTCCTATACAGTGTACTATTATAAATGAATATAAGTATTTTGGATTTACAATTATAAAAATAAATGAAAAAATAGATGAAGGAGACATTATATTTAGAAAAAAATATTTAATGAAAAAAAAATACAATAGTTTAAATATATACAACAAATTAATTAAGTCAGTACCTAATTTTTTATCTAAAATAATAAACAAAATTAAAAACAATAAAATTAAATACATTAAACAAAATAATAATAAAGCCACATATTCTAAAAAAATAAAAAAAAGTGAATCAAAAATAAATTGGAATTCAAAAGCAAAAAATATAATAAAAAAAATAAAAGCTTTCAGTTTATATCCTACAAGTTTCTTTTTTTCAAATAAAAAAAGAATAAAAGTATGGAATGCTAAAATAAAGAAAAATAATAAAAAAAATAAAATAAAATTTATTCCAGGAGAAATAATTAACATAAAAAAATATTTATTTGTCGCAACAAAGGACGACATAATATGTTTTGATAAAGTTCAGATAGAATCTAGAAAAAAAATGGAAATAAAAGATATACAAAACTCTAATAAGAAAATATTTAAAATAGGACATATATTGAAATAAAATTTAACATATTTTTGCCTAAGTTAGATAAAAACAAAATTTTAGAAAAAGTAAAAGTAAACAAAAAAATAACATTACAAATTTTAGCTAATAAAATAGATATTCCTTTTGATGAAATAAAAAAA